>JAFDDR010000248.1 GCA_019310785.1 Deltaproteobacteria bacterium
TCTCAAGATAACCCACGTTTTTGTCACCCATACCCACATGGACCACTTCATCGGGTTTGATAACCTGCTCAGGGTTTTATTGGGCAGGGACAAGGCCCTGCATCTTTTTGGCCCACCCGGTTTTTTTAAAAATGTGGAGGGAAAATTAGCGGGTTACACCTGGAACCTGGTAAATGAATTTACGAATAATTTTTTGCTCGAAGTCAACGAGGTTCACCCGGACAGGATTCTTACAAATACCTATGCCTGCCAGGATCGATTCGTGCCAAAGGGTGCCCCATCGTCAAGGCCCTTTTCCGGCACACTTCTAAAAGAGCCTTCCTTTTCAGTGTATGGAGTACTGCTTGATCACAGGGTGCCCTGTCTCGGACTGTCCCTCACAGAAAACTTCTATGTCAACATCATCAAACAGGGTCTCACAGACATGGGACTGCCTGTGGGCCCCTGGCTTAACCGGTTCAAATCTGCAATTTACCGGAAAAAAGACCTTAAAGGTGATTTTTTTGTCACATGGGAAGAAAATGGAAAGACTATTCACGAAAAGAAATTTATCTTGGGAGACCTGGTCAATAAAATTGCAAAGATCACACCAGGTCAGAAGATTGCATATATAACCGATGTGGTTGCCAGTCCTGACAATTCAACGAAAATTGTCAGGCTCGCAAAAGGAGCAAACGTCCTCTTTATTGAGGGGGCATTTTTAGACAGCGATAAGGAGATGGCCCGGAAAAAACATCATCTCACTGCTAAGGAAGCAGGGAAATTAGCGGCAGAGGCAGGGGTAAATCAGTTTCGAATATTCCATTTCTCGCCGCGCTACAAAGGCCGCGCGGCGGAACTGGAACAAGAAGCAAGAGAGGCGTATGATAGGGCAAGCGCCCAGGGCTATGTCATTTAAACAGGTAATTGCGTATGATAGGGCAAGCGCCCAGGGCTATGTCATTTAAACAGGTAATTGCTTGAAATAAGTAAAGTTACTGGCTTATGAAAATCATGAAAATTCCAAGCACCAAAATACAAAGCCCAAACAAATCTCAATGACCGAAATTCAAAATAGCAAAAATGGCGGCTAAACATCCAATAAGTGATTGAAATAGTTTGGTCATTGGAATTTGTAATTTTGATATTGTTTGTAATTTGAGTATTTTAATTTGGGATTTTAGTACCGTTTACGGGAAAGAAAATCGCTTCTATCTGACTCAGTTAGAGTTAACGTTGACGTTTCCATGAACGAACTCCTACTTCTAAACAGCTCCTATAAGCCTCGATATAACTATGCGCTGTACTTCCGATGTTCCTTCCCCGATATCCAAAAGCTTCTGGTCACGGTAAAACCTTTCTATATCATATTCCTTCATGAGTCCGTAGCCCCCATGGAGCTGGACAGCGTGGTTGGCACATCGATACATGACCTCGGAGCAATATAGTTTGCCCATGGCAGCTTCTTTGGAAAACGGCTTGTCGTTATCACGCAACCAGCAGGCCTTGTAAAGGAGGAGACGGGCGCACTCGATCTCAAGGGCCATGTCGGCTAATTTAAAGGCGTTTACCTGGAATTTGGAAATGGGTTTGCCGAACTGCACCCGTTCGTTACTGTATTTGAGCGCCATTTCAAAACAGCCCTGGGCCCCCCCCAGGCCCATGGCCCCGATTGAGAGCCTGCCGCCATCTAAGGTCTGGAGCATCTGATGGAAGCCATTTCCCCTTTGGCCTAATAGATTCTCCTTAGGGACCCGGCAATCGTCTCCTTAGGGACCCGGCAATCGTCAAAATAGAGCTCGCTGGTGTTGGAAGCACGCCACATCATCTTCCCGTGCATTTCTCTTGCTTCATATCCCGGGGTACCCTGCTCAATCAGGATACAGGAGAGCTCCGGCCGGCCGTCCTCCCGGGTGCCTGAACGCGAAAGTGCCGTCACCCCTGCCGTGATTTCGGTAGAGGCATTAGTGATGAATATCTTGCTGCCGTTGATGATCCATTCATCGCCCTCAAGAACAGCGCTTGTCTTGGAATTCCCAGCGTCTGATCCCGCATTGGGCTCGGTCAACCCAAAGCCCCACATTGTCTCACCCGCGCAAAGCTTGGGGAGATATTTCTGCTTCTGCTCCTCATTTCCAAAATAATAAAGGGGTCCTATTCCTAAGGAATTAGCCGCCGCCACAGTGGCCGCATGAGAGCCATCCACCCTGGCTATCTCCTCTGTGGCAATAATATATGACACGTAGTCCATGCCCTGGCCCCCGTACTTTTCGGAAACAAACATTCCAAAAAGACCCAATTCCGCCATCTTGCGCATGGTGTCATAGGAAAATTCCTCTTTTTCGTCCAAATCCCTTGCCACCGGCTTGATCTCTTTTTCGGCAAAATCGCGGACCGAATTGCGCAGGATCTCCTGCTCCATAGAAAGGCTATAATCCATAATCGCTCCTTTCAGAAAATCAGTTTGTCGTTTTTATATGCACAAGCCGGGAAATTGTCAATTGGAAAAGCTCGGAACATGGGGAACTGATAGCCTCTTCCTACCCATAAAAAAAGGGGGTTGCGTTGGCAACCCCCCTTTTTTCCTGACCGGCTTGATCCATCAGCCGATGATCAGCTTCATCTGCACAACCTCTACCTCTGCGTTCATTCCGGAGCACAACTTCCTGATCTCCTTTTTCTTTTCAGTTCCTTGTTTTTTGAAAGAAATAATTACCTTACTGATATTATGTCTCTTGATAATTTTTTCAAGGTCTTTCCGGCCGCCCAAGACAGGATAACTCAGGATTTTCCTGCCATGTATCCTGACCTTGTCGTCAACAAAACCGACTAATGCCAGCCCTAATTCCTGGTTATTCTCTATCTCTTTGACGGCCATCTGTCCGCCTATCCCGGCACCGTAAATAAGGGTCGGCTTGCCTTTCTTGCCTCCTCTCTTGACACCTTCGTCCAACAGGCGAAAAGATAGCCGGGACAGGGATACCAAAATCAGCATAAGTATCCAGTATATCACGAAAACAGCACGTGAAAAGCTTTGGAAGCGATAAACAAAAAGGAAGATCAACATGGCCATAACCGTACCGGCGGTTATGGCCTTTATGTAGCCGGTCAGTTCCCTGACACCGGTACTCTCCCACACACCCTTGTAAATGCCAAATATATAAAACCATATGATCTGACAGGCAATCAGGATGGGAAGTGATTTTAAAAAGAAATCCAGATTGGCGCCGGGCGCCCCCTCGAAACGCAAAAGGTAAGAGGTATAATAGGCAACCGAGATCAAGACAAGATCCAGGAGGACTTCGAAAAGTCTTCTCCTGTATGTGATCTCGACCAGGATAGGGGTAAAGACACCGGAGGCATCGTCGGACAGGATAGATTTTTCCTGATAGACCTTGACCTTAGCCAAATATATCCAGAAAAAAAGCACAAAAAGGAGGTAAAGGATGATCACAACCAGGCTGGTCCCTATGCTGAAATAATTGATGGCAAGGGCAATTAAGCCTGACATCGCGGAAAATGCATAGAGGACTAAAACCGCCCTCCTCTCGGAAAACCCTATGGCAACCATGCGATGGGAAGAATGGTCACGCCCCCCCTGGGAAATGGGACGACGAAACAACTTCCTCATAAAGCTCACAAACCCGGTATCTAATATGGGAATAAAAAGGATGAGGATTGGAATCGCAATGACCGACAGCAGGTTAAAAAAGCCGGTTCCCCTCAGGTGAGGAGGACTTCCTGCCACCGTAAGACAGGCTAAGACAAAACCAATGAAAAGGCTTCCCGCATCACCCATAAAAATGGAGGCCGGATTGAAGTTATAGATCAGAAAGCCTAAAATAGCGCCTAAGTATGTGGCGCTCATCAAAAGGACCGGACCTGCAAACGTGTTTGAATTCGGGTTAAGGTACAGGAAAAGAAACAGAAAGGCCCCCGCTATAAATGCAACCCCCGCGGCAAGCCCATCCATATTGTCTAACAGGTTAAAGGCATTTGTTATCCCGACTATCCACAGAATGGTCAGGAACAGGTTAACGGTCTTTGAATCGGTCCACCCGAGACGTAATCCAAAAAACACCAGAACGGAGGCAATGACAATCTGGCCCGCCAACTTGTGCTGTGGGTCCATATCAAAGATGTCATCAGCCAGGCCTAATGCAAACATTGCTCCAAAGCAGATCACCATGGGTAGATAAGGACGTCCGGGGAAAGACCAGTCCACAAGTCCGGCTGCCACGAACAAAACGGTCATCATGGCCACAAAAATGCCAACCCCGCCCAAAAGGGCGGTCTCTTTTCGGTGCCATCGACTATCTTTGGGAACGGCTACCTGTCCCGTGGCCCGGGCAAGTTTTCTTACGAGGGGCGTTAAAATCAGGGACAGGGCGAAACTCCCGGCAAAAAAGAGGATATAAGATTTCAGCGGCAGAATTTCCATAAAGTCAGGCGGTTCCCTCGCTTACCAATTCATCATACATATTCTCTAAATCATCCACCAACCTTTTAAGGGAATATTTTTCCGAGACAAAGTCTCTCGCATTCATGGCCATTTGATCAGGTTTTTTTCGCTTTTCCAACAGGAATAGCAGCGCATTTGCCAATGCTTCCCCGTCTTCCGGGGGGACAAGGATTCCGTTTCTTGCCAATTGCACTCCATTTGGCCTTTTCTCCTTGATTTTCCCCAATAGATCCCGAACCCCACCCACATCCGTGGCGACTACCGGCCTTGATGCGGCCATGGCCTCTATTACAGTCACGGGAGTGCCTTCATTTTTTGACGTTAGGGCTACCGCATCAAGCGCCCCATAGACAGGGGGCATATCCTTCCTCCATCCTGTAAAAATGATTTCTTCCTGTATTCCTGAACTACGGGCCTCATTTTCCAGATCTTCCCTGAGTTCTCCGTCACCCACAATAAGAAAACGGAAAAGATCGAGCTTTCCCCAATCCTTTAACAGCATCACCGCGTTCAGGAGTAATGAATGGTTCTTTACCCGGGTTAATCTTCCAACGGTTCCCACAAGGAACTTACCGGGTGCGCCATTTAAAAAATATTTTGCCCTGAGTCCGTCCCTATTCCGGTCACAGTCCCTGAAGCCTGAAAGATCAAATCCCAGCCTTATGACTTTTACCTTTTCTTTACCCGCTATCCTGAATTTATCGCAGATATCCTCTTTTTGCAGGGGGCTGATAACTATAACCCGGTCCGTATACCTGGCTAACAGCCTTTCGATTTGAATAAAGGCAAATGTTTTCAACTTACTAAAATAACTGTGAAATACATGGCCGTGGAAGGTGTGGACAATTGAGATCCTGCTCCCGGACCGTGCCGTCGCATTGATACTCAGGGCCGCAAGACGCCCTAAGGTTCCCGCCTTGGCCGTATGAGTGTGAATAATGTGAGGTCTGAACCGCCTGATTATTTTCCTTAAGGCAAAAAAACACTTCAAATCATCAAAAACGGAAATCTCCCTTCCAAGTTCGGGGATAACAACCGGCTTGACCCCCTTTTCCTTAGCGAGGTAAGCCATATCCCCTTCATCTGAACTCACCTGTCCGCATACGAGCATCGTCTGATAGCTATCCGGCGCAAGCTCGCTTGTCAGGGAAACGGCCTGTATGGCCGGTCCACCCACGTTGAGGCGGGCGATTATTCGAAGGATTCGAATCGGTTTTTTAT
>JAFDDR010000249.1 GCA_019310785.1 Deltaproteobacteria bacterium
TACTCGCTGCCCCAATGACGTGGGCGGGCATGCTTGCGGTTTTGTTCAATTTTGAAAGATTCAGGATGTCAGGATGCCTGCCGTAGATCACTTGTTGCAGGAGCATTTCCATGTCCATATCCATGCGGACATAAGTACGCCCCTCTCGTTCAATTACTTCAGTCACTTTAGTCAATATAATTCCCGCGTCAGAAAAAACAGCGGGCCCCGGCGTAAGCCACAATCTGAATCGAGGATAGGCATCCCTGACTTCTTCAAGCTCCTGCCCTATCCCTTTAATGCTCCGGGTCCCTGTTGACTGCCTTCCTGAAAGGCCGATTTCATTTCCCAGGCTGAAAAAGGAGATGCCCTCCAATGAAGAGGCTAAATCGGCAAGAAACGAAACCGTTTCCATCAACCTGCCGGGCGCAAAGAGGTCGATTTCTTTTGATTCAAGCTGGAGACCTTTTACTTTAGCTTCAACATCATTTAAGGTTTTTGAGGCATCTTCAATCTTCGATGCGGGGATGCCGGGTCCGGCAGTCTCCTGTTTGGGCCATAAGACCTGAAGAAAAATCTCCTTTTCTCGAAAAACATTTGGCCAGGCCTTTATAGGATAGACATCATTCAATACAACCGAAATATCCTTTTCAAATGCGTAGTCGTAGTCCTCCGGCCCTGCAAAGTCCGGGGCAAACAAAAACTGGCCGGGCGTGATATCAGGAAACATCTCTAACAGATGCACTATCTCGCAAGTTGAAACGCATTTAAAGCCCGCCCCCATTCTGTTGACCTTTTCAAGTATCCTCGGGTGGGGGTTGGTGCCGGCTTTATAAAAGATCCTTTCCACTGCATCAATATACAAAAAATCAAACAGGACCTCGTTTAATATTTCATCGATGTAGATACGAACCGGGCTTTTGTCCCTTGCAAGGATCTCCAGTTCCTCTCTACGCTTAACCCACCATTCATTGGCAATGGTCATAGTGATACCCGTTAAAAGACAAAGGAAATATCAATGGCTTATACACCTGAGAGTACGACAGAAAAAGACAATACACAAACCAAAACAACTTCACCGCACAGGCCGGTTGAAGTAGCCAAGCTCCACATCCGGGAATTCCTTATTAAGGAGGGCCGCCATCTCTTTTATTCCCACGGCAGGTGAATTGGATTCCGGCATTTTTTCCAGGTAAATCTGAGGGTCAATATCCAGGTTTTTCATGTGAATAAAATTGACACCTGTTTTTTGAATAAGCCTTATTAACGCCTCTACTTCTTCTTCCTGGTCGGTAATTCCCGGGAAAACAAGATAGTTTATCATGGTATAGAGCCCCATTTCCCTGGAAAGGGTAATGGAGGCGACCACATCCGCAAAGCCATAGTTCTTTGGCCGGTAATAGGCATTGTAGAATTCGGGCCGGGCGCTGTTCATGCTGATCCTTATGGAGTCCAGACCACTATTGGCAATCTCTCGAACCCGTTCGGGCAGGCTCCCGTTTGTGTTGAGGTTGATGGTCCCTTTGCCCGTCCGCTTCCTGATTTCCCTGATACTCTCCGCGATAAGCCTGTACTCCGTGAGGGGTTCACCTTCACAGCCCTGGCCGAAACTGATGATAGACTCGGGGGCCTGATTCAGGTGATTGACCGACAAAGATACAATTTCCTCTGTTGACGGCCTGAAACATATCCTGTCCTGTGATGCCTCGCATGACCCTTCAGGTTGAAAAGAAAGACATCCGAGGCAGGCGGCATTACACGCCTGGCTGACAGGGAGTGGGGCCTCCCACCTCTTGAGGAACAGGTTTTTGGCCGCAAAACAATGGTTTACCGTGGCGCAATTGACGAGGTGTTCCACGAGTGGACTCGATCCGTGCTCTTTCCGGTATTTCTCTATGGCAGGAACAAGTTCCCTGTCATCGTAATTCTTTGGGTCCCACTTGTGGTTGTATTCTATCCTGAACCCGGCAGCCTGGTATGACCCATCCATGAATCCCACGGCCGTGTAGGCCCACATGGGCAGGACATAAGATTTTTGGCCATAGTCCACGGCCGGCAGGTGGCTTCTCACCAATCCCGGTTCCGGGAAAGCGGCCACGGCAAAGCACTCGGTCACAACCCCGTCAACCTTGATTTGGGAAACGGTTTTCAATTTGCCCGTTGACGGATCAAGACCCATGGGGGGGCAATCAGGGATAAAAAAGAGCTTGCTGAATTCGGGCAGGGGAATGAGATCTTCCGGTTTCAGATCGGCCCGGGACGCCCCGGAAAAGCCCGCCATCCGAAAATATGGATGGTCATAGATCCGGCCTTCTGCATCGGCGTAAAGCATGTATGGAAGGTTCTTTAATTCTTCATTTCCCATTTCTAATACCAGGGTTTATTTATAACATAGCGATTCCCGGTTCAAGCCTAATTTGTTGACCTTTGACCTCTTTTTGGAATAGAATGCCTGGCAAAGTAAATATCCGGGTCCAGAGGTCTCGGTTTTGGGTTAGGCCCATAGAGGCTTTGCTTTGTTGGAGTTTCATTGACTGATTGAAATTCCAAATATCAAATCCCAAGTATCAAACAAATTCCAATGACCAAAATTCTAAAATTCAAACGATTTCTTGTCGTGTAAGGTTTTGGTCATTGGATATTGGAATTTGAAATTTATTTGTAATTTGGTGCTTGGATTTTGTATTTTTAGGCACAAAGCTCAAAGGCAGAGCCAACTTATTCTGACTCCCGCGCAGCGGGATCTTCGACGGTCCCGATCCCCAAATTTCTCGTGGAGTGCACAGGCGTACACAGGTTCAAAGGTTCAGGGGTTCAAGGTTCCATTCTTGTCCCTGGACTGCATTTGGGATGCGCATTTACGAGAAAAGTAACTCCTCAGGTTGTCAGGTTAACGGTTCAGAAAAAAACCCTTGAACCTGTGAATGATTACAGATTTGCAATATCTATGACACCGATAAATCAAAATACACGAGCAGAAGGAAAACAGTTTCGGCTGGTAAAGTTCTTTGCTTATACAAGCTTTATTATCCTGATTTTGTTTAGCTTTCCATTCTCGGTAGTCATCTCCCAACAGGCCAAAGACATCCTGATGAAAAGTTATGAAAATTATGCCCTGTTGTTAGGCGAAAACCTAAATCACCAGGTCTTTCAGAACTTTTCCATTCCCGTGTCCAGGCGGTACGGACATATCAGCCTCAGGGAAAAAGAGCAATATGAATGGATGGATCGAGTAGTTAAAAATACAATCCACGGCTTTAACATTGATCTTGTCAACATCTATGCCATTCGCCAGGGAGTTATCGCCTACAGCACCGATTCCAGGCTTTTGGGCAAAAAGGGAAAAGAGACCCCGGGTTACAAAAAGGCGACTGACGGAGAGCACTCATCCGGAGTCCTGGCTAAAGGTGATAATCTCTGGGGACTTGGAATAGAAAGGATAGGGGGAGAGAAGAAACTCAGGACCTACATACCTTTCATGGGAGTGATCCCCTTTACCGGAGAGAAAGAAATCTTTGGCGTTTTCGAGTTGATTCAGGACATGACCCGGGAATACCGGTCCATAGTCAAACTCCAGTATTTCATCTTCGGGCTCTCCACTCTTATCATGGGCCTCATATTCGTGGCGCTCATTTTGATTGTCCGCAAGGCCGAAAGGGTCATTGAAGAGAGGGCCAGGGAGCAGATGGAATTAGAATTCCAGTTGAACCAGGCCGAGCGCTTAGCTGCCTTAGGTCAGATGTGTGCCGGGGTTTCTCACGAGATCAGAAATCCTTTAGGGATTATCCGGAGCACGGCAGAACTCATGGGCGGCATGGATGGTTCCAATGATTCACAAAAGAAACTTTCCGGAGTCATTATCGAAGAATCGAGCAGGCTGAATAACATTGTCACGGAATTCTTAGATTTTGCCCGCCCTTTAAAACCCAATTTCCAGGATTGCTATTTGGAAAAAGTCTTAGATAAAAACCTTCAGTTCCTCCAGCCCGAACTTGACAAGAAAAAAATTGCCGTACATCAT
>JAFDDR010000250.1 GCA_019310785.1 Deltaproteobacteria bacterium
AAATTTTCTCATGGTCAGGTCTCCTGTTCGGATGGAGGATGTACGAGTAGTCGATTCATGTGTCAGATTGATGAAAACGTTATGACATCAGCTTTTGGAAATTGATTCTGTCACTCACTATAGCATAATTAAATAGGATGGACTCGTAAAAAGTCCATCACCAGGTCGAGGGCGGGTGGTAAGCCCCGGCCTGGGGTGGGCCTCCGGCTCGTAGAGCCTACGCCTCGGAGAGGGTGGAACCATTTGGATTCACTTCAAATGGCGGGGGAGGGGAAGCCCTCCTCCGCCTAATAAAAAGGCGCGGAGCGACTTTTTATTAGGTTATCAAATAGAGTCAAAGATTTTTTTCATGAAGACATATTTGCACTTTTAAACAGCCCAGCCTTATGGTATTATAAAAATCCTGGCAAATGCCTTAATTTATTATCTCAAGAAGGAGTGGCCATGGGAAGGAAAATTTTGATCATTGATGATGAGCCGGATGCAATCAGCTTCATGATCTCGGTCTTGGAAGATAGCGGGTTTGATAGCATCAGCTCTCAAACCGGGGTTGAAGGCCTCGAGATGGCACAAAAGGAAAAGCCGGATCTTATTCTCCTTGACTTGATCATGCCGGAGAAAGGCGGTATCAGCATGTTCCAGGAACTGAAACAGGACCCCGGACTTAGCCATATCCCTGTCGTTGTAGTGTCCGGTATGTCGTGGATAACAGGGGCCGACTTCAGAGATTATTTTTCTAATGGAAACACCGGGAATGCAACGGATAGCGCGGATGCAGCTTCCACAGGGCCTGATGGTTTTGTGGAAAAGCCGATTGATCCTCCTGAGTTAATCAAGGTTATCAGCGATATACTGAAAGCATGATATCTTGAAGGATTTCTATTCTTTCCTTCGGTCCAGACTTGATAACAGTTTATTAAACGCAGCTCAGGACTTCAGCCCTGCTTCTCAACGGCAGAGCTAAAGCTCTGCGCTTCCAGTTCGCACGGAAGATGCGACATGTCCAAATGAGGTTTATCATGACTGACAAGGAGAGCCAGAGGCTGAATTCTATTCTTGAGGCAATGGAAGACGGGATTTACGTGATCAAGGATGATTATACCATAGAATTTATGAATCATGTCATGGTCAAGGACTTTGGGGAAGGCACGGGCAGGAAATGCTACCAGGTCATTGGTCATCGTGATGAAGTATGTCCTTGGTGCAGGGCGGATGAGGTATTTGCAGGTGAGACAACCCATTGGGAGTTGGCTCTTCCGATTAGTGACAAGACCTATGACCTCATTGAATTGCCTTTGAAGAATGTTGACGGAAGCGTATCAAAGCTGAGCATATATCGAGATATTACGCAGATAAAACAGCGTGGATATGATCTCAAAGTTTCCAAAAAGGACTGCACGAGATTGTTTGAACACGTGGGTGTTGGTGTTTACTTCAGTAGCAGAGGAGGCAGATTTCTGGATGCTAACCGGGCACTTCTGAATATCCTGGAATATGAAAGCAAAGACGAATTTCTCAAGATTGACTTAGCCAGAGATCTATATTTAAGACCTGAAGATCGTAGAAAATTCCAGGAAATGATTGAGCGGGAAGGACACGTAATTGACTACGAGGTTGATTTTAAAAGAAAGGATGGAAGATCTATCCCAGTCCTGCTCACCAGCCATGTGCGCTATGATCTACAAGGAAAAATTTTGGGATATGAAGGGATCATTGTGGATCAGACCCAAAGAAAACAGATGGAAGAGGATTACAGAAGGCTATTTGAACATGTGGGTGTTGGTGTGTATATCAGCAGTAAAGAAGGGAAGTTTATAAACGCCAACAAGGCACTTCTGGACATGCTGGGTTATCAAAGCAAAGACGAATTTTTGAAGATCGACATATCTAAAGATTTGTATTTGAGACCTGAAGATCGTCTAAAGTTTCGGGAAATGATCGAGCGAGATGGACGGGTGATTGACTATGAAGTTGATTTCAAACGCAAGGATGGAAAAGCTATCCCAATCCTTCTCACAGGCCACGTGCGTCATGATCAGGATGGAAAAGTCATTGGTTACGAAGGGATCAACGTGGATCAGTCCCAGAGAAAAAGGATGGAAAGAGAGGTAAAAGAAGCTCATGATTTCTTGAACAAGGTTATCCAGAGTTCGCCCAATTCCATTATGGCGTCGGATATGAAGGGGAATATCATCATCTGGAACAGGGCCGCTGAAGAGACCTTAGGGTATAAGACTGAGGAGACGATAGGCAGGATGAACATCAGAAATGTCTATCCTGAAGGGGTGGCAGCAGAGATCATGGAAATGATGCGGAGCCCTGAATATGGAGGTGTTGGAAGATTGAGATCCCATCCCATGGTCTATGTAAGACGGGACGGTAACATAGTAGAAGGGGACCTTTCGGCAGCCATAATTTACGATGCAAATGGAAAGGCGACGGCTTCTGTGGGCACATTCGTGGACTTGAAAGAAAGATTGGATATGGAAAGAAAACTCAGGCAGACGCAGGAACAGTTATTACAGTCTGAAAAGCTGGCGGCCATGGGACGTCTGACCTCCCAGATTGCCCATGAGTTGAATAACCCGCTTTACGGGATTATGAACACCTTAGAATTGATGAAAACCGAGATTGCTCCGGAGAGCAAGAGGAGAAAGATACTTGAGATGGCCCTTTCGGAGACCATGCGACTCACTGAAATGCTCCGCAAGATGCTCTCTTTTTCCAAGCCCGATGAGGAAGAAAAGCAACCCACCGATATCAATACCATCCTGGACGAGATTCTTCTACTGCACGAAAAGCAGTTGCAGGAGCACAGCATCCGAATTTCTTCCAATTTTGACAAAGGCCTGGGAGAGGTTCATGCATCAAAGAACCAGCTCCGTCAGGTTTTTCTTAATATGATTTCCAATGCAAGAGATGCCATGCCTGACGGAGGAACCCTGACAGTGAGAACCAGGGCAGAGGGGGATAATGTCCGGATTGAGGTATCCGATACGGGAATTGGTATTAAAGGGGAAAATATTGACAAAATCTTTGACTCCTTCTTTACCACCAAGGACAATATAAAAGATGTGGGCCTCGGGCTTTCCGTCTGTTATGGGTTTATAAAAGACCATGGTGGAGATATCAAGGTAGAGAGTGAGTTGGGTTCCGGAACAACCTTCACGATTATCCTGCCGATCATGAAAGAAACTTCCGAAAAAGACCCTGGAGAATGAAAGATTTGATTGCCGACTATCTATTGAAATTATAAAATCTGGTCCTCTAAGCCAAGTCGAGATAGATGTCTCCGCCCTGAATTTTTGTATCTAAAAATACAAATTCCAAGCACCAAAATTCAAACAAACCTCAAATTCCAATATTCAATGACCAAAACCTTCAATGAAGGGAAATTGTTTGGATTTTCGAATTTCGGTCATTGGAAATTGTTTGTAATTTGTAATTTGATATTTGTAATTTCAATACTTCAATGAATTTCCGACAAAGCAAATCCCGGCTGGTGATAACCAAAGCCTGGGCCTCTTGGCCAAGATCTTTACCGTACCACCTGAATTCCTTTAATATCCGGAATCGTTTTCATAATCTCCCCCATCTTGTTGACTATCTCTGACTCCTGGCTTAACGGAACATCTGGTTTGAGATAGACGAACTTGTTTTCGATATGGACATCGACACTCGGTTTTGCGTCTATGAGAAAATTCCTGACCTTAACGGTAAGAGCCAGATCATCCATTGCACTTTTGGATTCAGGGGTTGTTTGGAATTGCTTTAACCCGGATATCCGGCATATTGTATCCACGGCATCCTCTATCGTGATCTTGTCGATATTAAGGACCAGATCATAGGCGCTGGGATCCCATGGTTCTATCCCGTACAGCTTTTGTCCCCATTTACGTCGCTGCTCGTCAATCTTTTTTATAAAACGGGATGCCTCCTTTCTTGAAATTTTATCCCGTTTCATAACGGTTGATATGCGATAC
>JAFDDR010000251.1 GCA_019310785.1 Deltaproteobacteria bacterium
AAATCGAAGAAAAAAAGGTGCAGATATGTTGATTTCAGACCTCGAAAAATTTAACTGATTTGGGGGTAATATTTTGCACAAAAGGGTACGTTTTTAGCTCAAGATTTGGGTTCAGGGTTCACCGTTCAGGGGTTAAAACCGTTGAACCGTTGAACCGTGAACCTCATAACCCAGACTGGCCTATCCCCTGGCTTTCGCCGGGGTGACGACTTTTTATGAGTGCATCAAATATCGAGCAGATATGGAAACTGTCTATGTATTCAGTTGGGTTAAGGTACTGCGGTGGATGCAATCCTGAAATTGACAGGCCCGGATTGATAGACCATCTAAAAGAAGGCATTGAAGGAAGAGGCATCATAATAGAGTTTATTACTGATAAGGAAACAAAGACGGATCTCCTCCTCTTAGTAAATGGATGCAAGCACGCATGTTTAGAACAAAAATATCTTACCAAGGGCCAAAATCTGCCCATCATATCGGTAAGGGGTGAAATGGTTGGCGATAACTATATCAAAGAAAAGGATATTCCGGAATTTCTGATTGGGAAAATAATTGGAGAGCGGGACGGGATTCACGGGCTTACTTGTTGACCGATTTGCCGCCCACCTCCGTGCCAATTACGGATGGTTGGAAGATCTTGATGATCATGATCATTTAATGTTACATATCAAAGGAATCCCACACTATTATTAAACGTTTATCCCCGGAATAAAGAAAGAAAGGAGATTCTTATGACAACCAAAGAACAAATCGTTGAGGCCATAAATAAAGTTGAACATCCTGAAATCGCCATGTCCCTGGTCAACCTCGGCATGGTTCGCAATGTTAGCGTAGAAGACGAGGACGTGTCCTTTACACTAATTGTACCAATGCTGGGAATTCCGGAGGCGGTTCGCGACTTCATGATAGGATCTTTGACAGAGGCTGTCGAAAAGGCTGGTGGAAAGGTCAAGAAAGTCGAGGTTGAAGCCATGAACGACGAAGAACGCCAAGCCTTCTTTAGCAAAGAGCAGTCGCACTGGAAGGCGTAAGCAGACGACTGATTGTGTGACACAAGTTGCTTGTTTCGGCTAATCATTCCCCTTGACCATGGGGACAAACCGGACATACATCACGTTTTCGGTCTTAAGACGGCCTCCTTTTTTAACGGCCCTCACTAATTTTTGAACGCCCCCTGTCCTTCCCACCGGGATTATCGTTCGACCCCCTTCATTTAACTGGTCAATGAGGGCCTGGGGAACCTGTTCCGGCGCGCAGGTTACGATCACGGCATCAAAGGGCGCCTTTTTGGGCCAGCCCTTGTATCCATCCCCGATTTTCACATAAATATTTTTGTAACCCAACGCACGCAGTGTCTGCCGGGCGCTCTTTCCAAGATTCTCGATGATTTCAATCGTATAGACCTCTTTGACCAGTTCAGCTAATATAGCGGCCTGGTACCCGGAGCCGGTTCCGATTTCAAGGACTTTGTCGTCGGGCCTGAGGTCCAGGGCCTCTGTCATGTATGCCACGATATAGGGCTGGGATATGGTTTGTCCCTCTCCGATGGGCAGGGGGTAGTCCCCGTAAGAATAGGCGCGGCGTGCTTCCGGCACAAAGAGGTGCCTGGGCACCTTTAACATGGCCTTTATTACTTTTGGATCCTTTACCCCCCTCGCCACGATCTGGCGCTGCACCATTTGCTCCCGGAGATGGACGAAATCGTCCGGTTCCCTGGCAGAGGTTGTGGAAAAAGCGAAAAAAATCAGGCTCAAAAAGATCAGAAAATATGCTATTCTTCTCATGTACGTTATCTCAAATCCAATCTCGATCTCTGTGTCTCACCTTAACACATTATAGCATGTAACTGGCTCGGTCTTGTTTTTAACTTGTATTTCCCCCTTTTTTCGGATTTGCTTTTCATTCACCAATCTTCTGATGTACTCACTTCTGCTTTGATTTTCAGGACATCGTCTATGTTTTCCAGAAAAACATCCACAATTTCCGGATCAAAGTGCTCTCCACGTTCTTTCTTTATAATATCGAAGGCTACTTCAGCAGGAAAAGGGTCTTTGTAGGGGCGTCTGGACGTGAGGGCATCAAAGACGTCAGCAAGGCCGACAATCCTGGCTGCCAGGGGAATTTTATCCCCGGCAAGGCCCTGCGGATATCCCTTACCATTCCATTTTTCGTGATGAGAAAGGGCGATCACTCCGGCAACCTGTAAGATCTCGGCCTTGGAACCTGCTAAGATTTTTGCACCTATGGTTGTGTGGGTTTTCATGATATCGAATTCTTCGTCTGTCAATTTGCCCGGCTTTATCAAAATGCTATCCGGAATACCGATTTTCCCCACATCATGCATGGGGGCGGCATAGAGTATGTTTTGAATCTCTTTGGCCGGCAGCCCGAGTTTTTCAGCAATCAAGGCGCTGTATCGACTCATTCGCCTGATATGATTTCCAGTATCTTCATCTTTGTACTCGGCGGCTAATACAAGTCGATGGATGGTGTCCAGGTATGCCTTATGTAATTCTTGATGGGCGGACTTTATCTCTAAATTGGACTTGTTCAGGTCGTCTGCAAATCTCATAAGTTGCTTGGAGAGATCTTCAAGTTCTCTCTTTTTTTCCTTTGCCGATCTATAGACTTCGGCGAGATCTTTCGCATATTTTTTCAGTTGATCAGTATTTAAAGAACCGGCAGAAAGGTCATCTGTGTCCATGGAAATCTTCCTTTTTCCCTGCATTCCCGATAACTGGCTTAACCAAGAGCTTCTTCCACCTTCTTTATCAATTCAAGAGGGCTGAAGGGTTTGATAAAATAGTCGTTCGCACCGGCCTCAAAGCCCGCTTTCCTGTCAGTTTCCTGGCCTTTGGCAGTCAGCATGATGATTTTACAGTCTTTTGTCTCCGGATCATTTTTTAAAATTCGAGTCGCCTCCAGACCGTCCACAGACCCAGGCATCATGATATCCATGATGATCAGGTCGGGCTTTTCCGCCCTTGCGATTTCTACGGCCTCTTCCCCGCTTTTTGCCTGCAGAATTCGGTAATCCTCAACTCTGAGCGTCACCTCGACTAACTCTCTAACTTCAGCTCGATCATCTACTATAAGGATCTTTTTCATATGCTTACCCTCCGGTAAATATTTCGGAATGAGAAATCAAGTTATCGGAATGGAAAACTTCACTGTCGTTCCTGTCCCTAACTCACTCTCCACCCAGATCTTTCCTCCATGGGCCTCCACAAGATTCTTGACAATGCTCATGCCCAACCCTATGCCGGGGATAGCCGTGTCTGTGTTATCAACGCGGTAAAACTTGTCAAACATTTTTTCTGTCTGATCCGGGGGCATACCTATTCCCTGGTCTTCTATGGAAACCTGAAAAAGGTCTTCCGCTAATTCGCCGGTCACCCGGATAAGACCGCCTTTGGGAGAATACTTGACGGCATTGCCAAGGATGTTTTCCAACACATGTCTCATTTTCTCTGCATCTATAATCAGTTCTACAGATCCTTCCGGCAGGACAATTTCAAATTGATGTATTAATGACGATATCTGAAAATACCCAACCGTCTCTCTAATGATTTTATTTATATCGCATGGAGCTTTATCTAAGGTCAGTCCCATGCCCGACTCGATACGGGAGATATCAAGCAAGGCGTTGATTGTTTTTGTCAGGTTCACGGATTGTCTGTTGATGTATGATAGAAACTTCGACTTCTCTTCCCCTGTAATATCCTCCCGCGTCAGGAGAATCTCTGAGAAACCCTGGATGGAGATCAGGGGGGTCCTCAGCTCATGTGCCGCTATGGAGACAAACTCCGTCTTCAGCCTGTCCACCTCACGCTCGTAGGTCACATCGTGCATAATAGTTATAATGCCGGTCTGCACACCGCTCTTATCTTCAATTACCGAAGTCCTGGCTCGCATAATCCGGGGGTGTTTCGTATTCTCCCCGGGCAATTCAAAATCAAACTGGGTTCCTGCCTC
>JAFDDR010000252.1:0-764 GCA_019310785.1 Deltaproteobacteria bacterium
CAATTTTTAGGCCCGGTTAATCTAAATTTCAAAAACCGGCTTTGATCCGAATGGAGGAGTTTTGCCTAAAAAAAGTCAACTTTTTCTCTTGATTTTTTCCTGGTGCTCTGCTCATGTCGCGCCAGGGCAGGCCTGTTATTCTGTCAAACATTTTTTACCCGGCTAACTATTACGAATTATTCCACAAAAGGAGAAAAACAGATGCTCGAACCGGGAACGCAGATTAAAATGACCAAGGGATATAAGGGGGTCAAGGGGGTAGTAATGGAAAGGACCGGATCGGAATTTGAATTCTATGTCGTGAAACTCGAAAACGGCATTCACATGGTAGCCGGGCCTTCGGCTTTTGTTGTCCTGGAAAAGAATTAACCACCTCTCGCTCTGGGTCAAATTAGAAATCAAGCGGACTTTTGGCCTCTTTCTTTGTCTGACTCTTGATTGTATGGGTATAAATCATCGTGGTTCTCACATCACTGTGGCCCAACAATGCCTGAATCGTACGGATATCATAATTGGCCTGCAATAAATGACTCGCAAAACTGTGACGAAAGGTATGGGCGGGAGAATGGGGACGTCTATGATTTTATGCGTTTCGTAGAATATTTTATGTGATGCGTGTGTATTATGCCATGAAAAGCGAGGATAGATGTTCCTGGTGGTATGTTGCCACCATGCCTGGAACAGCGAGATTAGACACTCCCGGCCTCTTGCATCATAATACTCTCTATAATCGCCTGAATAGTCATTCTGAAGGTATTTTTTGT
>JAFDDR010000252.1:781-6071 GCA_019310785.1 Deltaproteobacteria bacterium
CTATAATCGCCTGAATAGTCATTCTGAAGGTATTTTTTGTGTTACTGTGTTTTTCTTAGAATACTTCTTCCCTCAGGGTAAAATATAATTTCTTAAAATAATTGCCGTGCTGTCAGTAAGACCATGTTGAAAAAAGGTTTTTCGACAGCCTCGTTGGGCACCACTGTTGAACTTTAGAAACAAAACCATGTAAACTGAAAATTGGATTTTTTTCATGGATTTTGATATAATTGATGAAATCAGCGAGATAAAAACAATTGCCAAGGGTCCAGGAATTCGTGAAATCAACCGCTTAAGAAAGATCTATGGTGATGGTAACTGGCGGAAAATGAAAGGAATTGCCCATATTCGAGTTCCACCAGGGGGGATATTCATTTAGCCGAGATTCATTGGTATGAGGCTCATGGCATTGGAAAAAAGGAATTTAAGCGAAAAAAATATTTGAGGTAACAGATGAAAAGATCAAAACAGCATTTACCGGAATTTGTGGTGTGCATCAATAATTCAAATTATCCAGCTTCGTTAGAACTTCACAAGATATATCAAACAGTTGGTGATAAAGACGCTACTCTGAAAGGAGATATTCGAGTTATTGATGAGAGTGGGGAAGACTACTTATACCCTTCCTCCTGTTTCGTACCCATCCAAGTTCCCCATTCAGTTGAAGAGTCTTTACTCAAGGCGTTATAGAAATGCCCTTGCCGAACCAATAAAGGGGGACATCCTTAAATAGTAAAATAAGTTGGCATCAAGTGTCTCTGATGGGGGATGTTGCAACTATGCCCGGAACAGCGAGATTAGACACTCCCGGCCTCCTGCATCATATCATGATCGGAGAATAGAACGCCGTAAGATATTCAATGACGATAAAGATCGCGGACTAAGGGGTTCACCGCACATGCAGCAAACTATCCAGTTGCTGTTGCACGGTAAAAATGGTACATTAAAATCATGAACAGAAAACACACAGCCATATACCGAATGTCGGACAGCCGAAATGACGACTTTGTTCCCGGTAAGCCGGCAGACCGCATTAAACTCGTCTGGATTCTGACCAGAGAAATTACGTCCCTGAGTAAAAAGCACGATGCTGAACGAAGACTACAAAGACATGTTACGCGCCTTATCCGACGAGAAGGTTAAATTTCTCCTCGTCGGTGCCTATGCAATGGCAGCTCACGGTTACCCTCGGGCTACTATGGACATAGATATTTGGGTCATGCCATCACCTCAAAACGCTGACGCCGTGCTACGAGCACTGAGTCGCTTTGGTGCACCTCTACACAATTTGACCAAGGAAGACCTCCAGAAGGATGGAACCATTTTTCAGATTGGAGTTGCTCCAAGACGTATTGACATCATCACCGCAGCGTCCGGGCTTCAGTTTGAGGAGGTATATAGACGGTCCTTGTCTGTGAACATTGAGGGAATCGAAGTGCACATTCCTTTAATTGACGACCTGATTCGAAACAAAAGGGCATCAGGAAGAACCAAGGATTTGGCTGACGCAGAAGCATTGGAATCATTGAATGAAAGGGGACATCCTTAAATAGTAAAGTAACTTGACATGGAGTGTCCTGGTGGTATGTTGAGATCATGCCAAGAACAGCGAGATTAGACACTCCCGGCCTCTTGCATCATATTACGATCAGATGATGATGGTGCCTGTATCCCTTGAAGAACATGCTTTACTGCCTGGTTCACAACATTGAAAAGATCATCAACTTCGGAAACAGCTATGCCATTGCGTAAGGACAGTCAGGGAACTAGGCCATATATCCTCTATAATAGCCTGATTAGCCGTTCTGAAGGTATTTTATTATGTTACTGTGTTTTTTCAGGACACTTCTTCCCCCAGGGTAAAATATAATTCCTTAAAATAATTGCCGTGCTGTCGGAAAAACCACGTTGCAAACAGGTTTTTCGACAGCCTCGTTGAGCGAGAAAAAGAAAAATTTGCTTTACAGTAGCATGAAGTCCGTGCTATCATGAATTTATGATTCAATCGTTCAGGAACAAAGGAACAGAAGATATTTTTAACGGCAAGAACACCAGGAATGCCCGAAAGACTTGCCCTCAGTATTTATGGAAGATCGCTTCAAGGAAACTGGATCAAATTGACTCTGCCCAGTTTTTGGAAGATCTTGGAATTCCACCAGGTAATAATCTTGAAGCATTGTCAAAGGATAGAATTGGAGAAAACAGCATTCGCATAAATAATCAGTATCGAATTTGTTTCAAATGGGCAACAAATGGTCCTTATCAAGTTGAGATTACAGATTATCATTGAATAAAAAGGAAAGAAAATGATTAGAATACCAAGTCATAGAGAGCCAACCCATCCAGGCGAGATGCTTCTTGAGGAATTCTTAATTCCTATGGGTATCACACAGAAAGAACTGGCTTATTCCATTCATGTTCCCTATCAGCGTGTTAATGAAATTGTAAATAAAAAAAGAGGAATAACTCCAAGCACTGCCTTGCGACTCGCCAAGTTTTTCGGAATGTCAGAGGATTTCTGGATAAATCTGCAGTTACGGTGGGAGATATATAAGACAAAAAATAAAGAGTATGACGCACTGAAGGCAATAAAGCCGGCAAGCCGGCAACATCTTTCAGCCCAGTTATGAAAAGGATTTGAAGGGGGATGAAGGGGGACGTCCTTAAATAGTAAAATAAGCTGACATCAAGTGTCTCTGATGGGATGTTGCAACTATGCCCGGAACAGCGATATTAGACACTCCCGGCCTCCTGCATCATATCATGATCAAAGGTATTTATTTTTGTTACTGTGTTTTTCAGGACACTTCTTCCCTCAGGGTAAAATGTAATTTCTTAAAATAATTGCCGTGCTGTCGGAAAAACCATGTTGCAAACAGGTTTTTCGACAGCCACGTTGTGCGCAAGAAATAAATAATAGTATGGCAACGTACTACATAGGAGGTAAAACACATGCCAACCATTTCGATGTTTTTTGGAATTATTATACGGATATATTTTGCACCAAAAGAGCATCAGCCTCCTCATTTTCATGCTTACTATGCAGAACACAAAGCTACAGTCGATATTCAAACGTGCGAAATTCTTGAAGGTGAACTCCCCAAAAAACAAAAGAAACTTGTGTTGGCATGGGCGGAATTACATCAAGAGGAGCTAATGGCCAACTGGAAGTTGGTCATGAATGGAGAAAACCCCTTTAAAATTAATCCTCTTCAATAAGGAGGGATGCGATGTATCCATCTATAGTAAAGGTCTTACCGGGTAAAGACTACATGCTCTCAATAACTTTTGACAACGGAGAGATTGGAACACTGGACATGAAACAATTTTTGAATTTTGGTGTCTTTAAGAGACTTAAAAACTATGATATTTTCAAGACAGTTCGAGTTTCCTTTGACACAATTGAATGGAACACCGGTTTAGATCTCGATCCTGAATTTATCTATATGGAATGTAAAAAAGTCGCACAACAAGTCGCTTGAGAGGGACTGGGCAAAATCGTGGCATTTTGAAAGTCTGTATTTAATCAACAGGTTTTGATGTAATCAATATGAAGAGGGACATCCTTAAATAGTAAAATAAGCTGACATCAAGTGTCTCTGATGGTATGTTGCAACTATGCCCGGAACAGCGAGGTTAGACACTCCCGGCCTCCTGCATCATATCATGATCAAAGGTATTTATTTTTGTTTCTGTGTGTTTTTTCAGGATACTTCCTCCCTCAGGGTAAAATATAATTCCTTAAAGTAATTGCCGTGCTGTCGGAAAAACCATGTTGCAAAAAGGTTTTTCGACAGCCAAGAAATAATCTGTCTCGGCACATATGAAAACGAATCAATAATTGCATCGATTTTCTTTACTCGTCTTCGATTCAATGAGGTCATTCAAGTTTACATGCTTGCGCCCGTTGCAAGCACTAATCAATTACGGGCTTCAAGAACTGAAAAATCGTTCTGTTGCCGTGGTAATTACATATGGAGATCCATCTTTCTATTCCAAGGTAGAATTTCAAGCTCTATCAGAAGCCGTTATCCAGGCTCCGTTAAAGCTTTCAATGCCAGAAGGGTGGCTGGGTCAGTCCTTAACGGAAGAGCCAATACCAACAATCAATGAGCGCCCTACATGCGTTATGTGTGGGCTGTGGGCTGGGGGACGTCCCGCTTGTCCCTCTCAGCGTCCGGCCGTGGGGGTTGCTCACGGCGGCCGGAATTATCGCATGTTCAGCAACGTTGTTTGGTTTCCTTGGGCGGTTCTCGTGGTTTCTCGACCTGTTCTCACACTTCCGAGTTCAATATCTTCTCGGCCTGGTCATACTCGGTGCCCTTCTGTTTTGGGGGCGCCGCCGCAGGACGGCGGCCACGTTTCTCGCATTCGCCTGCGTTAACCTCGTATTGGTACTTCCGTTGTACTTCGGCAGACAGAACACACCTCCGGGAGCGACTTCGTTGCGAGCGATGTTGCTCAACGTGAACACACGTCTTGGCGATCCAGAACGCGTCAAAGACGTCATTTCCAATGCCAATCCCGACATTTTAGTTCTGGAGGAAATCAGTTCTCGATGGGTGTCGGACTTGGCATGGCTCACGAATTCACTCCCATATAGCGTGATACAACCGAGGGAGGACAACTTTGGGATAGGTCTCTTCAGCAAGCTGCCGCTTGCTGAAAGCGAAATTGCCTACATTGGAAATGCGGAAGTTCCATCTATTCTGGCAACCATCAGTACTGGCAAGACGAACCTGCGCCTTATCGCAACCCATCCGTTGCCACCCGGTGGACGCGAATATTCGCAGCGGAGGAACGAGCAACTTGACCGTCTCCCGGATTACATCCGGTCGTCTCTCCCTGTCATGCTCCTTGGAGACCTGAATGTAACACCATGGAATTACCATTTTCATAGATTGCTTAAGCGCACAGGACTGAAAAACAGCGCGCAGGGGTTCGGGATTCAGCCTACATGGCCCAATTACAACCCACTACTCCGCATACCCATTGACCATTGTCTTCACTCTCCGGATATCAACATTGTGGACAGAAGAATTGGATCTGACGTGTCATCAGACCACTACCCAGTCATCGTTGATTTTGTGATTGTAACAAAAGAAACGGAAAAATGGCCATCGGGATAGGAACGCCCCTCACAGGGCGTCCCTCCCACACGACCGTACGTACGGGTCCGTATACGGCGGTTCGGCTGATCGAGCAGACTCAGGTCCAGGGGAACACAAGCCCGAGTGATGTGAAGTAATCATCAGGCAAGGCGATATTAACCCACTTAACTTTACTCATT
>JAFDDR010000253.1 GCA_019310785.1 Deltaproteobacteria bacterium
CTTGGCTGTTTTGGTTTTGCTTTGTTCTACCTTGCGGTAGACGTGTTCCAGGGCATCCAGGATGAAATCACCGAATTGTACTTTATGTAATGAGCCTGTCCCGGATGGATTGATTTTCCATTGAAAATCTGGTCCTCTGGGCCAGGTCAGGGCTAGATGGCGATGCCTTGGATTCTTGTGTCTAAAAATACAAATTACAAGCACCAAATTACAAATAAATCTCAAATTCCAATATTCAATGACCAAAACATTCCAGGACAAGACATTGTTTGGATTTTCGAATTTTGGTCATTGGAATTTGTTTGATATTTGGGATTTGATATTTGGAATTTCAATAAGGCAATAAAACTCCAACAATGCAAATCTGGGGATAACCAAAGCCTGGTCCACTGGGCCAGGATTTTTACTACTTGGTGAAACAAAAACAGTTAATATGCGACGCATCTAAACCCGAGTATGTTGGAATGTGATTCAGGTTCCAATTTAAAGCAGGTGGATAAACGTACGTTATTCTCTGAGATCCAACTTCCACCTTTAACAATATTTAATACAGGCCCATTTTTTTCTGAATAAGTTCGCCCTGAACGATCCATGGTCCACTCCAGAACATTTCCTATCGTATCAACGATCCCAAAATCATTTTCGAATTCCATGTATCTGTCCACAGACGTTGTCTCACCCATATAACTCTCCTCCGTGTTACAGGTGTCTTCATACCATTCGTTTCCCCAGGGAAACACATAACCGTTAGCGGTCCTTGAGGCAGCCTCCCATTCATTTTCGGTGGGCAATCTTTTCCCGGTCCAGGCTGCAAAGGCCATGGCATCCTCAAGGCTTATCTGAACTACAGGACATTTTTTCTTGTTATTTAGAGAGCTCCCAGGCCCTGAGGGTTGATACCAGCATGCCCCTTCTACTGTTTTGTTAATGAGGACCGAATTCCAGACAGACTTCTCCATGCCTGTTTTTTCATCTACTGTCTTCTGACAGCGCCCATGATAAACAGTCCCGGATCCAAATTTTTCGGCAGTGGTTCTGTATCCGGTTTTCTCAACAAATATTTCAAAAAGTGCATTAGTAACAGGGAATTTGCCCATATAAAAAGATGATAAGGCTACAATTTGCTCAGGTCTTTCATCCTTTTTGGGCTGCTTATTGCCTACAATATATTCTCCTCCCGGAACAAGTATATATTGGTTGTAGAATTTATCCATGGCAGCAAGTGAATCGTTAAATTCTTCGGCCAGAAGCCTGGCTTTCCGCATTACATCGACCCATTCGTATTCATCCTCTGCAAGAACATCTTCAATGCCTTTTAAGACCCACTCGTCAGCCGGCTCTTCAATTTCACTTAATTCCCGGTCTTCATCAATCTCTGCGTCTTCAAGCGCCTCGTCAACCTCTACCTCCTCAAGATCGTCATCGATCTCTATCGAATCAATCTCTTCTTCAACTTCATCACCTTCGAGGACCTCATCTATTTCTGCATCTTCAAGATCTTCTATGACTTCATCTTCAGCAGGCTCTTCAATGTATTTTACACCTTCTCCCACTAATGCTGACTGAGATTCCTCGGGGCCTGACTCAGCTAATCCGGGTCCGCCTGCCCCAATCTTTTCGGACAAACCATGGATTAGATTTTTTAATTCATCTAATTTCCGTGAGCCCTCTGAACCATCTTTAGCTGAAAGGACCTCTGGTTTTGAAAGCATTTTATCGACGAGATTCAGAGCCTGGGTTATCTCTCCCAAATTGACAGGACCATCCGTTTGCCCACCATCTATGAAAGCCTTTAATGCCTTGTCCCTGGCCTCATCGGACATGACAAAAACATAGGCAGGTCCGATTGTTATCCCCTCAGGGTTCTTTCCCTCCCTGTAGAGTTTTTCTAAATCCGCATTCACGGAAGATTTGACACTGCTCAGGTTTTTTCCGTCTATTTTTGATGATCGCAGGGTCGTTTCCCGTATCCCACAGCAACTTTATCAGCTTGTCCGGATCAATGCCCTTTAGGGATTCAATAGAACTTTCATCCTCATAAAATCTCCTCATGACGTTAAAAAGCCTGTATTTTAAAGCATTTTTGTTTCGATAATTAAGATTGGATCTGGCCTGGTCAAGACCTTCTACGGTTATTACGGGAGCCACATGATTCTCCTTCCTCTGTTTACCCTGACGTTGCATAAAATTTGAGTTCAAAACGCTTTAGGTTATGCCAGCAAGGGATGTTGGGTTATTTTCAGATGGCGTGATATAGAGCGAGCGTAGCGTTTTTGGGCCAAAGATTTATGCAATGTTAGGGTTGACCTTGAGAGATTGCAAAACCCATTCCACAAAAGGGCTTAAAATGCAACGTGAGTATTGTAACGACAAAAATGGTATGAATTTTGCATTTTATAAGCAGGATGATTAAAGCACATCTTGCCGTGACCGGCTGAAGAATTGATAAAAGGAGGATTCCAGATGAAAATTTCAAATTCGGAAGTGATCAAGAGTGGTGAACAGGACTTAATTGATGCGATAAGCGGTGATCTGGACTGGGGTGTAATAGAAGAAATTTTCAGGAGAGACCATAAACTGGGAATTGGAGAAGATGTCGAATATAAGAAAGGCGATATTGTTGTACATAACAATCAGGTCGCATATAGATTGGAATTTGATGTTAAAATCATCCTTTCTGTCCTACTTGATAGGGGAGGAAACTATGTCTCTGTGACGAGTCCGGGTGATGCGCACGAAACAGATAAAAACGGCATGCTGGGAGAATTGGAAGAACAATCATCTGCTGGTGATAATACGGAATCTCAGAATGGGTATGAAAAGGCCATGGCAGAAATCGTTCAGTCTGATCATCCGCAAAATCCTGATATGATGGAACAAGAGCCACTTGCTGAAGATTTAGAGGAAAAAATTTCCCGCGTAGCATCTCAGGCCGGGGATATGATAGCGGAAATGGATGGTGGCAGATAGATTATGGTGGGAAAGGCTATGAAACAGAATGACCTTACGGCACGTGAAATCAAAGGCCTGTTCGATCAGACTTTAAGACACCATATCGAGCGTTTGGTAGGAACCAGCGTTGGGATTGGTGTATTGGCCTTAAATAGTGCAACCATATCATGTCTCATCCTGCTTACAGAGCGCGAAAACGAGATCGAGAATTTTGATCTCGACCCATCTGAACGTTATACTCAAGTGACATTCCTTGATGAATTGGCTGAAATGGGTCTCGAATCAGATGCAGATCTAAAGAAAGCGCTCCAGGAGATGATTCAAAAGGGATACATCCATGTTGACGATGACGGAAGATTCTCTCCCAAGAAACCGGCCATAAGTATGGCCCATCTCCTTGATCGCATTTTTCCCGGAATGCCCGGTATGAATCTTATCGCCTACTTTGTTCAAACCATGGATGAGGTGCAATCCGGGCGAAAAGACCTGGAATTTGCAATCAGTCAATTTGACCAAACGCTACACATGAAGGGCGTTCCTCTGAAAAAGGAGAAAACCAGACCAAGACCTGGTAAGGGCGTTAAATTGCCTGTTAAACGGAAGGCCATACTGAAAAAAATTGAGTTACCCCGTATTTCGCCTTCTGAATCAAAGATCCTGTCTTCCAGTGGCCATTTAGCCCAGAAGGAGATTAAAGAGGTTCATTTTGGAGAACCTTTATCTAAGCAAGATGAGTCAATAGCGAGTAGTCTGGAGATCTGTGAAGAAAATAAGGCCCAAAAGCCGGATATGAAAGGAGTTGAAAAAAGGGAGGCACCAGGCGAACAGAACGAAATCAAAAGCGCTCACGCAGAATTCAAGATATCTTCAGGGGTTTTACAAGAGACACTTTCAAAGCCTGTTTCTGAAACGGTGGAATTAGCAGGTGAAGCGGCTTTCTTTCCGGACGGGAAGAGAATTTAAACTTCTCGGAGCATGAGGAACAAGAGAAAGGTCTTTTAAAACATTCAGCTCCCGAATTGGAACAGATCAAATCGGTCCGGCCGGAAGAGACATTACCGCCGTCAGAAAAGGAATATCGCAAAAAAAGTATTCCGGAAGAGCACAATCCGGCTAATGCCGATGATATCATAGAAAACCGCATTGCCGCCTTTGAGGAAGATCTGGCTATGCAATGTCCCATATGCAAGCCAGGCAAGATACAAGCAACTGAAACTGCTATGGGTAAGGTTTATTACAAATGTTCCAATAAAAATTGCAATTTTGTAAGCTGGGGCAAACCGTATCCTCTGGTTTGCCCACAATGTAATAATCCATTTTTGATTGAAACTATTGACAGGGATGGAAAAAAGATTATTAAATGCCCGAGGGCGACATGCCGGTATCGGCAAAAATCCCCCCTGGAAACTGCGGACAAACAGGGTGAGAAATCCGGATCACCATCTAAAGAACCAGCTAATAAAACCATAAATCCCCGGAAACCGCGCAGAAGGATAGTTAGAAGAAGAGTGGTTCGAAGAAAAAGATAGAATAGATTTTTGTTATACTTTAGCTCTTTGCAAGGGTGAGGTGTTTTTCAAGGCGATATCTTAAAGCGCATTAGCTGCACTTTTTGGCAGTGGCCTGATTTTCAGGGTTCGTTCCATCTGCTGTCTGGTATTTGGGACACATTTTCGCAGAAACCTGAAAATCGGCCACATTCATAGGCCAGGTTTAGATATTGCCTTGAAAAATACCTCACCCCTGCAGTGAAGTTGGAATGTCACGCAATTTTTCAAACAGCTAAAATATTACAGATTTTTTTGTTTTGAGGGAATTGGAGGGTTTTTCAATGGCTAAGAAGCCAACCTACGAAGAATTGGAAAAAAAGGTCAGGGAGTTAGAGAAAAAAGCATCTAAGTACAAGCAGGAGGATGCGCGCAAGCAGGCAGAGGAGGCACTGCGGGAAAACGGAGAACGTTTAAATATCATACTGGACTCCATACAGGCAGGAATTGTGATCATTGACGCGGAAACACACAAAATTGTTGATGCCAATCGTGCTGCTATTAAAATGATAGGAGCTCCAAAAGAAGAAATTATTGGTCACGTGTGTCACAAATATATCTGCTCTGCTGAAAAGGGAGCGTGTCCGATTACTGATCTCCGACAAAACATAGATAACTCAGAACGTATATTGCTTAAGGCAAATGGCGAAGAAGTCCCCATTCTAAAAACTGTTACTCCCATGCTATTGAGCGGCAAGGAATATTTGCTCGATGCCTTTATTGACATCAGCGATAAGAAGAAACTTGAAGCCCAACTCATCCAGGCCCAGAAGATGGAGGCAATCGGCACCCTTGCTGGTGGCATTGCCCATGATTTCAATAATCTTCTTATGGGTATACAGGGACATGCCTCTTTGATGCTCATGGATGTTGACTCAATACATCCCCATTATGATCGGTTAACAGGGATAGAGGAGCAGGTTCAAAAAGGAGCGGAACTTACAAGACATCTGCTAAGCTTTGCAAGGGGAGGGAAATATGAGGTCAATCCCACTGACCTGAATGAGCTAATAAAGAAGAATTCCAATATGTTCGGCCGCACAAAGAAGGAGATTAAGATTCATAGAAAGTACCAGAAAAATGTATGGAAAGTAGAAGCAGACCAGGGTCAGATTGAGCAGGTTTTGATAAATCTTTATGTCAATGCCTGCCAGGCCATGCCCGGGGGAGGAGATTTATACCTTCAAACAGAAAATGTCTCCCTTGATGAAGATTATGTAAGGCCCTATAAAATAGAACCTGGGAGATATGTAGAGATCTCTGTTACCGACACAGGAGTTGGCATGGATGAAGAAACTCAGCAGAGGATATTTGAGCCTTTCTTTACCACCAAAGAGATGGGCAGAGGGTCGGGGTTAGGGCTGGCCTCTGCATATGGTATTATTAAGAACCATGATGGGTTTATCAATGTTTACAGTAGAAAAGGTGAAGGGACAACTTTCACCTTCTATCTGCCGGCCTCAGAAAAGGAAGTGATGGAAGAAAACGAGCTAAGTGGAAAGATCTTAGAGGGTTCTGAGACTGTTCTATTGGTGGATGATGAGAGTATGATTATTGACGTGGGTGAACAGTTTTTGGAGAAGATGGGTTATACGGTATTAATAGCCAGGGGCGGGAAAGAGGCGATTGAGATATGTGAAAAGGGTAAAGACAAAGTTGATTTAATCATTTTGGACATGATTATGCCGGACATGGGCGGGGGAGAAACCTATGACAGAATAAGGGAGATCAACCCTGACATAAAAATTCTTCTTTCAAGTGGATACAACATCGATGGCCAGGCCACAGAGATATTGGAACGGGGTTGTAATGGCTTTATCCATAAACCATTCGATATAAAACGGTTATCGCGGAAATTAAGGGAGATTCTGGACAAAAAATAGCCCTTTTCCTGTTTCTCAAAGCCATAAAGCTGCATTCAACAGGTGATTCAAAAAAAAGAGAAATGAATTATGGCACTCATTCTTCTGATAGACGATGATTCTAAAATCCGGGAAGTGCTCCGGCAAATTTTGGAGCATGCCGGACATGAGGTTATGGAGGCTTCTGATGGTAAGGAGGGGTTAAGTCTCTATCGCAAGAGACCACCTGACCTGGTCGTCACGGACATAGTAATGCCAAAAAAAGATGGGCTTGAAACCATTACGGATCTGAGGATAGAATTCCCTGGATCGAAGATCATAGCTATTTCCGGCGGTGGCCGTCTCGATCCAAAACTTTATTTGGAGCTTGCCGAGGGTTTTGGTGCTGATCATCTATTAACCAAGCCCTTTGGGCATGAGGAATTGTTAGAAGCTGTTCAAGATCTTTTGGGGAGAAGTGACACCTGATTTAAAGTTTTGTGATAATAGTAAAGGCAAAGAAGCAAGGCCCAGAGGACGTGGCTTTGGTTTCACCCCCTAAGGGTTAGCCGGTTTTAGTTCCTAATCCTGAGGACCAGGTTTTAAAGGCCAAATAAAAAGGCAGGGCCTATGGCAAGGGCCCTGCCTTGTAAAAAGGAAGGTAAAATGAAGTATAAGAGATTAGGCTGAACGTTAACTATCCAACAGGATGATCGACAAAATTGCTTCCCGAGATGCCGTTATTTTCCTGGTGCAAATCTCTCTTCACATTTTCTTGAAGATTGCCAGCGGAAAAGATGCACATACACCCGAGAAGCCTTTAGTCTAAGTGCCAACTCAACTTTCTCTTTTAATGAATAACCTTTGGATGCTTCTGGCCATCACATGGTTTATGTATTTGGTGTTAAAGTTATTTATTGGCACTTGACAGACTTAGTATCTCTTCTTTCCTGATTTCTCCTTTAGATAATATATCGGCAAAAAATAAAAGCTTCTTTAGTGCTATTTTTAATGCAATAATCATGCACAAAAGCTACCCTTTTTCACTTTTATTAAAAAACATTGAAACCGGGAAATATCACCTTGATAGATTGCCATAAATGTAAACATTATTATGTCACCTGGGATAAACATTTTCCTCATGGCTGTAAGGCTATGGGGTTTAAATCTAAACAGCTTCCTTCAGTAACAGTGTTTGTCAGTTCTAATCAAGAATGTCTTCTATATAAAGTCAAAAATTTGACACATTGTCAAAATCAGGATCAAAGCCGCTATAATACAAATGCGGACACCTCAAAATA
>JAFDDR010000254.1 GCA_019310785.1 Deltaproteobacteria bacterium
TACTATTAGCAACAACATACTGTATGCTGAATTGTGCATCCACAGTAGGATTATCTCCTATCTTGAACTTGTGACCAACGAGATCGTAATAAAAAGGGGGCAGCTCAACAGTCACTTCCTCGACATAGTCCGGTTTGATATCATATTTGTGGACAAGCTCCAACGTTGCTTCGGTCGCTGATAACGTAGCTCCACAGCTCGGATATCTCTTAAACGTAATTCCATAGGCACCTTCGAATCTCTTACCCAATTGGGCGGTAATAGCCTTGCGGTTGAACTGACCATCCGAAAACAAATCAAAAAAACCCCACTTGCCTACAAGAAAATTCCTGCCACCCGTAATGCCTGCCATCGAAATGAGAGCGGATTCTATGCCTGATCTGGAACTAAGGCCCTGTATAAGTCTAACAGTCAGGGCTCCCTCAATATTGCCATGAAAGCTTCCCGCTGACCGATTAAAAGCGATTGCAAGCGCATTCCACATCTTCTGTTCGTCAAGGCCCTCAATATTGCCATGAAAGCTTCCCGCTGACCGATTAAAAGCGATTGCAAGCGCATTCCACATCTTCTGTTCGTCAAGGCCAAGAATTCTACCGGCTGTTGCAGTGGCTCCCAATACCGTGCAGACACCGGTGGGATCGAAGCCCCGGTAAGAAGATACGGCATGATTTACCCTGGCAGTAAAATCCTCACCAAGTACTATAGAACTGATAAGTTCTTTTCCACCCACAGGCCTGCACTTTTCGGCTGTAGCTATAGATACAGGGACCGTGGAAGCACTCACATGTATTCCCGGCGCCCGGGGACTGTCTAACTCAAGGGCCCGAGCCATCACACTGTTTGCAAAAGCAGCGTTGGGACAGGGCACTTTGCCACCATAAATCATGATTGTGCTTTCCTGCACACCTGCCCACTCCCTAAGCTGATTGACTAACGGCAGGCACCCCTCGGCGCCGACACCACCTATCAAGGCACCCAAAGTGTCCAGGATAGTCATCTTGGCCATCTCAACAACTCTTTCTGGCAGGTCTTCATATTTAATTTTTATCAGGTTCTGGACCAGTTTCCTTTCTATCTCCATCATCTTTCCTTTTCAGAAGAATCCCTTTCCATGTCCTCAAGATATTTTTCTATCCTCCCTCATAATTGATGGGGCAAGTCACCCGGGTCTATATCATCTTTTACCAGGTAGCCGTTTGAATCTTTTCTCTTTCGTATCCTCCCCATTCAGGTAGACTTCCAGCGGAATCTTCTCGTTCTCAGCAATGCAGCGAATTTCGGTCACCTCTTCAACGGTCAATCCCAGCCGTGAGGCAATTTCTTTGTCCGTTAGTCCCCGGTGAGTTCTGCCTGGTTCAAATCGCTGTTTGGCATTCGTCAACTTCCAAACCTCATCTTTATAACGCGTATATAAATCCATGGAAACAAATCTTGGCATAAGATTTCTCCTTTTCATTACCGTAATTTTCGAACTTGTCTTAGCACCACGGGGCATTTACGTAAGCAATTGAAGCATTGGGCTGAAAGCTCGCTGGCATAAGCCATACTTCGGACGGCGCGGGTGAAATGGCTTCCAAATAGGATCGCCTTTCGTCGATCAGCATCTGGCTCATTGACTGTTTCTAAAAGTAACTTTTGAAATACATCCATAGCTGTAGTCTGTGCTCTGGTAAAACAAAGATCCTGACGGTATTCCATCCAGTGGATTTTCCCGTCTTTAATTTCTCCGGAAAGACAATCCGGACATGAAGAAAGGCAAAAGGTGGTCTGTTTTTTCTCCCACAGACGGATGCAAGAATCATGTGGACAGACAGGTTCTGCGAGGGGCCCATCTTGCGGTAAAGGCATTGTTGTGATGACTGCATTAAAGTAGAGTAAGCCAAAACGAGGGTTTAATAGGATGCCAGCAGCCATGGAGCGGCTCCCCAATCCCGCCATTTCAGCACAGAGCTTCAGACTGATATAGGGATAATGACCGATCCAGTTTCCGGAAGGAATGGGTATGGCATAATATCCGAAACGATCTTCAATATAATACGCCAGACGGCGGGCACTGGATGCCAGTTGACTTCGATTGTAACCGATGCTTCCCAACACCCTGTTGGTGCCCGCTCTCCATGCCCCTGCCGTGGGCTCATTTCCACCAAGCACAACGACGCTCCGGGCACCTTTAAGCATGTCATCCGGTCTGTGTCCGGGTGGGGCAAAACGGTTTATTGCCTTTACAGAGGCAATCCCGACAGTGCGGGCTTCCATAGACAAAGCTTTTTCTTTGATCTCCGTAGCGTCACCTATCTGGTTTCTATTCATTTCCAAACATCCTTCATTTTGATCCTTTTTCCATAGCCGTTTATACTGAGGTCAACCCTCGACCCCTACTGTCCGTGAATTTCCTTTATCGTTTCATCAAGCCCCAGATCTTTCAACTTTTCAATAGTCGGGACTCCTTCTTTCGTATACCCTAATGCTTGATAATACTCATCCAGGAGATTATCCAAATCTTTTACAACCTGCCCGGTGGAGGGTCCGGCATTCCTTAACGGTTCTGAAGTCATGCGTTTTGGGAGCGAATCATCCTTGCGCCTAAATCCCTCCCTAACATTAAAACACCGCTCCAGACAAATAATCCTCTCCCCAATCTTCAATAAATTGTCTGTGTCTGCAAACTCACTAATACCTGTTGCAGCCATGAGAAACTCAGAGTATTTTTGAAAATCTAAACCGGAATTCCCAAATACGCAGGCAATCAAGGAATCCTCCACTGCCTGTACTTTTTGTACATAGGCGATAGATGCCCCCTTTCCTTTCTCTGTGAAGGAGTCCACCTTTCCTGAAAGTTCATCCCTGGGACGGCCGTACATATGACTTCCGCCGATATTCGAGGTGGCCATGCTCAATGCATATCCCTTGATGGCCCTGGGCTCATAACCCGGAAGCTCCAGACCTTTTATTTGAATGGCAAAGTGATCGGAATTAACATCAATATCCAAAGCCGCTCTTTTTGTGCCTTCTCCCAACAGATAGCCGATTCCCTCTCTTTTTGCGATCTTCTCAATCAAAGAAAAAGCTGCCTCCTTATTGCCCCAGCTTAGGTCAAGACCATCGGTGTCAAAGGCCGAAATAATCCCCTTTTCAAATAATTCGAAGGCAAAGGCAATACAGACACCGGTACTTATGGTGTCCAACCCATAATAATCGCAAAGCGCATTGGCATTGATGACAAATGATTTGTCCGAAATGTCTAGCAGGGGGCCAAATGCGTAAATTGTCTCATATTCCGGTCCATCAATTTGCGTTCCTCTAAAAGGCCCTTCCGTGACCTCCCGCATACCCCCACACCGGGTCATACACTGATAACAACCGGCCTTTGACTTTTTCAGTTTATAAAACTCGTCGTCGGAGATCTCTTCAATATTCTGGATGCTTCCCTCCTGAAAGTTTCTGACCGGCAGCATGCCCAACTTATCCGCCATAGTAGTCATGTAAGGCGTTCCCAGGGTGGTCAAAATCTTTCTGCGAGGGTGCTCCTTTAAAATGCTAATCTGCTGTTTGACTAAATGATCGAATTTATTCTTGTCGAATGGGGTTTGCTTCCTGATCGGGACATTGATAGAGACGGCTTTTAAATTCTTGGACCCCATGACCGTTCCCATCCCACCTCGCGATGCAGTACGTTCACCCGAAGTGATGGTAGCATACCGGATCAGTTTTTCCCCGGCCATTCCTACGCATATTGATTCCGTTTTAGAGCCGTGTTTCTCTTTAAGTCTTCGTTGCAATTGTCGGGGGTCCATACCCAAAAGGTCCTCTGCCCCTAAAAAATTAACGCCATCATTATCAAGATAAATGTAGGAAGGCCCTCGTGCCTTTCCCTCAATGATTATCAAGTCATATCCGGCATGCTTCATCCAAACACCGAAATTCCCTCCCGTAATAGCACGGAAGACAGTGCCGGTCAGAGGGCTCTTGGACGCAACGCACCATTTGGAAAAACCCTGAAGCCCGGTGCCTCCTAAGACGCCGATGGACATTATTAATTTATTTTCCGGGCCAAGAGGGTCAACATTTGCCTTTAGTTCATCATAAAGGTATTTGACACTGAGCCCTCGAGCAGAAATAAATTCTTTATAATACCGATTAGGAATCTCTTCTTCACGATATGTGGAAGAGCTTAAATCAATTCTGAGGAGTTTGCCTGCGAATGTTGTCATTTTTATAATTGAAGATTGACTATTGAAGATTGTTAATTTTAAATTTACGATTTTAGATCGACCATTGACGATTTCTTGTTGAATTACTCAATATTCAATCGTCAATATTCAATCATCAATCACAATTGTCAGGGCATCAGAT
>JAFDDR010000255.1 GCA_019310785.1 Deltaproteobacteria bacterium
TGTTATTGATCGCTGCAGTTGTCTTTACAGGCATTGTTGTCATGCCCACCCCACAAGGCATGGTCGATCTGGTAAGCAAGGAGGCTCCTCCCGGATACAAATTAGGAAAGGGATGCAAGACTATCACGGAGACGGTAAACAACAAGCTTCATCCAAAGGCATTTAATGCCTTGAAAGGAGAGGGGAAAGAGTCTAAATCCCTGCTCTCGAACGAACAGGCGGCCCAAATGGCCAAGATTATGGTTGCCATTCTGCTAATGGCCGCTTTTCTGTGGGGCACGGAAGCGCTGCCGTTAGGGGCCACCGATGTCATGGTGGGTGTCATGCTCTATCTTTTCTGCATACTACCCATAAATGAAATCTCCAAGGCATACATGAAAGATGCGGTATTTTTTATCTTCGGCATCTTAGCCGTGGCCGTGGGTGTTGCCAAGACAGGCCTTGACAAACGGATTGGCCTGATCCTCCTGAGCCGTATTAAAAGCGCCAAGTCATTTGCATTTGTCTTCCTGCCAATGCTTGCTATATGTGCGGGTTTTCTCTCGGAACACGCCCTGGTGGCCCTCCTTATCCCGGTTCTCATGGGCGTGTACAAGGTGAGTTGTAAAATGTATGGGGTAGAAAAGGACAGGGCCTTAGCCATTTTTCTCTTGTTGGGTGTCTGCTTTGCCGCTAACCACGGCGGGCCCGGCTCCCCTGCGGCCGGGGGTCGAAATGCCATCATGGTAGGCTATTTAATGGAGTATGGTACCTCCATATCGTTTTTGCAGTGGATGAAATTCGGCCTTCCGTTTGTTCCCGTAATGGCCCTTGTCATCGGCGCTTACATGTATATACGCTGCAAACCCAGATTTTTGGTTAAAAATGTCAATCCGAGTGAGGTCGTCAAGGCAGAAGTGGCCAGGATGCCCAGGTTCGGTGGAAAAGAGGCCATAATGGCGGTCATTCTGGTCTTAATGATAATAGGGTGGATTACCCTGCCCAAACAGTTGGGCCTGGGAGGTGTGACTATTGTGGCAGTAGCGGCCATGTTTTTATGCCGCATTGTAGACTGGGACAATATCCAGGATGGTGTAGCCTTTGACGTGGTAGGGCTATATGCCGCGGCCTGTGCCATGGGTGTAGGGCTTAAGTTTACGGGCGGTGCCCTGTGGTTGGCCAATACATTTGTGGCGCTCCTTCCCGATAGTATTGCCCATGGAGACATGTTGGCCATCGGCGTCAGCCTTTTGACCGGGACCATGACCAATTTTATGAGCGACGGTGCTACGGTTGCGGCCTTAGGGCCAATTGTCCTGCCCATGGCAGACCTGGCCCATGTGCATGTATGGAAACTGGCACTGGCCTGCGCCTTTTCCTCTTCCTTTGCCAATTTTTTGGTCGTGGGCACCCCCAACAATGCTATAGCATTCGGTATGGGCAAGGACCCGGAAACAGGAGAAAGGTTGTTGAGTGTTTTTGATTTTGTAAAGTATGGCCTGCCGGTAACCATTTTAGCATGGCTTGTCCTCTGGTTTTGGGCCATATTGGGCTACTGGCGGTTCATGTCATGGCCCGTGCTCTCGTAAATGTGCTACATACGGTTTTGCACTGTACGTTAGTTGACAAACTCGTAAAAAGTATCCAGGGTCGGCACGGTGGCCGACCCTACGTATAAGGTCCCGGACGATCAGTTTTTCGTAGGGCGGGCCACCGTGCCCGCCGGAAGGGAAAGAGATAAGATCCTTTTAGGGATCGTAACTTATATTTTGATATGAAAGCTTCCATTTATACAAATCTGCAAAGAAAGATTACTTTAATCACCTTAGTGGTGTCCTTTGCTCCGCTTATTATTCTTGGCGCAACCATTTATTACCAGTTTGCCCGGACGTGTAAGGAAAAGATTGAAGAACAGATAAGATACCGGGCAAGGGCCCAGGCCGAAGCGGTCGATCTATTCCTGAAGGAGCGAACCGCCATTCTATCGGCCATGGCCGATACCCACACCTATCAGGACATGACTGAAGAGAAGCACCTCGCAAATTTGTTTGAGGTCATGAATTTAAGGGCCGGCGCCTTTGTTGATTTAGGCGTCATCGACAATGCAGGGCAGCATCACGCGTATGTGGGACCGTATGATCTTAAAGGCCGCAACTATTACCAGCAGCCCTGGTTCGCCGAGGTGATGAGCAAGGGTATATACATAAGTGATGTGTATATGGGCTACCGTAAGCTGCCGCATTTTATTATTGCCGTCCGGCGCCAGGAGAACCAGCATAGCTGGATTTTAAGGGCGACCATTGATCCGGATATCTTCGGCGCCATAGTGCGTGCCGCCCAGGTGGGAAAGACCGGAGACGCTTATATCCTCAATAAAAAGGGCCTTTTTGAAACGCGCTCACGCTTTGGGGGAGATATTTTGTCTAAGGCCAACCTGAATCCCACTCTTTTCGGTAGAGGGACTACGGTTCTTGAACAAAAAAACGCACAGGGCAAAAAACTCCTATATGCCGGGGCCTGGCTGAAAGACGACAAATGGCTTCTTGTCATCAGCCAGGATGCTTCAGAGGAGATGAGCGGTCTTTTGGCTACTCGAAATTTGGAAATAGCTATCATTATATTCGGCACACTGGCAATTATCCTCACAGTCTTTTTCACCACCCGTTTGACCGTCAATCGGTTAAGAGAGGCAGATTCGAGGATGAATGAGCTCAATGCGCAACTCGTGCAGTCGGATAAGCTGGCGGCATTAGGCAAAATGGCGGCTGGGATTGCCCATGAAATCAATAATCCTCTGAACGTAATACTCCAGAAAACAGGATGGATGGAAGATCTGCTCGCTGAGGAGGAATTTCAGGAAAGCGAGAATTTTAAGGAATTTAAGGTATCCATTGAAAAAATAGAAGAACACGTAGAGCGGGCACGGAAAGTCGTGCACAATATGTTGGGCTATGCACGAAAGATGGAACCTCGCTTAGAGGACGTGGACATAAATAGTACAATTAAGCAGACGATTGCACTCTTAAACAATTATGCTCGCAACAATAACATCAAAATTCCGACAGACCTCGAACCGGATATCCCCGTTATTGCAAGCGACCAGTCACAGCTCCAGCAGGTATTCCTGAATCTGATCAACAATGCCATTGACGCAATAGGCAATGATGGGGTAATTGAAGTAAAGAGCCGGTGTACTGATTCACTTATTAAAGTGGGGATCAAGGATAATGGCCCCGGGATACCCGAGGACAAACAGAAAAAGGTCTTTGACCCGTTTTTCACCACAAAAGAGGTAGGCAAGGGGACGGGTCTCGGGCTGTGGGTCAGTTATGATATCATAAAAAAAATGGGGGGAACCATGAGCCTCGTGAGTGAGGTTGGGAAAGGAACGACCTTTACGGTTGAGCTTCCCATTGTTGCCCCGGAAAAGAAATAAGGAGGTTCATATGGATGCTTTCAGAGCTTTGGTCGTGGATGATGAAGAAGATTTTCTGGAAACCATTGTCAAGCGCCTTAATAAACGAAGCATAGACACAACCGGCGCCAAAAGCGGCGAGGAAGCCTTGGAGTTGATGAAGGAAAAACTCTTTGATGTGGTGATACTGGATATAAAAATGCCGGGCGGTATGGACGGTATTGAAGCGCTCAAGGAGATGAAGAAGATACAGCCCCGGGCCGAGGTCCTTTTGCTTACGGGACACGCGTCGGTAGAGACCAGTATTGAAGGGATGAAATTGGGCGCTTTCGACTATCTCTTAAAACCGGTGAAGTTAGAGGACCTCCTCCTGAAATTAGCTGAAGCCTTTGAAAAAAAGGACACACACGACCAGAAGATCCGGAGCGCCAAGATCAAAGAACTGGTTCGTTTTCCGGGCAGGGTGCTTGATCAGGAAAAAGAAGGCGACAGGGGATATGGTGTTGGTATCCCCTGTCGCACGTTTTTAACATACATCCCAATTCCGCATCGCACTTCATTTTATTCTTACATTGAAAACCTGGTCCCCCGGGCCAGTTTAGAGCTATATGTCTCTGCCTTTTAGTTTTGTGTCTAAAAACACAAATTCCAATCACCAAATTACAAATAAATCTCAAATTCAAATATCCAATGACCAAAACCTTACACGGCAGGACACTGTTTGGATTTTTGAATTTTGGTCATTGGAATTTGTTTGATATTTGGAATTTGATATTTGGAATTTCAATAAGTTAATGAAATTCCAACAAAGCAAATCCCCTCTGGGGAAAGCCAAAGCTTGGTCCTATGGGCCAGGATTTTATGTCTTCCCTTGTTAGTCCTTATTTTACAATGTGTAAAAAGCTTCGACATGTCTTTCCGGACATTTTTTTAACAGAACGTCCCGCTCCCTTAATAAACCTAATATTTTTAATTGGTTACCAGATATAGTCTGATCCTACTTTTTGGCATGAAGCTTGCTTTTTAAGTTCACAGTATTCATCAAACCGAAAGGCTTATCAGCTATGGAAAAATCTCCTTACGTAGCAATGAGAAGGGCCATCTTATTGAGTATGATCCTGGTTCCTCTCGTTACCTTCATCCTGATTTTGGGTATCGGCTACTATCATTTTACGACCTCCATAGAGACCTCCACCATTGCCACCACCAAGCGTATCGTCGAAGACCACCGACACATGATCTGTTCCTTCCTCAGAGAACGCAAAGCAAATCTCGAGTTTATTCTCCATTCATATAAGTTTGAAGATCTCGCCGAGCCTCAAACGCTCTATGACGTCTTTGGCCGGTTGCAAAAGGAATCAAGTGCATTTATTGATCTCGGCGTTTTTAGTGAAGAAGGGACACACGTAAATTACCAGGGCCCGTACAGATTAGTAGGCAGGGATTACGGGAAGGAAGAGTGGTTCAAAGAAGTTATGAAGAAAGGTAGCTATATCAGCGATATTTTCTTAGGGTTTCGCCGCATACCCCATTTCATA
>JAFDDR010000057.1 GCA_019310785.1 Deltaproteobacteria bacterium
TTGGATCGACATCATCGCGCGTGACAATCGCATTAGCCGGCGTGATGTTTGAAAAGCTGAAGACTACGGAAGAGATTGCCAAGAGCAATATTGTACAAACTTTTTGGCGGATTTTGTGATAAGAATTATTCATGACTATCAAAGTAAATTTGAAAATAAATAAACAAAGAATTCCCGGGGCAAGATGTTAGCTCAGGATAACCGTCTCTATCTGTTCCACAACCTCGAAATGTCTATCTCTTGTCAGCAGTGTCCCCCCGATTTCCATGCAGGATGCCGCGATCCATATATCATTGATCGGTATTTTAGTTCCTTTTTTGTGTAATGACAAAAATACAATGGCGTATTTTCTGGCAACATCTTCATCCACATCAATGATTTCCACTTTCAGACGGTTGATGAACTGCTTCAATTTATTCTCGTTGAGTTGCAGTCGGCTTCCTTTCATGAACCCGAAATTGAGTTCTCCTATGACCACGGAAGGTAAATACAGGTGTTTGCTATGGGTGGCTAAGAAATTTACTGTTTCAGGCAATCCCTCGGCATAGTCACTGTAGATATTCGTATCCAGTACAAGTTTCAATCCCAATCCCCTTCATTGATCCGGTTGAAGACTTCGGTTGCTTTTCTCAATTCTTCGGCTTCATCATGCGAGAGCCATCCTGCAAGTTCCCGGATCATCTTTTCGCGGTCCTTTACCAGACCCAATTTTTCATCAACCGCCTCTAAAATATATGCCGACTTGGTCTTCCCTGCTCTCATGGCTGCTTTTTTTATCATTGTTTCTTTTTTCGGGGGTATTCTTAAGCTTAAAGGCATAGGTTTGAGCCTCCTTGTATCGCAATTCAAATAATTGTATCTCTAAAATTGCGATGGTGTCAATGATTAAAACGTATCGGAGTAGAAAAAGGGGGCGGGATGTCCTATGAGGCTTTCCGAGAATAGGTTTTTATGTCATTTCGACCGCAGGGAGAAATCTAAAACTTATGTATTTTCAATATAATAAGATTTCTCGCTACGCTCGAAATGACAGCTTTGCTGAATTCTCGGACAGTCTCCCAGGTCAAGCGAGAAGATGATAAAGTGGCGTCCCCAGCGGGATTTGAACCCACGTTATCCCGCTTGAGAAGCGGGATGTCCTGGGTCAAGGGGAAAAGAAGACAAACTGGCGTCCCCAGCGGGATTTGAACCCACGTTATCCCGCTTGAGAAGCGGGATGTCCTTGGCTAAGCGAGAAGATGATAAAGTGGCGTCCCCAGCGGGATTTGAACCCACGTTACTGGCGTGAAAGGCCAGTGTCCTGGACCGGGCTAGACGATGGGGACGCTATTGTTGATAGCGAAAAATGGTCACCGTCGAGGCGTCCCCCGGTGAAATACGCTCTGCTGTCCCTTGCGGGAATTTCACGGGGCAGGTGCCTCAGATGGATCCAGTGGTATTGGCTTTTTGGTGGGCCGTGCGAGAATCGAACTCACGACCAACGGATTAAAAGTCCGCTGCTCTACCTAGCTGAGCTAACGGCCCAAAAAGAACTTAATTTTATAACACCTTGTATCCATGGTGTCAAAATATTTTTCAGCTATTCAATCTCAAAGATATTCTGCTGAATTAGCCGGATCTCTTCCTGGTTCGGAGCATAGGGATAGTTCCATTGCTTTACATCGGGCAGGCAGTTACCAAAAGGCCGATTGCAGGCCACCTGTCCGTCCGGCCCTGAACAACCTGTGGTAATAAAGGGTTTGCCGCAACTGATAACGCTCTCAAGCAGATCTGAGGAGAGACCGAAATCGATAATATGGCCTTTCCGGTCAAAATGCATATCCCGTAAACCGGCTAATTTCTCTTCGATAATATAGCGTGCTAATTGGATCCTTAGATAGGTGAACCAGGGGGGCTGGGGTCTTTCAGCCAGTTTTGAGCCTTGCTCGGCAAAAAAAGAAAAGAGGTGATTCTCCACTCCCATTCGAAAGAGTCTGTCCATAAGGGAGACCATCTGCTCTTCTGTTTCTCCCATCCCCACCATTAGATGTGCCCCCACATTGGGCCGGCCGAAGATTCCAAGGGCTTTTTCCATGATCTTCCAGTAATGCTCCCAACTGTGGGGACCGGAAACGCCTTTGCCCCTGTATTTGTCAAAAAGCTCCGGCGTGGCGAGATCAATGGCCACTCCGATTTTGTCGGCCCCGATCTTTTTCATGTCAATTAAATCACTTTCATTCATGATTGTGGGGGAAATGAGGATCGATATGGGAAGGATGGTCTCTTCCTTCAACCGCCCGGCCATTTCCACGGTCGCCCCCTGGCACTTGCCGTTGGTAATCATGGAAATACAGGTCCGCTTCACATATGTCGGAGCATTGTTGATGGCGCTGGTGATATCCTCCATTGGAAATACGGGCCATGCCACATGGATAAAACTCTTATCCCGATATTTTCCCGGACGTTTTTTGGCAAGGCCGCAGTATGCGCAATTGGCCGAACACCCCTCGGGATAGTGCACTAAGAGATTCACGCATTTGTTGACCGCGCCCCGGTACATCCTTCCCCTCATTAGCCCGAGGGAGATGGCCGTGGCCTGGCTCATCTTGGCGTAATCGGGACTTTGTTGTTTATTCATTAAAGTCTTACCTGGTTTTCCTTTGCCTTGAGGATCGCCCGGGTGAGGGTGGGCACGTCCAGGCCGTAGATCATGTCATCCTGCCATACGGATGAAAGGTTTTTTTCTATGCTCTCTTTGCGGGATGCAGTCCATTTAAGGGCGTTTTCAAGCCGGTGTATGTCTGCGCTTGTGGAGAAAAAGTCCCCTGTGATCAAGACGTTTTCGATGGAAGCGCCCGAGAGCGAAAGATAGATCTCAAGCAGCCCGGCCTTGCTCTTGAGCCGGCCGATGCCCATCCTGGCCCTTGGGTGTTTGTGGGAGAAGATCCAGTCTTGATTGTGATATCTTTCTTCAATAAAACTGCTTATGGTCTTTTTTTCCCATTCGTCCGGGGCATCTTCCTTGAAACGGATATTGAATTCCTGTTCAAAGGCATGTTCGACGGCATCCATAACTTCTGTTAGGGGAACATGCCTTCCCAACTCCTGCCGGACCGTGGTCATCCTCTGGCTGAAGCAGTTGTATCCCTTGTCCCGTATTTTTATCAAAGGGGTATGCATTATGTCTAACATAAGGGCCACATCGAAATCGACAAGAAGACTGGTGTGAAAGAGCAGGCTCTTGCCTGCCTCTGATGCGGCAGACAGCCCGGCAATCTTTTTGCCATCTACTTCCAGGTCATTTTTCGGCTGGAAATATGCCTTAATGCCTAATTTTTCAAGGGCGCGTATGAGTACAAGACTCAAGGATTCAAAGACCCCTCCGACTCCCTTTTTAAGCCCCGGATAGTCCACGTTTATGCCCAGGCCAAGGGCTACGATGTCGGGGCCCATGATAACGGTCCCTCCCCCCGTACTCCTTCGGCCGAACTCGATTCCCTTAGCACGGCACATGTCAAGCTTCAGGGCCGCCTCAATATCCTGGTATTTCCCGACATTGACCGATGGAACAAAGGTATAGAGATGGAGGATGGGCGGGGAGTTGTTGAAGGCAACCGATTGCGGCAGGGTGTCATCCACGGCCAGTCCTTCTGCCGTGGACACGGGCCTTGACAGGTTTTTAAAGAGACGCCAGTGGGCGGGCATTGTGTTCTACGCCTTTGCCTTTTCCTCTTCGGCTATCTTTATTTCATCGTCTATGAAGCTGATCAGGGCCTCGCCCTGCATCAGGCTGCCCAATTCCGAATCCAGGTCAGACGCCTCGATCACCACTATCCAGCCCTTCCCGTAGGGGTCTGAATTGATGAGGCTGGTGTCCTCCTCCAAATCCTCATTTATTTCCGTGATTTCACCTGACACCGGGGCAACCAGCTTGCCGATCCATTTTCTGGATTGAATCTTTCCGCAGGTTTCCCCCTGTTCAACGTCATCTTCCTCTTCAGGAAGGTCCACAAAAACAATGTCTCCCGACTCCTTCTGGAAGAAGTCATTCATGCCCACCGTCACCTTTGTCCCTTCCACTCGCGCCCAGGCATGGTCCTTGTGATAGTAAAGCTCATCGGGCATGTTGTAGCCTTTAACGTCAGCCATTTCTTTTTAACCTCCTTTGATAAAATCGTTTTGCGATTTTACTTAGCAGCTATTGTTTTACATATCAAGAAAATATATATCCTACTTAAACCTGGCCTTGATCGCCCTCGCATGAATGGGAAGACCTTCGGCCTCGGCCAATGTAACAACAACATCCTTTAAACCGGCCAGGCCCTTTTTGCTCAGATACTGGAACGTGGGCTTTTTTATGAAATCGTCCACGGACAGCCCGGAAAACATGCGTGCACACTGGCCAGTGGGCAGGACATGGTTGGTCCCGGAGGCATAATCGCCCACAGGAACCGGTGCGTACGGGCCCATGAAAATGGATCCCGCGTGCTTGATCCTATTCAGGGTAATAAAGGGGTCTTGAGTCATTATCTGCAGGTGTTCTGCCGCATATTCATTCGAGAAATCAATGGCCTGTTCCATATCATTTGCAATGAGTACATAGGAGTGCTTGGAAAGGGAAGACTCAAATATATCCTTTCTGGGAAGGTCGTCATACTCCCTGTTAATAATATCGCAGACCGCTTGTGCGATTTTTTCCGAGGTGGTTACGAGTACTGCCGCGGAATCGGGGTCATGTTCCACCTGGGAAAGAAAGTCCACGGCGATCAATTCCGGGTCTCCGGTGTCGTCGGTCAGTATCAGGGCCTCACTCGGTCCTGCCGGTGAATCAATGTCCACCTGGCCGTATACCAACATCTTGGCTGCTGTCACGTATTTGTTGCCCGGCCCCACGATCTTGTCCACACGCGGCATGGTCTCCGTTCCGTAAGCTAATCCGGCAACTCCCCAGGGGCCTCCCACCTTGAAGACACGGTCACAGCCGGCAATATCCGCAGCTACCAACGTTGCCGGGTTTGCCTTCATCCCCTTATTGGGTGGTGTTACGGCCATGATCCGATCCACTCCCGCGACTTTGGCGGGCAGGACGGTCATAAGAACGGAACTGGGGTAGGCCGCTGTTCCGCCCGGTATATAACACCCCACAATATCCATTGCCCTTGTGATACGGCCGGCTAAGATTCCATCTCTTATTTCTATGGACCACATCTCGCGCTCCAACTGTGCCTCATGGAATTTGACGATGTTTTGGGCGGCGGTTTTCAGACAATCAACCACTTTGGGGTCCAACTCTTTGTAGGCGGCATCAATCTCTTCCTTAGTTACCTCTAAGTCGGGTGTTGAGATATCATCCTTGTGCTTTCTGTAATGCTCTAAGGCAACGGCGTTGCCTCGTGTCTTGACGTCACCCACAATCTTGCGCATGTCTTCATATATGGATGATATGTCTTCCATGGACCTTTGCATGACGCTTTTCTTTTTTTCGGGGCTCAGGTCGTCGATTCTTTCCGGTTTCATGTCCATGTCTGTTTTCCTTTCGTTTTATTTATATCGGACCTCGAAAATTTTAGCTGATTTTGGGGTAATCTTTTGGACAAAAGGGTGCATTTCTAACTCAAGATTTGGGTTCAAGGTTCACCGTTCAGGGGCTAAAACCTTTGAACCTCATAACCCAGACCGGCCTGATGTCCGATTTTTGAGCAAAGTCCTAAAAATTAGGGGGATTGCAGTCACTATATAAATCGTTTTTACGAGATCTGTACATAATAATCTTTCAATGCATCCGCCGTGCTTTGGAAGGCAAGATCCTGCCACGGGATCCGGTCTTCAGAAAAGAGTCCTGTCTCAAGGGTCTCATCCTTAGGGCTCAGGTCTCCGGCTAAATACCGGGCAACATAGACGATAACAACGGGGATTTTCCCGGGATAAGAATAGACCCCCAACAGGTCCTTGATCCGGATTTTCAACCCGCATTCTTCTTCTGTTTCCCTGACAGCCGCTTTTTTAACCGCTTCACCCCGGTCAACATAACCTCCCGGGATTACCCATTTTCCCTTTTGGGGTTCAATGCCGCGCCTTAACAGGACGACTTTGCCGTCTAAATCTATGATAGAGCAGGCCACGACCTTGGGGTCCAAATAAAATACAAAATCGCAAAGGTCACAGACGAGTCTGGCCGGCTCATTTTCTTTTAACCTCAAGGTGTTGAGTCTGCCGCCACAAACAGGGCAGTATTGGAATTCAGGGTTGTGGTGATGCATTCTTATTCTTTCATTGAGACCTGGTCCTATGGGCCAGGTCAGGGTTATGTGTCTCTGCCTTGGAGATTTGTGTCTAAAAATACAAATTTCAAGCACCAAAATACAAACAAATTCCAAACTCTAAGCACCAAATCACAAATACCATGCCAAAGGCCCCGATAGCGGGATCCTCCAGAGGCGGATAAATCTACGCCTCGCTTCAACAGGCAAGAATCTCAAACTACAATATTCTAACGATCAAAACAGTTTGTGATTTGTCCTTCGACTTCGCTCAGGATGGTGAGCCTGTCGAACCATTTGTTATTCGTGATTTCATATTTGGAATTTCAATAATTCAATGAAATTCCAACAAAGCAAATCCCCTCTATTAATAATCAATGTCTGCGAGAACAATCGCCCGTCAGCCAGACGTAATCGGCGGTTCCCTTTTTGATGGTTGTCCTGCCGGTTAATGGATATAACACGATAGTGGCCATGTTGACCCTGACACGTTTCAGTGTCCTTTCAGGAATTCCGTATCGATTTATTATATGTCCGTTTCCCGCAAAAACAACCACCCTTTGTTCATTCTCTTTCAAATATGCAGCAATGTTTTCGGCCATGGTTTCTTCCCAGACGCACTGGGCCTGGTAAAAATAGCCAAACTTTTTCAGATCCTGGCTGGTATGATGCTTGTAAACATCCCTGAGATAGGCCCGGTGTTTCTCATTATCCAGATCAATCTCTTTTGCTAATTGATTCCGTTCTTCGGGTTTCAGGCTGTCGAGACCTGACCTTGCCACTTTTTTTACAATATCATTCGGCGCATTAATGGCATGGATTCTGCTCCCCTTTTCCCTGAGCATAAATATGAGAGGCCGGTAAAAATAGTAATCAAATGACCATGCCTTGCGCCAGTCCACATCCTTTAAAAAAACAGTCTCGGTAGAGGCCCCCTCCATGTACCGGTCCAGGACCGGCTGCTGGGGCTCTTGAAAAAACTCCATTGCAACGCTTAAGCCGCCGTACCGCGCCATCAATGCCTGGAGTATCTGGACCTGTATAAGATGATGCTCCGGATTGTCATGTTTTTCTCCGATAAAGATCAGGTCTTTTGATTCCAACTGGTCTATGAAACGGTCAAAGGATAAGGACTTTCCCGTTTTTAAATGAATGATCCTGCCCATACGGAAATGGCCCGGAACGCCTTCCACGGAAGCTAAGGGCGGCATTCGCGATTTTGTCACGGCGCAGCCCCCCATGGCAAAAAAGGCTATTAAAAAAGCAACAGGCAGGTAACCTCTGATTTGCGTAAATTTCATCCCCAATCTCCCGCGTCACAATATGCCATCATTGGCCTTGACTGAAACCATAAATATCATTTACTCTGTTTTTACGCAAGGCCGCAAAGCCGACCCAGGGAAACGTCAAAGTCAACTGTAACTGATTCAGATAGAAGCGATTTGCTTTCCCGGATACGGCACTAAAATCACAAATTACAATACTCAAATTACAAACAATAACAAAATTACAAATTCCAATGACCAAATTACAATAAATCACAAATACCAAGCAACAAATTACAAATAAATATCAAATTCCAATATTCAATGACCAAAACTTTCAAGGACAGTACATTGTTTGGATTTTCGAATTTTGGTCATTGAAATTTGTTTGATATTTGGGATTTGATATTTGGAATTTCAATAAGTCAATGAAACTCCAACAAAGCAAATTCCCTCTGGGGATAACCAAAGCCTGGTCCTCTGGGCCGGAGGCCGTGCCGACCCGGTAGGCGGGAACAGAAATTAACGCACCAATAAAGGAGCGCTGGTCAATGGAACATTCTCGAAGTCTTAAAGAGGTTATGAAAGATTATCCGAAAGAGGTCATTCTCAAGGATGGAAACGGTGTGACGTTAAGACCTCTCAAGGCCGGGGACGAGGATGCCCTATTCGGAATGTTCAAGCGATTGTCCGAGGATGATCTGTGGTTTCTGAATCATGATGTATCCGGGTCAGGGCTGGTTTATGAATGGGTAAAAACCCTGGATCCGAGCAGGGTGATCTCTATCGTGGCCTTGTTGAAAGGGTCCATTATCGCCAATGCGGCCCTGATGATGAAGACCTACGGCGGCAAGAGTCATATCGGCAAGATAAGGATTTCCGTTGATCCCTCGTTTCGGGAAAAACGTTTGGGGACCTGGATGCTTCTTGACCTGGTTAACCTGGCCATGGCCATCGGGTTGAAGATGCTCGTTATGCGACTTGTTCAGGACAGGGATTCCTCTGTCATCAACGGTGTCAGGAAACTGGGTTTTGTTGAAGATGCGGTGCTTAAAGGCTATGTGCTGGACCGGGAAGAAAATCCACATAACCTTGTCATTATGACAAAACACCTGCCCATGGAATGGGGCGATTTTTAATAACGGCTCAGGTCCACGGTTCAGAGGTTCAAGAGTTCAGGGTTAAAAAACGATGAACATAGCCCAATATGAAGTGGATTCAGGCAAATTGCGGCAAGTGCTGCCTGATGGGCCGGGCGCGTATCTCTTCAAGGAATCTTCCGGCCGTGTGATTTATGTGGGCAAGGCAAAAAACCTCAAAAAGAGGGTCTTGTCCTATTTCAGGCCGCCTGAGCATCTTTCCCATAAGACCGCCCTGATGATGAAAAAGGCTAATGGCCTCGATTTCATCCTCACATCCACGGAAAAAGAGGCATTCATTCTCGAGAGAAATCTCATAAAGAAGTTTATGCCTCGCTATAACGTCATTCTCAGAGATGATAAACAGTATCCCTGTCTGCGACTGAATATTAAGGAGCTTTATCCCCGTCTGAGCATTATAAGGAGAATAAAAAAGGACGGGTCTCTGTATTTCGGTCCCTTTTCATCCGCCCATTCCGTACGCAGTACCCTCAAGGTCATTGATCGGGTCTTCCAACTCAGGAAATGCAAGGGGAGGGGACTGCCGAAACGAACAAGGCCCTGCCTGAATTATCAGATGGATCGGTGTTTAGGGCCATGCACCCACCATGTCCCGGTATCGGAGTACCGGCAGATTGTTAAACAGGTCAGGCTTTTTTTGGAAGGTCGCAATCGGGAGTTGATCGAACGGCTGCAAAAAGATATGGCCGGGGCATCGGAACTTTTGGATTTTGAGAAAGCGGCAAAAATAAGGGACCAGATCAGGGCCATAGAGAAGACCGTGGAGCGCCAGCACGTGGTCTCGCCTCGATTAGAGGATCAGGACATCATCGGGCTGGCCCGGGACAAAGGGCGTTTTCAGGTAGTCATCCTTTTTGTTCGCAAAGGATGTGTGGTGGGGAACCGCGATTATCTTATCAAGAATCCGGGCGGCCATGCATCCGAAGTCATGGAGGCATTTTTAAAGCAATACTATGCCGGTTCAGCCTTTATACCTAAACAGGTTCTCATTTCCGAGCCTGTTGAAGACCTTCTGTCAATTACGGAATGGCTTTGCGACTTAGCCGGGAAAAAGATTGTGATCCACAGACCGAAAAGGGGCGAAAAACTACAATTAGTGAGCATGGCCGTGACAAATGCGCAAAGTCTCCTTAAGAGCAGTGCGGAACACGAAGACGAAGACCTCATGGACATTGTCCGGTCGGTCTTTAAACTCAAAAAGCCCCCTAAGTTTATTGAGGGCCTTGACATCTCCAATCTTCAAGGCGACATGGCAGTGGGCTCTGTTGTCTCCTTTGCGGATGGTTTGCCTCACAGGTCGGGATACAGAAACTACAGGATAAAGGCGGTCAACGGCATAGATGACTATGGCATGATGGCGGAATTGGTAAAAAGAAGGGTGTCCAAAGGAAGGCTGCCTGACCTCTTTATAGTGGACGGGGGAAAAGGCCATTTAGCGGCAGTTGTAAAGGTCCTTGATCTGGCGGCAACCGGGGATGCTGTTGAGGTCGCATCCATTGCAAAGCCGGATCAGGGCCGCAATGAGAAACAAGACAAGGTATATCTGCCGGGTCGAAAGAATCCCGTATGGCTCAGACCGGACCACCCTGCGCTGCTTCTCATGATGCGAATCAGGGATGAGGCCCACCGCCGGGCCATATCTTACCACCGAAGGCTCAGGCTGAAAAACCAGACCGCATCCGAGCTGGACCTTATCCCCGGGATCGGCGCCAAAAGAAAAAGACTCCTGCTTAACCATTTTAAAGACATAAAGAGCATTGCAAAAGCGAGTGAGGATGATCTGTATCAGATCCCGGGTGTTAGTCACTCCTTAGCAGGAAAAGTGGTTTTATTTTTTCAGGGAAGGGGATAGAAAAGTACGAAAAATGAGGGTTGACAGGTGAATCTCAAGTGTGATAAAGAACTTCTTTAATCCCGGCATTTTTGGTGTTCATAACCGTTTGAAATTATAGTTTAAAACATGAGAATCTGATTTGTCTTCCAGGAAAATTACCATATTTGTCGTCCCTGACGGCACAAACAAGGTCAAGCAATTCAGGATCCCGAAGTTTTTCCCTTCCTTTTTTGTCCTTCTTTTCATCTTTTGTTCAGCCTATCTTTTTTCGATCATTCAGGATTATTACACCATGAAGACCCGGTTGCCTCGACTGTCCGAGTTGCAAAAAGAGAATGCGCAGCAAAAGAGGGAGTGTACTTATTTAGCACAGCGGATTAATCAGATCACCAAAAGAATGGTCGAGCTGGATGAGTTTGATCGTAAATTGAAGATAATGGTCAATCTGAAAACCGGTGATGATAACTCACAATTCAAGGGTGTGGGGGGATCTGATCCCATTCTGCTGGATCCCGGGCATTCGATGGCCAAAACCCATAGCGAACTGGTCCGGTCCATGCATCGTGCGTTGGACAACCTTGACCATGAAATCGCCCTGGGCAAGGAGGACAAGGCCGGGCTTTACAAGTTTCTGGAAAACCAGAAGATGCTGTTAGCCTCCACGCCTTCCATCCGGCCGGCAAAGGGATGGATGAGCTCGGGTTTCGGATATCGTATTTCTCCATTCACCGGTCAAAAGGAGTTTCACAGGGGAATCGACCTTGCCACGAGAATGGGTGCGCCCATTGTTGCGCCTGCAGACGGTGTGGTATTATCCATCATTCGGGACCATGGATATGGCAAGATTTTAACCATCAAACACGGGTATGGCGTGATCACAAAATATGCCCACCTGAAAAAGGCCCTTGTTAAGAAGGGGCAGTATGTAAAGCGGGGTGAGACGATTGCCTTAGTGGGAAATTCCGGCCGTTCCACAGGGCCCCACCTGCACTATGAAGTCCATCTGAACAAGGTGGCTGTTAATCCTCTCCGTTATATCCTTAATTAGCAGTGTCCATCCGGAAACGGCCCTTTTTTACAATCTCTCCAACCCACTAATTCCTTGATTTTTCATCTGCAAAGTTTTTTAATGTCCATGCAAAGGGAAAAATGCAACGGTGGCATGGACAAACTTGTTTGTGCGTTTTTGATGGTTTTGTACCTCAACCCATCCAATACAGTTTAAGAAAATGATTTTGTAGGGGCGCTGCTTGCCGCGAAAATATTTTCTTGAACACTATACATGCTTTTCTAAAAGGGGGTATCCCCAAGACAAGCTGACTCATCACAAATTTTACTATTACGGGATGAAAACATGATTGGGAATCTCATTAAAGGTATTTTTGGCAGCAGTAATGAACGGGAACTGAAACGGATGGCTCCGATAGTTGATCAAATCAACCGGTTGGAGCCGGATTTTCAGGCACTTTCGGATGAACAATTAAAGGCAAAAACCGCAGAGTTTAAAGAGAGAATATCAAACGGAGAAGCCCTGGATGAACTCCTTCCGGAGGCATTTGCCGCTGTGCGGGAAACCTCTGTAAGGGTCTTAGGAATGCGGCATTTTGATGTCCAGTTGATAGGCGGCATTGTGCTTCACAGGGGAAAGATTGCTGAAATGAAGACAGGCGAGGGAAAAACCTTAGCCGCGACCCTTCCCCTTTATCTAAATGGACTGACCGGCCGGGGCGTCCATCTTGTGACGGTCAACGATTATTTGGCACAGCGGGATGCCGAATGGATGGGGAGTATTTATAATTTCTTAGGCCTGTCCGTGGGCGTGATTGTGCACGGTTTGGATGATTCGGAACGGAAAGAGGCCTATGGCTGCGATATTACTTACGGTACAAACAACGAATTCGGGTTCGATTATCTTCGTGACAACATGAAGTTTGACGTGAGCGAGTTTGTTCAGAGGGAGTACTATTATGCCATTGTGGATGAGGTGGACAGCATCCTCATTGATGAGGCCAGGACCCCTCTGATTATCAGCGGCCCGGTGGAACATAGTGAGAACAAGATCTACATGGAGGTCAAGCCTCTTGTCATTGAGCTGCGGAATAAGCAGGGTTCGATCCTCCGTTCCCTGCTTAAAGAGGCGCACCAGAGACTCGAGAGCGGGGACCTGGATGACAAGACCATTGAGACTCTGCTCCAGATAAAGAGGGGAGATCCAAAGAACCCGGTCTTTTTAGATATCGTGGCGGAAAACCAGGCCCTGAAAAAGCAGATCGACAGGACCGAGAGCATGCTGAGCTCACAGAAACTCCTGCCCGATCTGGACCAGGTCCTTTATTGCACTATTGATGAACGAAGTAATGCAGTGGAGCTTACTGAAAAAGGCCTCCAGGTTGTGGGGGGAGGCGGATTAGGAGATTTCGTTCTCCCTGAACTGGATGATGAGAGCCATGCCATTAGAGAAGATGAGAAATTGAGCCAGGAGGAAAAAGATGAACGCCTCAGGGAGCTTGAAGATCACTACATGAGGGCATCGGAACTTCTTCATGCGACACAGCAGCTTATAAAGGCCTACTGGTTGTTTGAAAAGGATGTCCAGTACGTTATCAAAGATGACCAGATCATGATTGTTGACGAGTTTACCGGCCGCATGATGCCGGGCCGGCGGTGGAGCGACGGGTTGCACCAGGCCGTGGAGGCCAAGGAGGGGGTGAGCGTTGCAGGGGAAAACCAGACCTTAGCAACCGTTACATTTCAAAATTTCTTCCGAATGTACGAAAAGCTTGCCGGTATGACCGGAACCGCGGACACGGAGGCTGCCGAGTTTAATAACATCTATAAATTAGATGTAACGGTGATTCCTACCAATGAAAAGATGATAAGGAAGAACTATCCTGATGCGATTTACAAGACCGAAAGGGAGAAGTTCAAGGCCGCAGTTGAGGAGATAAAGGCTTTGTACGAAAAGGGCCAGCCTGTCTTAGTGGGAACCATATCCATTGAAAAATCGGAAATGCTGAGCAAGATGCTCAAGAAGGCCGGCGTACCTCATTCCGTTTTGAATGCAAAACATCACCAGAAAGAGGCGGAGATCATTGCCAATGCGGGCCAGAAAAAGACCGTGACCATCTCTACGAACATGGCAGGCCGTGGGACCGACATAGTATTGGGCGAAGGAGTCAGGGAATTAGACGGCCTTCACATCTTGGGCACTGAAAGGCACGAGAGCAGGCGAGTTGACAACCAGCTCAGGGGCCGGTCGGGAAGACAGGGTGATCCCGGAACATCCCGTTTCTATCTCTCCCTTGAAGACGATCTTTTGAGGATTTTCGGGTCTGACAGGATCTCTTCCATTATGGAGCGACTTGGGATGGAAGAGGGGGAGCCCATAGAGCATAATCTTATCTCCCGGGGCATTGAGAATGCCCAGAAAAAGGTGGAAGCACATAATTTCGATATGAGGAAACACCTGCTCGAATATGATGATGTCATGAATAAACAGCGGGAGATAATCTATTCCCTCAGAAAAGAGGTCCTCAAGGGTAACGAAATAGGAGAGATTGTCAATAATATGATTGATGATAAGGCCGAGGCCCTTGTTGAAAAATGGATTGATCCCAAGGCATATCCGGAGGACTGGGATATCCAGGGTCTGAAGGATAATCTTTCCAGGCTGTTCAGGTTCCGACCGAAGATCGGACCTGAAGATATTGGAGAAGACGACTTCAATTCCCTCAAAGTGGAGGACATGGGCGATCTCGTCAGGGACCAGGTCAGGTCCGCTTACGGGGAAAAGGAGAAGCTCTTCGGCAAGGAAGATTTGGAATACTTGGAGCGGTTCATTATTCTTCAGATCATTGACGACCAGTGGGTGGCCCACCTTCAGGACATGGAACATATGAAGGAAGGCATCGGCCTTCGCGGCTACGGTCAGCTTGATCCGCTCAGGGAGTACCAAAAGGAAGGGTTTGCCCTTTTTGAAGAGCTTATGGACAGGATCAGGGAAGAGACCCTGAGCACGCTTTTCAGGTTCCAGTTGAGGAGGAAGGCCCCGGAGCAATTACCTAAGAAGAAAAAGAGGACCATGCACTTGAGCCATGGGGATGGAGGGGAAGCCCCTGTAACTGTAAAAAGGAAAGGGAAAAAGATCGGCAGAAATGATCCCTGCCCGTGCGGCAGCGGTAAGAAGTATAAGAAGTGCTGTGGGGC
>JAFDDR010000256.1 GCA_019310785.1 Deltaproteobacteria bacterium
CCAATCCTACACCCATCAATTGATGAAATCGACAATCGACAATCATTAATCCGCAAACCCCTGGCAAAAGGCAAGCACGTTTTTGCCCAGGTCCTTTAGATAATAACCTCCTTCAAGGATTGCAAATCTTCGACCATTACACAACCTTTTGGAGAACTTTTTAAGCAGCCTGCCTATAAGATAGAAATCAAACCTCTTGAGTTTCTTGCCCAAGTCCTTTTCGTAGGAATCAAAACCTGCCGAGGCAGCTATTATGTCAATCCCCTTGATTTTGTTCAGAGTCTTTTCAATTTTCTCGATATAGGCGTTTCTATCATCAGCGAATGGATTTAAGATCTTGATTTCCGGGTATTCGGACAGGACGTCTATATTGCCATCCCCTGTGTGCGCGTCAAAATCCAGGACAAATGCTCCCTTTATCCGGCCTTTTGACCTGAGTTTAAGTAGGGCAACCCCCATATTGTTAAAATAGCAGAATCCCCAGCGTGAGTCCCGGGAAGCGTGATGCCCCGGGGGACGTATGCATGCAAATGCGGGCTCCCCGTCAAAGGCAATTTCTACGGCAGATATGGCGCCGCCTGCAGACAAGAGCGCCATACGAAAGAGATTCTCATCCTGTCTAATCCGATCGATATGCTCAGACGTATGGGCCCGGAGCAGATCTTCAATCCCGGCAGCCACCGGTTTCAAGATGGGATACCCTCTCTCTTTAGAAAGAAGATCCATGATGCTTTCCATCCTGCCTTCCGCGGCCGCAGTATCCGAGGCATAACTTGAATTTTTATAGTCGTCATGAAAGATGATTTTCATCCCGTTAGACCTCTAACAAGCCGTTCCATGGAAAGAAATAGGGGAGATGTTCACACATTTGAACCTATTTGTTGTCCAGAACCCCCCTAAATTTCCGTGAAAGCTGTTTCATATTAAATGGTTTCTGGATGAAACCATTACAGCCCCGATTCACTATCTCGGCAGACTGCGCGTTGATGCTGTAACCACTTGATAAGAGAACCTTGACATCAGGGTCAATCTCTTTCAGTCTGTCATATGCTTCTCCACCACCCATATCCGGCATGATCATATCCAGGATGACCATATCAATTTGATCCTTGTTCTCCCTATATATCTCAATAGCCTCTTTTCCACTTCTCGCCGTCAAAACCCTGTATCCCAGTCCCTCTATCAACTGTTCTCCCACCTCAATTATCATCTCTTCGTCATCTACAAAAAGGACTGTCTCAGATCCGTGCCTGACATCCTCGCTGATCTCCTTCATCCGACCGCTGACCCCTGACTCTGATGCAGGCAGATAGATATTGAACGTGGCTCCCTCACCTTTCTCACTGTAAACATTTATGAAACCACCATGATTCTTGATTATTCCATAGACGGAAGCCAATCCTAAACCGGTGCCTCTGCCCATCTCCTTAGTGGTAAAAAAGGGTTCAAATATCCTTTCCTGCGTTGCTTTATCCATTCCGACTCCCGTGTCAGTAACAGATATCTTCACATATTTACCCGGGCCGACATAAAACGGTTTGACATAGTTCTCATCAATGGTCACATTTTCCGTTGCCAAATATAAGTCACCGCCCCAGGGCATCGCCTGCCAGGCATTGACATAAAGATTCATCAAGACCTGGTCAATCTGGCCCTGGTCCACCTCAACTGTCCGGATATCTTCCTGATATTTTGGATGGATTCTTATCTCCTTCTTTGTCCGCCCAAACATCGTTGAGCTTTTCTTGATCAGATCGTTTATATCAGTCGGCCTGACCTCATATTTCCCGCCCCTTGCAAAGCCCAAAAGCTGTTTTGTCAGATCTGCGGCACTGTTTACATAATCCTCTATCCCTTTGAGGTGTTCAAAATCGGGGTGTGAAGAATCTTTATCTATCCTCATCAAAGAAGTCCGACCCTGTATTCCCATGAGCAGGTTGTTAAAGTCATGGGCAATACCGCCGGCCAGGGTACCCAAAGACTCCATCCTCCCGGTCTGCTGAAGCCGGGCTTCGAGTTTTTTTCTTTTAGATGTATCACGAAGGACAACGAGGATTCCCGCCGGATTCCCTTCATGGTCATTATACCGGGAACCACTGATACTTACATCAATGAGACTGCCATCCTTCAAGTAACGTTTTGTTTCAAAACTCTGGATGCCTGCCCCTTCCTCAACAATCCTCTTTATACCTGCCATGCTTGCCTTTTTCTCGGACTCGGGCACAAGCGGGAGTCTCTTTCCCTCTACTTCTTCCGGAGTCCATCCGAATATTCGTTTGAATGAGGGGTTTACGTATGAGACCTTTCCTTCCATATCGTAGGTGACGATGGCGTCGGCTGATGTATGGAGGAGTGAACGATAAACTTCACCAACTCTCCTTGACTCTTCGTAGAGGCGCCTGTATTTCGCCTCGCTCTCCTGCAACGCATCTTCTGCCCTGTTACGTTCAAGCATCTCTCTTTTTAGCTGACGATTGGATTCGTCAAGTTGGCAGTGCTCCTTTTCCAATGATACCAGCATTGACTTTTCTTGCTCCAGTAAGGTCTGCAGCCCCCTTAAAATAACCGCAACCGAGACGGCAACTACGCTGTTCAGGAACGTGAAATTCAGACCTATGACCGCCCATTTTTCAGCGGCATTGATTGTGGAGTAATCCCATTTTAAGTAACCGAGTGATATCAATATGCCAATGATGATTATTGTTCCTGCATTTACTCCGAGTGCAATGAGTGAGGCCCGAAGGCCCATAAAAAGCCCTGCAATAACCGGGAAGGCAAATAACCACACAGAACCGGCGCCGAAAGGGCCTACCGTCAGCAGCAGTACTATTCCGAGGATATAAGCGATAAGGACAAAGGTGACGGCACGGACCGCAAATGGAATGGACCGCCGAAAAAACAGTATAATTATCAAGGCATATATAATCGTATCAGCGATCCCCACGCTCCACAGCTCTTCTTTGATGCAAAGTGCGACACTGGGAAAGTATACAAAAAAGCCCAGGACAACGCCTGCAAGCAAAAGGGTAAATAAAATACGGCCCTGCCAGTACCTTATTCCGTCCTCCCTGGTAAGGCCCGGAGGAGTCGTCCACCTGATCAGGAGAGCCTTTAATCTTGAATTATAAGCTTTTCGGATGAGACCTTTCATAATTCGACTCCCAAAGAATAGCTGTAGGTGTTCATACTAAATGATCTTGCTCTTTCTGACGTTGTCAAGCGACATATATATCAAGTGCTTGATATTACGGGTTATGGGATCCCCGTGTCCCGGATAGATCGCATTGATGTTTCTTCTCGCGATCTTTTCAAGAGCGCTGACAAAATCCTGGTGGTACGATCCATCCGTTGTGGAAATGATCAGGGATGTGTCGCCCGAAAAAATGGCGCCTTCTTGCGGGCAATAGAGGCAGATCGAGTCACTGGTATGGCCCGGAGTGTGTATGACCTCGAACCACCTGTCAGCCAACTTCATCGTTTGTCCGTCCCTTAAGAGATGGCTCATCCCATTAAATGGATGAAAGGAATAGGCCCTGGGGTGGAATTCCTCCTTGATTGCGGGCAGGAGACTCGCATGGTCATAATGGCCATGGGTCAGTATTACCTTATCCACCTTCGGTTTGCCCACGCCCGTGTCGAGGTGTTTTATCTTCTCCAGGACTGAAGGATCCCTGCCCACGTCGATCAGAGTATTGACATCATCAATCCCCTTCCAGTCACCTAAAAGGAAATAGACGTTTGAGGTGTAAGTGTTGCTGTCGTTTGTAAGATTTATGATTTTCATGACTGTGAAATGCCTAAAATGCCTAAAGTTAAATAAGCAATTATCTTTTCTTGCCGATTAGGCATTTATTTTAGATCTTCTCAAAGAGTTG
>JAFDDR010000058.1 GCA_019310785.1 Deltaproteobacteria bacterium
AGCATCGTGCCTGCCAGTCCGATGAATACTCTCCAAACACAGATTGCATTTGGATGGTAATACCAATGCCTGCCTATATAGTCTCTTCCTCTCGTGCTTTTTAAGGCAATCTGAAAACCCAGATACATTAAGAGAGAGATAAGCAATGATATGATAATTGAAATAACCGTATACAATGGAGTTCCTTAATTTGAAATTAGGATCCTTTTTGGCGCCTTTCGTAAATTGATCTAAGAGGCATCCTATATTGCCCCTGTACCGTTTACTCCTGAAGATGATTTTTCTTTCATTGCCCCCTTCCTTTAGCACAGGTCTCCACCTTTTTCAATTGTTGGGACGAGACCTTTGCAAAACGCTCCCTTTTGCCCAATTTCGGCGTCAAGCTCAAATTTCAATCCTCGAAATACTCAATGTATTCCTGTGGTTGACATTTTCGCCTTCCTTGAACTTGACCAAAATTGAGCATTTTTCAAAGGTCTCGGGACATAGGAGGCAGTCCGAGAATAGACTTCTACTGCGATCGGCTGCAAATTCTGATGGCTGCGTTATCAAGCCCAAAACGTCTTCAACATAGGCTACTGCTACGCCTACGGCCGTTTTGGCCTTGTCGCCTCGCCCTCAAAACTTTCGCTCGATCTCGCTACGAAGCCATTCTCGCACAGCCTCCAAGCAAAAAAAGGAAAAGCGGCTAAAGATATGAAATCCTCAACCGCTTTTGTTTGCGTACAGACGAAAGACCTGCGGGAACGACAAAAAACTATTGAAAAGCTACCTGCCCATCTTTAACGTCCACTCTGATATGATCTCCCTCTTTAACGGATCCCTCCAATATCTTTAATGCTAAAGGATCCTGAATCAGGTGTTGAATCGCCCTTTTGAGGGGCCTGGCCCCGTACACGGAATCAAACCCGGAATTTGCAAGAAATGCTTGTGCATCATCCGTGAGTTCAAGCGTGATCTTGTTTGCCTCAAGGCGCTTGGCTAAAAGTCCCATCTGGATTGCCACGATCTTTCTAATTTCGTCATGACCCAGGGAATTGAATATAACGATCTCGTCCGTCCGGTTGAGGAATTCAGGTTTAAAGCTTGCGTGTAGGGCTTCGGTCACGCGTCTTTCCATTTCAGCATGGTCCTTGTCCCCTAATTCCTGTATCCATTGGCTACCCACATTCGATGTCATGATCAGAACGGTGTTTTTGAAATCGACCGTGCGTCCCTTGCCGTCGGTCATCCTGCCGTCATCCAAGATCTGGAGGAGGGCGTTAAATATATCCGGATGGGCCTTTTCGATCTCGTCGAACAGGACCACGGAGTACGGATGCCTCCTGACCGCCTCTGTAAGATAGCCGCCCTCTTCATACCCCACATATCCGGGCGGGGCGCCAATGAGCCTGGCGACCGAATGTTTTTCCATATATTCCGACATATCTATACGAACCATATATTGTTCGTCGTCGAAAAGAAATTCGGCTAAGGCCCTGGCTAATTCGGTCTTGCCCACGCCGGTGGGCCCCATGAATATAAAGGATCCGATGGGCCTTTCCGGGTCCTGCAAGCCGGAACGGGCCCGGCGGACTGCATTTGCCACTGCCGTAATTGCCTTGTCCTGGCCAACCACGCGCATGGCCAATCTCTCTTCCATTTGCAGGAGCTTCTCTTTTTCACCCTCCAGCATTCTTGAAACCGGAATCCCAGTCCATTTGGCCACTACTTCCGCAATGTCTTCACTGTCAACTTCTTCCTTGAGCATCTTTTGATCGGTCTGGAGTTCCTCAAGTCTTGCGTTTTCTTTATTCAGGCCTTTTTCCAGCTCAATGAGTGTCCCGTACTTGAGTTCGGCGGCCCTGGAAAGGTCTCCCTGGCGCTCCGCGGTTTGGGATTCGGTCCGGGTTGATTCAAGCCTTTCCTTGATTTCCCTTATCTTAGAGATGGTTTCCTTTTCCCTTTTCCAGTGTGCGATCATATCATCGGTCTTTAGCTTCAGATCGCTCAGTTCCTTTTCAATAGTTTCCAGACGGTCTTTGGATGCCTGATCTTTTTCCTTTTTTAGGGCCTCCTTTTCTATTTCCAGTTGAGTGATTTTCCGGTGAATATCATCAATCTCTGCCGGCATACTGTCTATCTCAATCCTAAGCCTGCTCGTGGCCTCATCCACGAGATCGATGGCCTTGTCCGGCAGGAACCGGTCCGTAATATACCTGTGAGAAAGGGTTGCCGCTGCAACCAGGGCGGAATCCTTTATCCTGACCCCATGATGCACCTCATATTTTTCCTTGAGGCCTCGCAGTATGGAAATTGTATCTTCAACCGTGGGCTCTTCTACCATGACCGGCTGGAAGCGTCTTTCAAAGGCCGCATCTTTTTCAATATATTTCCTGTATTCCTTTATGGTTGTGGCTCCGACACATTTCAATTCGCCGCGGGCAAGGGCGGGCTTGAGCATGTTGGAGGCATCTACGGCCCCTTCGGAGGCTCCGGCCCCCACTAATGTGTGCATCTCATCGATGAAGAGGATTATCTGGCCGTGTGCACCGGTCACATCCTTGAGTACTGCCTTTAGCCTGTCTTCAAATTCCCCTCTGTATTTTGCGCCCGCTATGAGGGACCCCATATCTAAGGACACCACCCTCTTGTCCTTAAGGGTTTCCGGGACATCGCCCTGGATAATCCTCTGTGCCAGACCCTCTACGATAGCGGTTTTCCCCACGCCCGGCTCTCCGATCAGCACCGGGTTGTTCTTGGTCCTCCTGGAAAGGACCTGTATGACCCTTCGGATTTCATCGTCTCGGCCTATCACCGGGTCCAGGTCCCCCTTTGAGGCAACCGCGGTCAGGTCTTGACAAAAGCGTTCCAGAGCCTGGTACTTGTCTTCCGGGTTCTGATCCGTGATCCTCTGTCCCCCACGGATATCCACTAATGCCTTCAGGATCGTGTCCCTGGTAATCCCGGCAACCGAAAGGAGTCTGCCTGCTTCTCCCTCCTTTTCGTCGGTTACGGCCAACAGGATATGTTCAAGACTGACGAATTCATCTTTCATTTGTTCGGCTTCTATGAATGCCTTGTCCATGATCGCCTTTGAACGTGGAGAGATGTATGCCTGACCGGCGCCCGCGCCGGAGACCCGGGGCATTTCTTCCAGGGCAGCCTCAAAAGATTGTATGAGCTGATTCTGGTCCGCCCCGATTTTTCCGAGAAGAGGTGGGATCACGCCTTCCTGTTGCTCGAATATGGCCCTTACCACGTGCTCGGGCTCGATCTGCTGATGGGCAAATCTTTCGGCCAATTGTTGTGATGTCTGTATGATTTCCTGTGCCTTTAGTGTGAATTTATCAAATCGCATGGCTGAATTTCCTCCGATATCAGATCTATGTATCTGCGCAATAAATCGGGGGAACCCCCTCATCCTAACCCTCTCCTTTGACGGAGGAGAGTTGGGGTGGGGGGTGAGAAGCCCCGACTTACTGAGATATTACAGATCTATTTTTTAAAAACGTCTGATATGTTTAAAATTAAGTTCGATCACGGGCATGTCAACATTAGAATAAAAGTGTATAATTGGTTTAATGCATTACAAAGGGTATCAAACAACAAAAACTTGACTACCATATTGTGACAGATTAGATTTATTTATTTATACGGAATTCCACTCAAACGATTAATTGGCGATTTCCTATGGACATATTAGGTATTTCCTGTTTCTATCATGATAGCGCTGCCTGCTTAGTGCGGGACGGCAGGATATTAGCGGCCGCTCAAGAGGAACGCTTTACGAGAAAAAAGCATGACCCGAGGTTTCCGGAAGGCGCCATTAAGTACTGTCTTGAGGAAGGGGGCATCGCGGCCCGGGACCTGGACTATGCGGTTTTTTACGACAAGCCATTCCTGACCTTTGAACGTCTCCTAATGAGCTACCTGACAGTGGCCCCTAAGGGCCTTCGATCCTGGCTGGAAGCCATGCCCCTTTGGCTTGGCAAGAAACTATATATCCCCAAGGTTATCCAACAAGAGACCGGCTATGAAGGGGATGTGCTCTTTACGGAGCATCATGAGGCCCATGCGGCATCCGCCTTTTACCCGTCCCCTTTTGATGAGGCGGCCATTTTGACCCTTGACGGCGTGGGTGAATGGGCAACAGCAAGCTATGGCTTTGGCAAGGGCAAGGACATTACGCTTATAAAAGAACTCCATTTTCCCGATTCTCTTGGATTACTGTACTCTGCCTTTACCTATTTCACTGGGTTCAGGGTCAACTCCGGGGAATACAAGCTTATGGGTCTTGCGCCCTATGGTGTCCCGCAGTACAAGGATCTTATCCTCTCGGAGCTCATTGATATCAAAGAAGACGGCTCCATCCGGCTAAACCTTTCCTATTTTGATTTTTTAGGTGGTCTGCGCATGACCAACAGGCGCTTTTCCAGGCTTTTCAAAGGCCCGCCTCGCAAACCCGAGACGGAAATCACGCAGCGGGAAATGGATATTGCCGCGAGCATTCAGGTCGTGACCGAAGATGTAGTTTTGAAAATGGCACAACACGTTCACAATGAAACGGGCTTGAAAAATCTCTGTTTGGCGGGTGGCGTGGCCCTTAATTGCGTTGCCAACGGCCGCATATTGCGGGAAGGACCCTTTGAAAACATCTGGATACAGCCCGCGGCCGGCGATGCAGGCGGGGCCATGGGCGCGGCACTGTCCGTATGGCACCGCTATCTCGGAAACGAGAGACCCGATCCTAAGGGATATGACACCCCGCGAGGGTCATATCTCGGTCCTTCATTTTCCAATGAGGAGATCAAGGTCTTTCTTGATGAGAAAGGTTATGCCTACCATGACCTTGATTCCGGGGGAAGAGCCGGTGTCATAGCGGAGCAGATTGCCGAGGGCAGGATTGTGGGATATATGGCAGGACGCATGGAGTTTGGACCAAGGGCCCTGGGGGCAAGAAGTATCTTAGGAGACCCCAGGCGGCAGGATACGCAGACCGTGATGAACCTGAAGATAAAATACCGCGAATCTTTCAGGCCCTTTGCCCCTTCGGTCTTAGAGGAAAAGGCGTCCGAATACTTTGAGACGGACAGGCCAAGCCCCTATATGCTTATGGTCGCAGACATCCAAAAGGACAGGCGTCTTCCCCAGCCTTCCGGAGAAGAAATGCCGATGATGGAACGCCTCAAGGTGAAAAGGAGCGATATACCGGCGGTTACCCATTTGGATTATTCCGCCCGTCTTCAGACTGTGAATCAAGAGTATAAGCCTGACTACCATGAGGTCATCTCGGAATTTGAGAAACTCACAGGTTGTGCCGTGATAGTCAATACCAGTTTTAATGTCCGGGGTGAACCCATCATCTGCACGCCGGAAGATGCTTACCGGTGTTTCATGCGTACTGAGATGGATGTGCTTGTCATGGAAGATTGTATCCTATTCAAGGAAGAACAACCTGCCTGGGAAGAAAAGGGAGACTGGCGGAGTGAACTCGAACTCGATTGACACTAAAGAAACAAGAAAATTCGGACTCATTGCTCTGATATTTTTTGGCTGCCTTTTCGCCATAGGGATTTGGGTGAAAAAGCCTGTGCCCATTTACCTTTTCGGGTGCCTTTCTCTTTTGGGCCTGGCTTTCACTTTGGTCCCGGGGCCTTTAAGGCCCGTGCATGCAGGTTGGCTGAAAATCGCCCACTTTATCGGCAGGGCCATAACAGCCTTAGCCCTGATACTGGCCTATTATTTAGTGATTACCCCATCGGCCTTTATCAAGAGACTGTTTGGCGGCCGACCGCTTCCTGTCAGGCCTGACAAAAACGTATCCACATACTGGGTGGAACGATCCGAACCCGTACAACCAAAGGAACGGTTCATAAAGAGATATTGAGGAGAAGTGAAAAACATGGCCAATCAATCCATCATCACCGAATTCTGGGAATTTTTAAGGATCAGGAAACGTTACTGGTTACTCCCAATCATTATTGTTTTGCTGCTGCTGGGAGGCCTGATCGTTTTTACCGAGAGCAGTGCCGTGGCGCCGTTTATATATGCACTGTTCTAATCCACAGATTACCCCGATGAAATAGAAAAGCAAAAGGCCCCAGTGGAATATCCACCAGATTCCACGGGGTAAACATTTCATGTGGCACCGCGCTGTGGTATCTTCGACAGGCGCGGATTTCACAGATTTTGGTGAGTTATTGAGGGAAATTCCCTGAAGCTTGCTGCGTGACAGTTTATTTTTAAATAAAGTTCTGCATATTGCGTAATGGGTAGTAAATGAAAATTTTTAGCTGGTCCTTTGCCTTAAAAGTTTTTAAGAGATTCCTTGACGTCGGCATCGGGGTTTATCTCATCCTTATCCCGATTGTTATCGTAACAGGCGGGTTCAAGTTTGAGATTTTAGGTGTTTCCATTAAAGCTAATCACCTGTATACCCCCTTGAAAATCCTTATACCCCTGATCCTGATCCGGCTGATCATCTCCATTGAATTCAGAAATTTTCTCCTATTGCTCGGCTCTGTTTTAATGACGCTGTTTGCCATGGAAATCGCCATGCGCATCTGGGACCCACCATTGGCAAAACCGGACATTGGCCAAATTCACAAGGCATCGGCTTTTTTTGAGTGGGAACTTGTGCCCGGATCGTCCGGACATGGAAGTTTAGGTGAGTGTTATCATATCAATTCCGCAGGTTTTAGGGATACCGAGCATTCACTCAAGAAGCAGGCCGGGGTCCGGCGGATCATGGTGATCGGGGATTCCTTTACTTTCGGCATGCGCGTGAATCTTGAGGATACTTATCCAAAACAACTGGAACGTATGTTACATAGTGCAAAGATCAAATCCGAGGTCATCAATTGCGGGGTGGTAGGCTATAATATGTGGCAGCATTATGAGCAACTCAAAAGAAAGGTTATTCCTTATAAACCCGATCTTGTCATCTTGGGTTTGTTCGAAGATGATCTCGGCAGTTCAATTCCCAAGTATAGTGAATCTAACAGGTATTCGGGTGGAAATCCATTTGGACAAAAACGGATTTTGGGCATAATTGGAAATGTTTCGTTGTTAAACTTTCTGAGAAATGCAAATACCCTGTTTGAATACAAGAACCGGTATCGACGAGGACACGCTTATCTTAAAGGGATTGAGGAGAGGAAAAAGTCTTGGGGGCCTTCAACCCCGACAAATCATAACTACATAATCATGTCGGGAAAGATGGAAAAACAGAGATGTAAAGAATTTTTGGATGCGCTAAAACAATTCGTTGTTACTGCAAAGGACGCAGGCGCAAGAGTTCTCGTTATAATGATTCCTGATTCGGTTCAGTTGAATGAGCCGGATATGCAGGCCGTTAACCGATTTGTGGAACAAGTTTGCGGTGAAGTGGGTGTACCGTTTATTGACATGACGCCTGTTCTTGAGGCGGAAGATGACCACCCATCCTTATACCTGTTTCCGATTGATGCTCACAATAGCCCGAAGGGATTGAAGCTGATTGCAAAATCGATTGCGGATTACATTATGGAGATAGGGTTTTTTGTCAATGCATTGCCAGAAAAAACAACTTAAAGGGTTCTTTCTTTTTTTAACAATGATGATCCTGTTTTTCCCGATCCCTGCCGGCGCTGATCTTTCCTTATTAAAGGAGAGCATCATTGCTTATAATACTATTCATTATAAGAAAAGTTTGTCAGATGGCTCCTATCGCGGAGAGGAAGGCATTCTAAGGATTAGTCCGAGGGTAGGCCGATCGTTCGGTCTTAGGGTGCCCATAGATCAAGATTATCTTGAGGCAAAGGCATTTTTCAAAAAAGCGGATCAGCTTTTAAAAGAAGTTTACAGTGCCATGACTACGAGGGAAAAGGAAAAAGTTCAAGAAGAGCATGTGATAAGGTTGGGCAAAAAGGCCGTTGAATACAATGACACCCTTCGTCTTGCCCGTGAACGTATGATGAAGGTCCGATCGAAATTGGTGCCCAGGACTGATGACAGGTTGAATGAACGTCTTTGTTCCGACCTGTTGGATGGGCTGCTTCAGGAAAGTTTTAATAAGACCTCTTATAATCTGAGGGATGCGCTCGGATATTTTTATAATAGATGCCATGGTCTGGACCATGACTCGTGGCCTTTGAATCCTGAGAATGTGCGGTTTGTCAATCATGTATTCAAAGAGTTTATAACAAGGGCGACTGAGAAAGCCATGAACCGTTATGACCTTGATGGAAACAATATAAATAACGTATCGTATTCGGATCTTAAATGGAAATATGCCCTGGAAGGATCCGTTTTTCGCTATATTTCGTTTTTAGAGACTGTGCTTGAAAAACACAAAAGAGATAGATATCCTGTTGATCCTTTATTGTTTGTGGCCCTGATGCGGCAGGAGTCAAGGTTTAGTCCCCGTAACGTATCCCGTGTGGGGGCTGCCGGGCTGACTCAGATTATGCCTATGACTGCAAAGAACTTGGGCATGAAAAATATTTTTATGCCGCCATATTACAAAGAAGCCGGAAAGCTTATGGTTCGCGAGCGTATGCTGAGGCGTAGGGCAATGGCTCTTATCAGGGCAATCACTGGGGAAAATGCGGCCGGGCATGCAAGGCGCGCAAGAAAAATGATGCAGGAATCCCTTGATTGCAAGGCCAGGCGAATAAAACTGTTCGCACGGTACAAACGGGAACTGATGAAAAATGATGCAGACGATCGTCTGCATCCTCGCAAGGCAATTGAATATGGCTTTAAATATTTTGCCGGCATTATGAAGATGCAAAAAGGAGATATCAGCCTTGCATTAGCTTCCTATAATGCGGGACCGCATCGGGTTAAACAGTATGGAGGTGTCCCGCCATTTGTTGAGACTGTGAGCTTTCGGAACAGGGTATTGAGATATTACCGGGACTATCTGAAAAAGGTCAAAACGGACAGGGAAGGCAGTAAATAGTCATTGCATGTAACTTGATTGTTTAGGCGTTTTTATAACGTGAACACGAATTTAGGGGAGATAAACCATGGATTCAGATGTCTTAAAAAAGAGTGATTTTGAAGGGCTTGAGCTTGTGAAAAGGGGAAAGGTCAGGGACGTTTATGAGATTGATGACAGGCTCTTGATTGTTGCAAGTGATCGAATGTCGGCCTTTGATGTTGTCATGGATGATCCTATTCCCGAAAAGGGCAAGATCCTCACAGCCATTTCTCTTTTCTGGTTCAAGAAACTGGAAGCGATAGTGGAAAACCACCTGGTAAGCAGTGATCCTCTCGAGTACCCTGATATCTGTCGTAAATACACTAAAGAGCTTAGAGGCCGGAGCATGTTTGTCAAGAAAGCGAGGCCATTGCCTGTAGAATGTATTGTCAGGGGGTATTTGTCAGGGTCGGGCTGGCAGGAATACTTGTCAAAGGGTAGTGTATGCGATATTTCGCTTCCGGAAGGTCTTCGACAGTCTGAAAAGCTGCCTGAGCCCATTTTCACGCCTTCCACCAAGGCGGAGGATGGTATGCATGACGAGAACATTGCCTTTGAAAAGGCCGTGGATACTATTGGAAAAGAACTTGCGAACGAAGTCCGGCATATCAGCCTTAAGATCTATGAATTCGGGAGGGATTTTGCTGCGGAAAAAGGAATTATCGTAGCTGATACGAAATTTGAGTTTGGTATCATGGATGACCGGTTGATACTGATCGATGAGGTCCTGACACCGGATTCATCAAGATTCTGGCCGATGGATTCATATAGCCCCGGTGGTCCTCAAAAGAGTTTTGATAAACAGTTTTTGAGGGACTATCTTATAGAGATCAATTGGCCGAAGAAACCGCCCCCACCAAAACTGCCTGCCGACATAATTGAGAAAACGAGGGAAAAGTACTTGGAGGCATTGGAAAGACTTACCGAAAGTGGGCTGAAAGAATGAAGGAGGAGCGAATCGGATGAAACAGATTATCTGTTTTATAGATGACTCAAAGTTCGAGCATGATCTTGTGCGAAATGAAATTGCGCCCTGTGATCCTGAAATGGAATTCGTTCAGGCCTACACTTTTGAGGAAGTCAGGGATATATTGGGGACGAAAGCTCCCGGCCTTTTCCTGCTTGACCTGTGGGGAAAGGATGAGGATGTGCATGAGCCTTATATTACACCAAGAGAAGAACTCGAAAAAAAAATAGCCGGTTTCCCGCTATTGGACCATGTGTATGGGGGACTCGAAGATTTTGAGGGAGATGTGATTAACGAGTATTTGAAAAGGCTTTTTGCCATGGTAGATAGCTGGCGGTCTCTGTTCGAAGAGGTCTGCAACCGTGTAGGTCAGAACAGGAAGTACGGATTATCCAACCTCAGGCAATCAAGGAAGCATTATCCTGGTGTACCGGCGGTTTTCTATACCAGGAAATCCCTGATCAGTGATGCAGTGTCCATGTTCAAGGCCGGAGCGGACGGCCTTTATATCAAGCCTACAGGGTCCAATGATGCGGAAACACGTCGTCTTACAAGAGAGTATGCCCCTGAACTCGTCAACGCATTACGTAAAACTATAGGATCGAAGACTGCCAGCAAGTAGACCTTCCTCAGCACCCTCATCCTTGCCCTGGGTCCCTAAAAAAACTTACCTGAGCATGCCTTGACAAACCTCTTCCGATGCTTAATTTTTCGTTTAACGTATGATGCCTAAAAATTTCATATTTACCCTAACCAGAGTGAAGTCGGGATTAGCGTGATGAAAGAGGAATTGGTAAAGATAAAGATCAAAGATGATTCTCAAAGTGACGTGGGTGAAAATCCTAAAGAAGGGGACAAATCCGAAAGTCATGAAAAAACAGATATCCCCTTAGAGAAGATGACGAAGGCGCAATTGGTTGATAAGATTAAACAAGTTCAGGAATCAGCAGATGAGAACTATGATCTTTATATCCGCTCCCAGGCGGAAATGGATAATATGAAAAAAAGATTCCAGAAGGATAAGCAGGATCTGATAAAATTTTCAAATGAATCCCTGGTAAAGCAGTTGCTGCCTGTCATGGACAACCTGGAAAATGCCATTTCTCATTCACAGGATGAGGGCCCGCTTGATGCCCTCAACGTGGGAGTGGAACTGACGCTGAAAGGGCTGAAGGATACCCTGGAAAAGGCGGGGATGAAAGAGGTTAAGGCAATGGGTGAACCCTTTGATCCCAATTGTCATGAGGCCATTTCAGAGCAGGAAGATGACAGTGTTGAACCAAAAACAGTTATTCAAGAGCTTCAAAAGGGATATTTCCTCAACCAGAGGCTGATTCGACCTGCTATGGTTATTGTGAGCAAAAATGCGGCTTAGAACTTTAGAACTATTGAAGGCCATTATAGGACCTTTTAGAATTGAAAAAAATAGTTGTGATTTTAAGGAGGAAAAATGATGGGAAAACTAATAGGCATTGATTTAGGGACAACTAATTCATGTGTCGCCGTCATGGAGGGGAGCGACCCGGTAGTGATTGCCAATAAGGAAGGGACCAGGACAACCCCTTCCATGGTTGCCTTCACTGATAGTGGAGAGAGGTTGGTGGGGCAGACCGCTAAAAGGCAGGCAGTGACCAACCCTGAAAATACGGTCTTTGCCGTCAAAAGAATGATCGGTCGAAAGTTTGATTCGGCCGAAGTGCAAAATGATATTAAGGTCCTTCCCTATAAGATCAGCAAGGCGCCCAACAGCGACGCCCATCTTTCCATCAGGGGCAAGGATTACAGCCCGGCGGAAGTTTCCGCCATGATACTCACCAAGATGAAGGAGACGGCAGAAGACTATTTGGGAGAGAAAGTCACGGAAGCCGTAATCACGGTTCCAGCGTATTTTAATGACAGCCAGAGGCAGGCCACCAAAGATGCGGGCCGTATCGCCGGATTGACTGTCGAGCGGATAATTAATGAGCCTACTGCCGCATCCCTTGCCTTTGGTATGGACAAAAAGGGAGACAAAAAGATCGCTGTCTTTGACCTGGGTGGCGGCACCTTTGACATATCAATCCTGGAAATCGGTGAAGGTGTCTTTGAGGTCAAATCAACACACGGGGATACGCACTTGGGTGGTGAGGACTTTGATCTCCGGATCATTGAATATCTGGCTGATGAATTCAAGAAAGACCAGGGCATTGATCTCCGTAATGACAAAATGGCCCTTCAGAGGCTGAAAGAGGGTGCTGAGAAGGCCAAGATCGAGCTGTCAGGTTCCATGGAGACGGACGTCAATCTTCCATTTATTACGGCAGATGCCAGTGGTCCCAAACACCTGAACATTAAATTGACCCGTGCTAAGTTAGAGGCATTAGTGGATGATCTGGTGGGGAAGGTCGTGGGTCCATGCAATACGGCGCTCAATGATGCAGGCCTTAAAGCCGGTGAGATTGATGAGGTAATTCTTGTTGGCGGGATGACCCGAATGCCCATGGTCCAGGAAAAGGTGAAAGAGATATTTGGCAAGGAGCCGAACAAAGGCGTTAATCCCGATGAAGTGGTGGCCGTCGGTGCAGCCATTCAGGGTGGTGTACTAAAAGGGGATGTCAAGGACGTCCTCCTCTTGGATGTGACCCCGTTATCCCTGGGTATAGAAACCTTGGGTGGTGTCTTTACCAAGTTGATCGAAAAGAACACAACCATTCCTACCAAGAAGAGCCAGATTTTTTCAACGGCAGCCGACAACCAGCCGGCAGTCGAGATTCATGTGCTCCAGGGAGAACGGGAGATGGCCGCTTACAACAAAACGCTCGGCAGGTTCCAGTTGGTGGGTATTCCTCCTGCTCCGCGCGGTATGCCGCAGGTTGAGGTGACCTTTGATATCGACGCCAACGGGATCGTTAATGTCTCTGCCAAAGACATGGGGACAGGAAAGGAACAGTCCATCAAGATTACAGCATCAAGCGGTCTGAGCGAGGAGGAGATTGATAAACTTGTCAAAGAGGCGGAAATGCACGCCGATGAAGACAAGAAGAAGAGGGAACTTATCGATGCGCGCAATATGGCCGATTCCTTGATCTATACCACGGAGAAGTCCATTAAAGAGGCAGGAGACAAGGTGGATGATGCCACAAAAGCGAACATTGACCAGGCCGTTGAGAACCTGAAAAAGGCCATGGAAGGGGATAGTACCGAGGATATAAAAAGATTGACAGAGGAGTTGACCCAGGCATCCCATAAAGTGGCAGAGGCCATGTATGCCCAGGCCAGCCAGCAGCAGGCCCAGCCCGGGGCCGCACCCGGAGCCGAATCGGCCGCCGGGGCTCCGCAGGATGATGAGGTCGTGGATGCCGATTTCGAGGAAGTCAAGAAGTAACAAGTAAATACGCGGTAGCTCACTTTAATTGGAGTTTTTTGCCTAGAAATACAAATTACAAGCACCAAATTCCAAATTAATCTCAAACTCCAATATCCAATGACCAAAATCTTACAGGAGAAGACATTGTTTGGATTTTCGAATTTTGGTAATTGGAATTTGTTTGATATTTGGGATTTGATATTTGGAATTTCAATAACCAAGTGAAATTCCAACAAAGCAAAGTCCATATGGGAATAACCAAATCTTGGTCTTCTGTGGCAGGATTTTTGCCTGAGAACCTATGGAGGGTATTTCATTATTGAGTAAGTTATTCATCAGCATGGTCTTTCCTGGACTTACCGATTGGAAAAAGGCTGTTCCCGTATTGATAGTGGGGATGGCCTTTTTTATTTCGGGCTGCCAGGCAATTGTACCGGTTAAAAAGGCCGTTGTAAAGGATGCCCCGGCGGAGCAGTTTGCTCTGGCCGATGAATTCCGTCAGAGGGGAGAGCTTGACAGGGCATTAGAGGTGTACGGTGCTTATGTTGAGAAATACCCGAGACATGAAAATGTAGTATTAGCGCTTGACCGGATGGCAGGTGTATATTCAAAAAAATGGCAATTTAAAAAAGCCCTGAAGTTTTACAAAAGAATTGCCGGGAAATATCCGGCTTATGCCAGGTTATCCGCTGTGCAATATCAGATCGCAAGGCTCCTGTATCTTTTGAAAGAGTATACGCATTCTGTGGATGAGTCGTTCAAATGGCTTGAAAAATACCATAAGGATCCCTTGAGGGGAGAGGTCCTGGTTCTCTTGGGTGATGTTTTCAAGGCGCTTGGTAATAACGTACAGGCCTTTAACTCGTGGCTCAAGGCAAAAGAGACGTGGCGCGGTGATCTTAAAATAGAAACTGAGCTCAACAACAAACTAAAGGAATTGATAAATGTCAGCGGCATAGAGGCGCTTGAGAAAATGGCGCAAGATGCTTCCGGAAGTGAATATGCCCCGGAAATCCATTACAGGATGGCCACGTTTTTTTTGGAACAAAATGATCTGGAAAGGGCCAAAACGGCGGCCATGGCATTAGTGCGATCCACTCAGGAACAGTCCTGGATCGACCTTGGGAAACAGCTTCTGGAAAGGATGGAGGAAGAGTTGTCCGTGAGACCCGGAGTAGTGGGCTGTTTGCTGCCTCTGACCGGCCGGTTCGGCATTTACGGCGAGGAGGTCCTTAACGGAATTCAGCTCGGGACAGGAATGTTCGGTGAACCGGGAGAGGGTCCTGACCTGGAATTAGTGATCAAAGATACAAAAGGCAAGCCCGAACCCGCGTTAGCAGGTCTCGAAGACCTGGTTCATAACGAAAAGGTGATGGCCATTATTGGTCCTCTTTCCAGCAGGACCGCAGTGGCCATAATCACCCTTACTCAGAGAGAAGGAATTACTGAGACCGGGGATATGGTGTTTCGTAATTTTTTGACCCCGTCAAAAGAGGTGAAACGGCTTCTTGATCCCGGGATTTTTGAAATGGGCATAAAGCGATTTGCCATCCTGTACCCGGATAATTCCTATGGCCATTTTTTTGTGAATCTCTTCTGGGACAGATTGGAGGAGATGGGCGGAACAGTAGCAGCGGTGGAATCCTATGATCCGGACACGACCGATTTTGCCGATCAGATCAAGAAAATGACGGGCCTTTACTATCCGAGGCCCCATCCCCTGGTCCGTAAGCTTATTGAGATGCGGACCCCGGAGGAAGAAGAGAGCAGATTATATCCGGAGGAACCTGAACCCATTATTGAATTTGATGCTATTTTTATACCGGATAATTTCCAGAGAATTGCCATGATTGCACCGCAGTTGGTCTATCATGACGTATTAGATGTCCTGTTGATGGGTACAAGCCTCTGGCAGTCTCCTGAACTGATAGAGACTGCCGGGGATTATGTGCAGGGCGCGATCTTTCCTTCCGGTTTTTTTGAAAGCTCAGGGGAATCCTGTGTCAGTGTCTTTTCAGAGGACTATTTGATGGATTTTGACGCTACGCCCGGGATTTTGGCTGCCACGGGCTATGATACGATCAGGCTTTTGAAGCATATGATGGCAGGGGAGGGCGTTCGGACGAGAGGGGACCTTAAGGAAGCGCTCCTTGAGTGCCGGGATTTTCCGGGCCTTACCGGAAACGTTGTTTTTGATCCCGAGGGGGAGGTGGAAAAGGAACCGTTTCTATTGACCATTTCCGGCAGGCGTATGGTTGTTTACCGTTAACCCCGAGGTTGAAGATATGGTATCTATTCACGGAGTAGTTGATTTGGTGAAAATCACAAATAGCAAAGCTCAAATAACAAATGGTTCGACAGTCTCACCATCCTGAGCGAAGTCGAAGGACAAATTACAATGACCGAAATTCAAAATTCCAAACAAGTTTTAGGAACCATTATTCCAAAGCCTAATGAACAACTCTCCCGATGGGAACCAACCCAGTTTTGGTCATTGAATCTTGAGATTTATTTGTAATTTGGTGCTTGTAATTTGGGATTTCAAACTTTTCGTGAACGGTTACAAGACGTGCAATGTCAGGGTTAACCGCTAAGGGGTTTCATCCTCAACCGTTTTATCCTCTGTCTCCTCTGTCTCCTTTGTCTCCTCGTCTACCTCTTTTGCTTCCTCCTCCTCTTCTTTTTTCTTGCGGGCAAACAGTGAAACTATTATGCCGATCTCATAGAGGATGATCAGGGGACCGGCCATCATGCACTGGGTGATCACGTCCGGGGGTGTGAGTATGGCGGCTAAGACAAATGTCAGGAGGATGGCGTACTTGCGTTTTTTTCTAAGCAGCTGAGGGGTTACAATCCTCATTTTTGTAAGGAAAAAGATTACGACCGGTAGTTCAAATACAAGGCCGAACGCAAAGAGCAATTTAAGGGAAAATGAGAAATACTGCTTAACTGAAGGAAGAGCCTTTACATATTCATTGGAAAACCCGATGAAAAATTTGAAACCAAAAGGAAAGACCACAAAATAGCCGAAGAGGGCACCTCCCACGAAAAGGATGGTGGAGAATATGACGAAAGGAAAGGCATATCGTTTTTCTTTTCGGTAGAGCCCCGGGGCCACGAACATCCACAGTTCATAAAAGATAATCGGGGCCGCGGCTAAGATGCCCGTAATAAAGGCGACCTTGAGATATGCAAAAAACATCTCGGGCAGGTTTGTGAAAATGAGCTGATCCCCTTCCGGCATAACGGCCTTGAGGGGTGCGATCAATATCTGGAAAAGCCTTTCGGAAAAAAAATAGGCAATGGCAAAACCTATCCCGACAGCAATGGCACACCGGACAAGTCTCTTGCGCAATTCCTCTAAATGACCTAAAAAAGGCTGTTTTTCGTCGTTAGCCATCCCCGTTTTTCTCCTTGGCCGGGTCTGTGGAACTTAGGTTTTTTTGATCCTCTTGGGGTTCCCTTTTTGTCTTTTCATAGTCATCTAACATGTCGTCGAAGTCATCGTATTTCGGTTTTTTTTCTTCCGGGGATTCGGGTGATTTCAGCTCCGGAGGATTATCAAGGCCACTTATGGAGTCTACCAGGTCCTCTTTCGCCTCCTTGAATTCTTCTTCCACATCCAGGCTTTCCTTGATATCCTGTGTGGCCTTTTTGAATTCATTCATACCCTTGCCAAGGGCCTTGGCCAAATCGGGAAGTTTGCTCGGGCCTATGACGATCAAGGCGATAACCATGATAATAATCAATTCGGGCATGCCTATGCCAAACATTTTGTCCTCC
>JAFDDR010000257.1 GCA_019310785.1 Deltaproteobacteria bacterium
TGCGTCAATAGGTCCCACACCAAATCCCGCATTCTGGGCCTCCTGACCACGAATCCAGAGCTTGACTGTTGCGGTGGGTACGGCAACCGTGCCGCTTACTACATTGAGATACTCTAGTCGGTATACGTCCGGGACACGCAGGATTTCCTCGGCCATGAGGACTTCAATGTCTTCATCCAAAATCTCTTTTCGCTTGTCTGACAGGTCCTTGAATTTTTCAAACAGCCGGTCCAGCTCTTCTTCTGTCAGGTCATAGCCCAACTCCCCGAGTTTTTGTTTAAAGGCGTGTCTCCCCGAATGTTTGCCTAACACGAGACGGTTGCTGACAAGGCCTACCGTCTCCGGTTGCATGATTTCGTAGGTCATCCTGTTTTTGAGCACACCGTCCTGATGGATGCCCGCCTCATGGGCAAAGGCATTGGCGCCCACGATGGCCTTGTTGGGCTGCACCACAATTCCCGTCGCCATACTCACTAATCGGCTGGTAGGATAAATCTCCCGTGTATTGATTCCGGTGGTCAGCCTTAAAAGCTCCTTGCGAGTATAAAGGCCCATTACCAGCTCTTCAAGGGATGTATTTCCTGCTCTTTCGCCGATCCCGTTTATGGTGACCTCGGCCTGGCGCGCGCCGGCCTTTAGCCCTGCCAAGGTGTTTGCCGTTGCAAGTCCCAGGTCGTCGTGGCAGTGGACGCTCAACACGGCGCTGTGAATGTTTGACGTATTTTCCCGAATGTAGGAAATCATCTCTCCGAATTCATCGGGCATTGCATAGCCCACGGTGTCGGGCAGGTTCACGGTGGTGGCGCCCGCCCGAATGACGGCCTCGAATATCCGGCAGAGAAAATCCCGGTTGCTCCGTGACCCGTCTTCGGCGGAAAACTCCACATTGTCTGTAAATGTCTTAGCATGGTGGACCGCTTCGACCGCCGCCTCAACGACCTGGTCACGGGTCATCTTCAGTTTATATTCCATATGAATATCGGAAGTGGCGATAAAGATATGAATCCTCGGGTGAGCGGCTTCACGGACGGCCTCCCAGGCGCGATCAATGTCTGCCCCTGAGGCCCTGGCTAAGGCGGTCACCTGAATATCTTTTATTTTTTCTGAAATCTGTTTGACGGCCTCAAAATCGCCTGCGGATGCGGCGGGAAAACCTGCTTCAATGGCATCCACTCCCAGTTTTTCCAACTGCCTTGAGAGTCGCAGTTTCTCTGCCACATTCATGCCGGCGCCCGGTGATTGCTCACCGTCCCGAAGTGTTGTATCAAAAACAATGATTCGATCCATCAGGGGATACCCTCCTGTTTACTGCCCATTTAATTCCTTTGAGAGTTTGTATTGCACGCTGTCAACAAGGGCCTGCCAGCTTGCTTCAATAATGTTTTCCGACACGCCGATGGTGGACCAGATCTCGCGTGAGTCCCTTGAGTCAATCTGGACCCTCACCTTGGCCGACGTAGCATGGCTCCCGTCAATGACGCGCACCTTGAAATCTACTAATCCCATTTCTTCAATTTGGGGAAAAAACTTTGTCAGAGCCTTTCTCAATGCATTATCCAGTGCGTTTACAGGGCCGTCACCTTCGGCCGCGGTAATTTCCTGATCGTCCCCCACGGAGATCTTAATGGTGGCCTGGGAGGTGCTTGGTCCGGAAAGATTCTTTTCAATGGTCACGCGAAAGGACTCGAGGGTAAAGGGTTCTTCAAACTGGCCGCTCACTTTTTTGATGAAAAGCTCAAGAGATCCCTCTGCCGCGTCAAACTGATACCCCTGATCCTCTAACTTTTTGATTTCCGCAACGATTTTCTGATTGTCATACCCTTTGCCCCCGAGTTTGATACCCATTTCCCGGGATTTGTAATCGATGTTTCCCTTACCGGAGAGATCCGAAACCAGTACCCGCCGCCGGTTGCCGACCTGTTCCGGGTCCATATGTTCATAAGATGCCGTGTTTTTCAGGATGGCGCTCACATGTACACCGGCCTTGTGGGCGAAGGCGCTTTTACCCACGAAGGGGCGTTGATTCAGGGGCGGGACATTGGCAACCTCGCTCACATACCGGGAAAGCTCAGTCAATTGCTTCAGCCTTTCCGGGGTAATTACCCGGTAACCCATCTTGAGCTCAAGGTTTCCGATTACGGCAATGAGGTCCGCATTTCCGCACCGCTCGCCATAGCCGTTAATGGTCCCCTGGACTACTGTTGCGCCCGATTGAACCGCGGCTAAGGAATTGGCAATGGCCAGTCCGCAGTCATTGTGGGTGTGTATCCCTACGGGAAGCGTCAGGTGCGGCATTACCTCCTTCATGATGGTTTGAATATCATGGGGCATGTTGCCGCCGTTGGTATCACACAGCACGATCATATCGGCCCCGCCGTTTATGGCCGCTTTAAGGGTATCCAATGCATAGGCCGGATTTTTTTTGTACCCGTCAAAAAAATGCTCCGCATCGTAGATCACTTCCCTGTCCCGTGTTTTTAAATAGGATACACTGTCATCAATCATGGCTGCATTTTCATCTAAGGATACACCTAAGATCTGTAAGGCCTGAAGGTCCCAGGTCTTGCCGAAGACGGTGACGGTCTCTGTTTCGGTATTTAGAAGGGCCCTGATATTTTCGTCGTCCTCCGGCCGCATGTCGGCTCGCCGGGTGCTTCCAAAGGCGGTGAGCCGGGCGAAGCGAAAGGAAGTGTTTCGGGCCATCTCGAAAAATCTGGCATCTTTCGGGTTGGAGCCGGGCCATCCCCCCTCAATGTAACGAATGCCGAACTCATCCAGTTTTTTTGCGATGCGGAGTTTATCCTCGGCGGACAGGTTGACCTGCTCCCCCTGGGTTCCGTCCCTTAATGTCGTGTCATAGAGGATGATTTGCTTTGACATGGTTTATCTCCTGTACTCATTAACAAAAAAATCCGTTATCAGTTGGCCTGATAACGGATTTTTTTGTTTTTTCTTCAACAGATTATGGCATTATCAGACCGGGGTATTCGGGTTTGGCCCCAAAAGGAGAAGCAACAGGGATATTATTATCCCCATTGCGCTGATAATGCCGATAATGCTGTTATTCACTCGATCCATTTGAATCCATTAATCCGATCTTGTTCTAAATTATTTATTTCCTTATAATCCAATAAGTTCTGTGTGTCAAGCCCTTTTGAGAAGCGCATCCTAATAAATCTTTAGCCCTTCTATGGTTCCCCCTCCGAATTCAGACATGGTTTCTGCCGCAACGGTCAATCCTTCCTCAAGATATCTGCCGTCCACGCCGGGTATTCCATAGGCATAAAAAAGAACATTTTCAGTATGTTCGGTTACCCTGGTCTTCTCGTCCGCCCCCTGGCACAGAACACAGACAATCTCTTTTGCGTCCCTGAAAATGATCTCCCCTTCTTCGGCCTTCATCTCCCGTTGGCCCATGCCATGACATATTTCACCCGCTTCAGCCAGATCCAGCGTCAGATTCCCGTCAAATGCATCATAATCCGTGACTGCCACAAGGATGCCCGCACACATCTCCGCCATAAAGTGGGCATCCACCATAAGGTCATACCTGGGAAAACCGCTGTTGACCGTTCTTTTCAGGTGTTTGGGCAACGGGCATTCATGCCCGAAGCTTTCAAAGAACCGGTTATAGCCCTCTATACGTCCGGTAATCTCCGCCAAGGTCTCCCTTTTTCTCATTTTCCTGAGTCTTTTCCTCTTGTACTGGTCAAACCCCGGCGGGTTAAAATGGTTTTTGCATCCTGAAATCAGTGTCAGGCCAAAGGCCACTTCAGGATACCGGGCCTGGTATTTTGATGATTTGGAAAA
>JAFDDR010000258.1 GCA_019310785.1 Deltaproteobacteria bacterium
GAATCATGTAAGGAAAATGCCGTTTCCATTAAAGATGATATTCCCGTTGTGGATAATTCTAAGTGCCTTTACTGCGGACAGTGCGCTCGCGTCTGCCCGACAGGCACATTGCAGGAGGGCGCTAAGGGCTACCGGATTCTGGTCGGCGGAAAATTGGGAAGGCATCCCAGATTAGGGATTGAATTGCCCGGTGTTTATAAATTAGAGAATGCATTGAAAGTTGTGGACCGGTGTCTGGACCATTATCAGCATCACTGCCTCAAAGGAGAACGGTTCGGCGAGATTTTGGAGCGAAACCCTCTATCACCTTCACTCGTGGCCTCCGGCAGGTAATGCCTGTACTTCGGAATTTGAGAGGGGCATAAATAAGACAACCTAAAATACTCTAAATTTTAATGACTAAAGGAGGTTTTGACATGAAACCAAGAAAAATTAAAGACCGTATTTACTGGATGGGTTCCGTGGATTGGGACAGGCGTCTATTCGACTCTCTTGTCCCCCTGCCGGACGGAACGAGCTATAACGCCTATCTCATTGAAGGGAGTGAGAAGACTGTTTTGTTAGATACGGTTGATCCCCCCATGGCCGATGAACTTCTATCACAGCTTGAGGGCGTCTCCAAGATCGATTACGTCATCTCTCAGCATGCGGAGCAGGACCACTCCGGAACAATCCCACAAGTTCTTGAAAAATACCCTGACGCAAAGTTGATATCAACTCCCAAAGCAAAAGGAATGCTTATTGATCTTTTGCAAATACCCGAGGAATTCTTCATAACCGTCAAGGATGGCGAGACCCTGTCTTTAGGGGACAAGACCTTGCAGTTTATTCATGCCCCATGGGTTCACTGGCCTGAGACCATGGTGACCTACCTCGAAGAAGACAAGATCCTTTTCACTGGTGATTTTTTCGGCTCCCATATCGCAACAACCGACCTCTATGTAACCGATGAAGGGCGTGTCTACGAGCCTGCTAAGCGCTACTTTGCCGAGATCATGATGCCTTTCCGGAAAGTAATCGCAAAAAACCTGGAAAAGCTTCAGCCTTACGATATAAAAATGATAGCCCCCAGTCATGGACAAATATTTCCACGCCCGGCATTTATTATTGATGCCTACCGCAATTGGATCCTCGGCCCTCCCCGAAACACAGTAGTCCTGCCTTACGTATCCATGCACGAAAGCACAAAGCTAATGGTCGACTATTTTGTTTCAGCCCTTGTAGAAAAAGGCGTAAGGGTCGAACAGTTCAACCTCGAAGTAACCGACATAGGAAAGCTCGCCATGGCCCTGGTTGACGCCGCCACAATCGTCGTCGGCACCCCCACAATCCTGGCAGGACCTCATCCTTATGCTGCTTATGCTGCATTCCTTGCCAATGCACTCCGCCCCAAGACAAAATTCCTTTCCATTATCGGTTCCTATGGATGGGGCGGAAAAACCGTAGAAGTATTGGCGGGAATGATCCCTAATCTCAAGGTAGAGGTTATAGACCCCGTCCTTTGCAAAGGGGTGCCATCCGAGGTTGATTTTAAGGCATTGGATGAACTCGCTGGCGCTATCGTGGAAAAACACAAGGAGCACAATTTTACATAACTTATGTTTTGGCGGACTCGTAAAAAGTCAGAATGTCCGAAACTGTCATTTCGACCGAAGGGAGAAATCTTATTTATTCAAATAGTTACACCTGAAAGATTCCTCGCGGAGTTTATCCCGCCAATGGGGCGGGGCTCGAAATGACAACAAAACGAGACTTTTTACGAGACCATCAAGCTTAGGTCCTAAAAATAAAAAAAGTGATTGTCTTGACTTAAGTCAAGGCAATGTTCCTGTTTGTGAGACAAAATTAGGTCCAAAAATTAGGCAAAGGCTTTATTTGAAAAAACAATTAACATTAATAAAGGAGGAGAACCATGTTTTGTTTTCAATGTCAGGAGACAGCCAAAAACACAGGCTGTACGGTTAAGGGAGTTTGTGGGAAACCGGAGGACCTCGCTAATCTTCACGACCTGTTGATTTACGTGTTGAGGGGTATCTCCATTTATGGCGAAAAGGCAAAAGAGTTAGGGATTGTCGATAAAAAAGCGAGCCTGTTTATTGCTCAGGGCCTTTTCTCTACCATCACGAACGTAAATTGGAAAACCGAATGGTTTGTCGATGAAATAAAGGAAGGACTAAAAATCCGCGAAGGGCTCAAAACCCAGTTTCTGGCTGCGTACAAGGAAAAGAAGGGTGAGGAGTTCTCAGGGGAACTGCATGATTCGGCCACGTGGTATTCGGATGATGAAGGAGAATTTAATGAAAAGGCAAAATCCGTGGGCGTCCTTGCTACGGAAAATGAAGATGTGCGATCTTTAAGGGAATTGCTCATCATCGGACTAAAAGGCGTTGCGGCCTATGCCGACCATGCCGCTATCCTGGGCTTTGAAAAGGATGATATTTACGCCTTCCTGATGGAAGCCCTTGCGTCCACCACTAAGGATTTATCCGTGGATGAGATGGTGGCCATGGTGATGAAGTGCGGAGAATTTGCTGTTAATGCAATGGCGCTTCTTGATGAGGCCAATACTTCGGCTTACGGCAATCCCGAGATCACGGAGGTCAATATCGGTGTCCAAAATAATCCCGGGATCCTGATCAGCGGTCATGATCTCAAGGATATGGAGGAACTCCTGAAGCAGACCGAGGGTACGGGTGTGGATGTCTATACACACGGCGAAATGCTTCCTGCCAATTACTATCCCGCATTCAAAAAATACAAACATTTTGCGGGGAATTATGGCGGTTCCTGGGCGTTTCAGAACAAGGAGTTTGAATCCTTTAACGGACCACTCATATTGACTACCAATTGCCTTGTTCCTCTTAAGAAGGACAACACATATTTGGACAGGCTTTTTACCACCGGAGTGGTAGGATATACCGGTGCAAAGCATATCCCGGACAGACCTGAAGGTGGATCAAAAGACTTTTCCGAGGTCATAGAACGGGCAAAGAAATGCGACCCGCCTATTGAAATTGAGACCGGCAAAATTGTTGGCGGGTTTGCGCACAACCAGGTCCTTGCATTAGCGGATAAGGTGGTGGAAGCCGTGAAGTCGGGTGCAATCAAACGTTTTATTGTAATGGCGGGCTGCGATGGCCGTCACAAGACAAGGAACTATTTTACCGAAGTTGCCGAGCAGCTTCCCAAAGACACGATCATTTTAACAGCGGGCTGTGCCAAGTACCGCTACAACAAGCTTGACCTTGGTGATATCGGCGGTATCCCAAGGGTGCTTGATGCGGGGCAGTGCAATGATAGTTATTCATTAGCGGTTATAGCCTTGAAGTTGAAAGAGGTCTTTGAGCTTGATGATATAAACGATCTCCCGATTTCTTTTGATATCGGATGGTATGAACAAAAGGCGGTCGCGGTTCTTTTGGCCCTGCTTTTTCTCGGAGTTAAGGGCATTCGCTTAGGACCGACACTGCCGGCGTTCGTATCCCCCACTGTCCTTAACGTCCTTGTGGAAAATTTTGATATCAAACCGATCGGGACGGTTGAGGAAGATATTGAAGCAATGATGGCAGGGAAGTAGGGCTTGAAATTTAAACTCGAAACTTGAAACTTGGGGCAGGAGGTAATCTTCAGTTTCAAGTTTCATAATAGTCAATATTCAATCCAAGGGGGTTTTATCATGAAATGTCCGGGACAGGACAGCCAATTCTGGAAGCCGGGTGCTATTTTTGAGGTAAAATGCCCCAAATGCGGGAATGAAGTGGAGTTTTTCAAGGATGATCCTACCCGCAAATGCCCCAAATGCCCCAAATGCGGCCACCGCTTCCTCAATCCCAACCTGGATTTCGGCTGTGCCTCTTATTGTCCATATGCCGAGCAGTGTATAGGGGACCTTCCGCCCGAACTCCTTGCCCAGAAAGAGGACCTCTTAAAGGACAGGGCTGCCATTGAGATGAAGCGGTATTTCAAACAAGATTTCAAGAGGGTCGGACATGCCATCCGCGTGGCCAGATATGCCGAACAGATAGGGAGGGAGGAAGGCGGCAATTTAGCCGTTATCCTGTGCGCTGCATATCTGCATGACATCGGGATAAAGGAGGCCGAGCGAAAACACGACAGCACTGCCGCTAAGGATCAGGAGGAGGAAGGTGCTCCCATCGCAAGGGAAATCCTGAACAGGCTCGGGGCAAAGGAAGAGTTGATCGATGAGGTCTGTGATATTGTCGAGAAATCTTTTTTAACAGAAAGCGGCAGGAATCTGGCTGAGAAAGTGCTTTTGAATTAGGACACAGATAAACGCAGATAAACACAGATTTACTTAAATATATGTGCTCAACATCTTGAGGATAA
>JAFDDR010000059.1 GCA_019310785.1 Deltaproteobacteria bacterium
AGGCTCCGTTATTCATGACTCAAAAGCAAATTAGGGCCTTACTGATTGCCGATCCTATCACTCGATGAGGGTCGAGTCAAGAAAAAAGAATAAGAACCAGAACCAAAGGAAAAGCGGAAGAAAAAGAACAAAAAGAATTTTTGTTCGCAAAAGGTAAGGAAGTGAATCCCAATGGCCTACTTTACACCGTTGAAGGTGGCCTACTTTCTCACCGGTGAAAATGGCTCACTTTTTGGCCGGTGGTAATAGGTAAGACATTTTCACAAAAATGGGGTTTACAGCCCATGCCTTGGATGCCCGATTCGAAAATGATCAAAGACAAAGGCAGCCATTATCAATTACCCACTGAAATGCGTATTAAAATTTATCGCTACCTTCGAGAGATTGTTGAATTGGTCTGGCCAGAAAATGAAAGGCCTATGCTTGCATTGTGTAAAGAGAGTGGCTATGTCCGGAATGCTTCCGGTATCTCTGGCTTGAGGTGTAATTGTGAATAAAGATATGGACGGGAGTTGACTTGCGGGGATAGGTCCCAAGGGATTTTCCCTGAAAATTACACGCCAAGACCGAAAAAGTCCCCTGCAACTCAGACAAGCCAAGGCAATTATTGGAAAAATCTTTTTTCTCATTGTTCCCCAAGAGGCACTTTGCGTATCTGGTGTTCAACTTCTCCACAACGATAATAACTCCCTCCTCCAGCGCTTTTCCGGATTTATCCACCACCTTTTGAAGTCGCTCTATGACATGAGAGGCACATGTGTTGTGAAGCCAGAACAAGATTGCCCTTATCAGCTGTTTTCCTGAAATTGCCAACTCCTGTTATCGTAAACGTTCTGGCAAAAGATAATGGAATGCTCCGTAATTCTTGTGTCTTTTGAATAAGGCAGAAGTTGCTTTTCCGCTAAAACGGCGTACTTGGATAGTGTTTTCTTTTACTGACACCACTTTCCAAGCCCTCTGGCCTAGAATAAAGACCTCGTCAAACACCCCTGCAATAGTGCCTATTTCTTTCCCTGTATCAATGTCTATAACTTTGTACGATAAAGAATCTGGTATATTAGAATGTATCCGTCCCTTTTCATATTTATCCATCAATAGGGTGGAAGCATACCACTGACCTTTCCATTCTATCCAACTTTTTTGCTGTAAGTGCCCTAAAATTAAATTTAGCTCGTACTCATCTATCAATGGTGAAAGCAATTCAATGAACTCTTGTTCTTGAATGCCTTCAGGTTTTTGGCTAAGACAAGAAAAAATTTGTTGGACAGTGACAGATAAATCTGGTTCATAATTTTCAAGATCAAGCGTACCGCTTGCAGCAGTTTCAAACATTGCTTCCAATATCGATTTTTCCTCTTCTGATTGAGCCACCGCCGCAGCGTGAAGCAGGCCACTGCGTCGATTCCCTCGACCTATACGCTGAAGCAAAGAGGAAATACTCCAGGGCAGTTCTGCAAGGACAACTAAGTCAATATTACCGATGTCTATTCCAATCTCCAGAGTGGAAGTTGCAACACAAACAGCTACATTAGCCTCTTTCATTAAATTTTCAGCTTCCTCGCGAACCTTTTTATTGAGGCTTCCGTGATGGGCAACCACAGGATAAGGATCCCACAAAGGAGCAATATCATGTGCCATTTTTTCAACTATTTCTCGAAAGTTGCAAAAACATAATACCTTTTTCCAGCCTTTTGCCCGCGTCAATTGATAAATATCACTCCAGGAATTGAGGATATAATAATTAATTCCTCTCTGTCCCAAAACGGATACAACTTCAAAATTGTCCATATATCTTTTGCCTATTTGATCAGGTGCAGACAAGGTTGCGGATAGCAAGTAAACGGATAAGCTGCGATGAGGACAACTTTTTTTAAGCCGCCCTAAAAGAATTCTGAGTTGATCGCCTCGGTAAGTATTATCTAAGATATGAATTTCATCCAAAATCACCGCCCGAGCCGAGGCGAAAGCCTCTGGACGGCGGCAAAGAAGAGAATCCAGTGATTCAGGAGTTGTGATAAGACAGTCTGGCAATTCCTTTGCCAGATAAGGCTTATCCCCATGCTTTAATGCTGATGTAATGCCCAGTTCAAAAAGTGGTTCCTGAATACGAGTCAAAGCATCATTCGCAAGAGCCCTGGTAGGCACAATATAAACTATGGATAGCCCTTCCCAGCGCTCTGTGATTAAACGTTCAGCCAATGGAGCTATCACGGCCTCAGTTTTACCAGATGCCGTGGGTGATGCGACAACAACATTATTCCCTTGGAGTATTTTAGGGATAGTCTGAGCCTGAATAGCAGTGAGTCTTGGGAATCTTGAAAAAAAAGGATTCCAAGAATGCTTAAGAGAACGACGTATTGATAAAATATCAATCATTATAAGAGATCATCAATTTTCTTTTTTGGATGAGCACGGGCCAAATCCAGTGCTTCAACAGATGCTTTCACAAACAATCGGGTGCGTCCAGCATCGTCGGCCAATTTGCGGTAAATTGCATTGATGGTCAAGTCTTCTTCTAAAAAATTGTATGCGCTGTCATACAGTAAACAAATATGTTCAAAAACTTCCTTCAAAGCAACATCCGGGAGATGAATTAAATCTAAACTATCTATGGGGAACGAGGGGAATAAAACTTTTAACATTAATATTGTTAAATCCTCATGCTCTGTATGTGCGAAAATGAGCTTTAATCCGCTTGGAACACGATAAAGAAATTGGAGGCTTGAGGAACGTCGACAATAGATAAGTCCTGACTCAATCGGTCTTTTGAGAAGGCTTTTGTCATTGTTAGCGGTTTTAATCAATGCTCGTAAAAAGTTAAAGCTTTTTTGATATTCATAGCGATACACATAAGTACTAATGTTCTCCGCCTCATCGAAAATAAGTACCAGCCCCTTGAGGCCCAATACTTCTTTTGCAGCCCACCCCAGTGCGCTGAGTAAATAAGTATAAATGTTTGCAGCTGTCGCAAAGTCGTATAATTTCGGCAAAGATGAATAGAACGGCAGCCGGTCAATTGTTTCACGCGCCTCTATCCAATTACATAACAATTCATCCGAAAACTTCCCGATAATATGTCTGAAGTAAATATGGTCCTTAAAAGCTCCCTTTGCGACAACTTCCTTTAAGAAATCGATGAAACGCTTGACTTGCCCATCCTCAAGTGAGCGATACCGGAAATTCTCAGCCAAATGGCCATATATTCTTTTTGGTTTATTAAAAGGGGTCTCATTGGGATCTATCTCGGCAAACGCCACAGCAAATCCCTCTTGCAAAGCATGGCCATATAAATAGTGGAGTAAATGTGTTTTGCCTGTTCCATACCCGCCAATAAGGAAAAGAATATTGTTGTTTTGTGTGTGAAGCCAATGCCTCAATTCTTGTATTTCTTTATCTCTCCCAAATGTAAAGTCCTTAATACAATTATAAGGAACAATGCCCATCCGAAATGCTTCTATCATTCGACGGGATATAAAATTTTCATCAGTAGGAAGCTTTGGCACAGAAACAGTTTTAGAAGGATGCTTTGGAATTTGTTCAATTTCATCAATCCTCACCCAACGCAGTATTCCATCTTGAAATTGCACCAGCAACTGGAATCCTTTGTTGCGAGATTGTTGAACTTTTCCACTGCCATATTTTGGGTGTTTTACAATCGATCTTAACATTTTGCTTGATTAAGCTGTAATTACTGAACTGGTGGAACAGTATGTTTTGTTTATTAAGTTACTCCTGCGGTTACCTTTTTGGCAATACCAGTGATATCTTGTTTTTCTGGTGGCTTGCCTTTCTGACTTAGGAAATGAAAGCCACGAATGATCATCTGAACAAATAAGCGTTTATATCCTATCTCAAAGAATCTCTTTTCTATTGCTGCATCTGCAATGGTTCTAATGGTCTTTTCTAATGGTGATTTCTTAAATTTATGACTATAGGCTATCTCATATACCTGCGAAAGTCTTTCTCCCACTTCTATCAAGAAATTAAGACGATCTTGAACCATTTTCTCCAGCTCGATTTTGACTCCAGAAGGATTCAAATTTTCATTGAAAACCGTTTGAAGCCGCTGTTTCAACGCTTCGTAAATCTGAGCTTTTCCTTCGAGAAAATTCTCATCCGGGACAGCGTAAAAAATCATGATTCCTTGAATATTTGTCTGCCCGGTCTCATCAATGATCTCCCTCAGATTATTCAATTGTTGAGCGCGCTGCTTAGTGCTAAGACTTGAATGCTGTTCTGCCTCATCTAACAATAGTACTAAACCAGAATAGCCAATTTGCCTCACGCACTGAATAAGCGAGCGAATCATCGAAAAAGCGGTTGTTTTGTCAATTTTTTGAAGGATTCCGAATTGTTTACGAATACGAGGATCCAGACCTTCCCCACTAAGCCACTGACAGATAGTATTGAAATCCTCTTCCTCCTTGTTCAGTAAGGATTCAAATGCTCTTTTAATCGCTTTGGAAAAACTTATATTTTCAATGCCATCTATACGCAGTATTTCATTGCGCACCTCATCATTCAAAGAAGCACCTTGAAATCCCCCGCGTGAAATTTCTTGAAATTTTTCGCTATACCAGGAACGGATGAAGCTCGTGATTCCCCGATCATATCCCGATAGTAACTCTTGGGGTGTTAAAGGAGGGGTAATTCCACGCATAATGGCATTATAAACTAGTTCTAATCTATGAAATGGGCTTTCATTTGGACTGAGACGAACATAGGAAACAACAAAGTTATAGTTCCATGCAAGGTCCCGAATGCAATAGAGAAAATGCGTCTTACCACCTCCATAAATTCCTACAACCATTTTAAAAGAAGATCCACCCTGCTTGATAAACGACGACAAATAATCCTTTTCGATAATTGATAAATAAGGGTCTACCCCGGCGGTAAAAAATTGAAATCCATATTCTGGCGGCACACCAGGGCCACCAACTCTTTCGATAATGTGCATTGCTGTTTTTTGAGTCAGTTCATTCATGCTGAAATCTCCTGGAACAAAATATGAGAATAAGTAGTGCCTTTGCCCGTTATATCGTCAAGGACCCAGAGGAAGTCTTTCCGTTTTTTCGTGTAAGCACGGGTTGCCACGACAAGATGTAGTCTTCTGTTATCATATACAAATTGCTTAGACTGATGAAGCCTGAAGAGATCAAAGCTGAAATCGGCCCGGCTGTAACTCGTATAATTTTCTCTTTTTGGTTCTGAATAAAATATTGGTTTCTGTATAAGAAAAGCAATCTCAGCCAATACTTTTATGATAGGAGACTTTTCAAAAATTTTACCTTCTCCAGTTCGGCTGTAAGCTTTGTACAATTTTTCTAAAAAGTCATTCTCACTCACGCTAGATCCTAATTGATGTCTGCATTTTTCCATGCATTTGATAACATCGTGTGGTACTAATTTACATTTGGTTAATGCATCTTGTTTGGGACCATACCATAAAGTTACCTGTTTTTTAGTAAAATTAGTCTCAATTGTAAAAAATCCTGCTTTCAATTCAGGATAATGACCACTAAGAGTCATACCAATTTTCTTGAGTTCTTGCTCAAGATCTAAGCCAAATCGCTCAATAAGTTCTGATTCAGATGACTCAAGATCTTTGCTATATTGATTAGCCCATTTGATCAATGAATCTTTTTGAATAATATCTCGATCAAGAAATTTGATTGCTTCGTTCAAGGTAGACAATTTTGATCGAAGTCGCTGCACGTTCTCCATGCGATTTTGATCTAACCGGGAGATTTCCCTGATCAGCTTAAGGACAACCTGCAGATTCTTATTAAATAGGAAAATATTTTGCAAGACGTCTGCTAACTCCATGAACGCACCTCATCAAGAATTACTCAACAGTAATATTTTCACGTGGTCCAACTTTTAATGAGACCGTGTGGCTTCAAAGTAAACTACTATTGCCCGAAGGCGAAAGCTTTACAAGGAATTCCGTCAAAATATTGGCTTGCGGTATCGTGAATGCCATGGCTGGATCAATGTAATTCGGTACCGCAAGCATACTAATGTCTTTGCCTAAAGGCGAGGGTTTTTCTCCAATTCCCCGAATGGGAGAAAAAATCACCATTTTCGCTCCGAGGAGTAAGGTTGACGAACTAATCACGCTACCCATTCCCTGCACAAAACCTCCGCCTGCTCCAGCACGGTCTGGGTAGCCTTCTCCTGCTTGTCCGGAGGATAGCCGTATTTGCGGAGGATGCGCTTGACCATAATGCGCAGCCTGGCGCGGATGCTCTCCTTCACCGTCCAGTCGATGGTGATGTTGTTGTGGACGGTCTCCACCAGCTCCCTGGCAATGGTCTGCAGTGTCTCATCTCCCAGCACCTTGACAGCGCTGTCGTTGGTCTCCAGGGCGTCGTAGAAGGCGATTTCTTCTTCGGTAAGCCCCATCTGCTCCCCGCGGCGGTGCGCCTCGCGCATGTCCTTTGCCAGGGCGATGAGTTCCTCGATGACCTGAGCGGTTTCGATGGCGCGGTTCTGGTACGCCCGGATGGATCGCTCCAGCATCTGGGCAAAAGATCGTGCCAGAACCAAATTCTTCCTTGTCCGAACCTTGATCTCGTCGTTAAGGAGCTTTCGCAGAAGCTCCACGGCCAGGTTCTCGTGCGGGAGGTTTCGCACCTCAGCCAGGAATTCATCGGAGAGGATGGATATATCAGGTTTCTTGAGTCCCGCCGCAGCGAATATGTCCACTACCTGGTCAGATGCCACCGCCCGGGAAACAAGTTGACGGATAGCGTGTTCCATCTCCTCCTCCGGCCTGGGACCTGGTACACCGGACTTTGCAAGGGCGGCTCGCACCGCCTGGAAGAAGCCCACGTCATCGCGGATGGCGAGCGCCCTCTCGTGGGGCACCGCCAGGGCGAAAGCCTGGGACAGATCTGTCACAGCTTTCATGAGCCGAGCTTTCCCGTCATGCTGGGACAGGATATGTTCCTGGGCTGCCGGCAGGAGCTGGAGTCGCTGGGAAGGGCTTCCTGTAACCCATACGGACCAGTCGAACCCATGGAAGAGTCCACAGCAAATCTCATATTTCTCCAGCATGACCGCCACAGCCTCTTCCTGGTCGATGGCTGTCTTGCCCTTTCCGCCGCTTTCGGTATAGGTGGACAACGCCCGCCTGAGCTGGTCGGCAAGCCCCAGATAATCCACCACCAGGCCGCCCGGTTTGTCATGAAAGACGCGGTTGACCCGGGCGATGGCCTGCATCAGACCGTGTCCCCTCATGGGCTTGTCCACATACATGGTGTGCAGACACGGCGCGTCAAAGCCCGTGAGCCACATATCCCGGACGATGACCATCTTCATCGGGTCATAGGGGTCCCTGAACCGCTTTGCAAGCGCCTCCCGCCGGGGCTTGTTCCGGATGTGCTGCTGCCAGTCCAGCGGGTCCGAGGCGGAACCCGTCATGACGATCTTGACTACGCCCTTCATGTCGTCTTCGTGATGCCAGTCAGGGCGAAGCCTGATGATGGCGTTATACAGGTCAACACAAATGCGGCGGCTCATGCAGACCACCATAGCCTTGCCATCCATGGCTTCCAGCCGCTGCCCAAAGTGGTTGATCAGGTCTCGCGCAATCAGTCCGATGCGCTTTTCCGTCCCAATCACGGCTTCCAGGGCTGCCCACTTGGTCTTGAGCCTCTCCTTGTGGTATTCCTCCTCCCCCTCGGTGATCTCCTCGAACTCCTCGTCCAGATGAGGCTTTTCCGCCTCGTCCAGCTCCAGCTTCGCCAGGCGGCTCTCGTAGTAGATGGGCACGGTGGCCCTGTCCTGCACCGCCCGCTGGATGTCGTAGATGCTCACGTAATCACCGAACACTGCGCGGGTGTTCTTGTCCGTCAGCTCAAGAGGCGTGGCAGTAAACCCTATGAAAGAAGCGTGTGGCAGCGCGTCCCTCATGTGGCGGGCGAAGCCGTCGATGAAGTCGTACTGGCTTCTATGGGCCTCGTCAGCGATGACAATGATGTTCCGCCGGTCAGAGAGCCGTGGGAAGCTGTCACCCCTCTGTTCGGGAAGGAACTTCTGGATGGTGGTGAACACCACCCCGCCCGAGGCAACCATGAGAAGCTCCCTCAGGTGGGCGCGGTCCCTGGCCTGCACCGGCTTCTGGCGCAGCAGCTCATGGCAGCGGGCAAAGGTGCCGAAGAGCTGGTCGTCCAGGTCGTTCCTGTCGGTGATAACCACCACCGTGGGGTTTTCCATCGCGGGATGGAGGACGATCCGCCCGGCATAGAAAACCATGGTGAGGCTCTTGCCCGAGCCCTGGGTGTGCCATATCACACCAACACGCCTGTCTCCTGGTTGCCCACCTTTTTGCCCCCTGGCATAGTATGTACCTGGTTCCTCAGCCACTTCGAGGCCCGCATCCGGTCCTGCCAATGCACGAATGGTTTCATCCACCGCCACATTAACGGCATGAAACTGGTGGTATCCCGCAAGCTTCTTTGCCAGCAGGCCGCCCGTCTCCTCCTCGAACACAATGAAGTGTCGGAGGAACTGCAGAAAACGGCCTCGTTCATAGGCCCCTTTAATGAGCACCTCCAGCTGAGGCATGGAGGCAGGAGCTACCTCCTCGCCCTCGATGGTGCGCCAGGGCAGGAACCACTCCCGGTTTGCGGTAAGGGAACCCATGCGGGCTTCAAGCCCATCGGAGACGACCAGAAGTTCGTTGAAGACAAAAATGGACGGGATCTGCTGCTTGTATGTCTGGAGCTGGTTGAATGCGGTCCAGATGGTGGCTTCCTCGTCCGCGGGATTTTTCAGCTCGATGATGGCAACAGGCAGCCCGTTGAGAAAGATGATAATATCCGGACGCCGGGTGTGCTGCCCTTCGGCTACGGTGAACTGGTTCACCGCCAGCCAGTCGTTGTTGTCCGGGTCGTCAAAATCCACCAGCCGCACCCTGTCGCCGGCGATGGAGCCGTCGCCTCGCCTGTATTCCACTTCCACGCCGTCCACCAGCCTCCGGTGGAAGGCTCGGTTGTTCGCGATCAGGGATGGAGATTCAGGGAGGGTGACTTTACGAAATGCTTCCTCAAGGGCATCAGCAGGGATATCAGGATTGAGCCGGGCGATGGCGTCTTGAAGCCGCCGGGGAAGGATCACCTCCTGGTAGCTGTCCCGCTCTGCCGTCGGCTCCCCCGGCGCGATCTCCGGGCCGTGGAGGATGGTGTAGCCCAGGCTCTCGAACCAGGAGAGGGCGGCGGTTTCGACTTCGGATTCAGTTATTATTGCTATCAATTTTGACTACTCTTTCCATTGTGGGCATTTCATCCCATGTCCTGCCTTCTATCTCCCGGCCCGCCTTTTTTTTGCTAGTACCGCCCCATTGCTTGAAAAAGAAAGGAATTTTTGCTTCTTGGCACTGATTGCGGATATCGATAACCCATGAAGGTTCTACCAGTCTGGCTCCAGGTCCTGATTCACCACCAACGATCACCCAATTTATACCTTTAAGATTAAGGTGAGGCAAAGGACCTAGCAGGGGCTCCAAAGACAAGAATTTAATCCGAGCATTCGTCCTGCGAAGATAGTCAACCCGAAAGGTGTAGTCTTGATTTTCAACGCTCACTCCCATCCATATATAATCGTCCCAAGGCAGGAGAGGATCAAGCTCAAGCAGCCGATCTGCCCGTTTAGTGAGAATCTGATACTGATGCCAGTGGGCATGTTTCATCACGTTGAAAATGCGAAGTATGAACGCAGGCGGGACATCCTCGTGAAATAAATCGCTCATCGAATTCACAAAGATAGTCTGGGAATTTCGCCAAGCACATGGCAGATTCAATGAGTGGTCGTGCAGCGTGAGTTTGAATCCATTGGCATAATTTGGTTGCCCCATGGCTTTGAGACGTTTAGCCATACGCTCGGCGTAGCAGTGCTCGCAGCCTGGACTGATTTTTGTACAGCCAGTAATGGGATTCCACGTAGATTCTGTCCATTCGATGCTTGAGTTTGTGCCCATTATGTTATCACCTTTAGAGGGAAACTCACCCTGACACTTTCTGCAAAGGTATTTTTCTTACGACCCTTTCTATTCGATGTTGAGACTGCTGGAGGATCAGCAACTATCCGATTTTCCTTTTCAAGCTTCGCCAGTGCTTCTTTGTAATTCTTCTTAATGTAGCGCCTGCCGACGCTGTGCTTTTTGTAGATTTCTTCCATGGTCAGCATCTGACCTGCAAAGTCCGTAAGGAGAAGGTCTTTAAGGTCGTCAAGCGGTCGTGATAGTTCAAAAAGCAGCTGCTGTCTGTTGCTGGCAGGGCTATATTCGAAAGATGGCACGCCCTGTTCAGCCTTTGAACTTTCGCCAGCCATGATCTCTTTCATGATTTCATATCCCTTAAAGTGCTTGCTGACGAAAATAAGATGGTGCATGGTTCGGTTGCCTTTATCATTCTTGAAACAAAAAGGCAGGACGTAATTCCCACCCATTTCCTTCAAAGCCTGCGCGATCTCTTCCACAACGGTCAATTCTCGTTCATAGGGATACATAGGCAATAGTTTCTGGCGGAGATTTTCGGCTCGCTCCTCCCCAAAAAGAGCGTTCATATGATGATCCACAGCCTTATTAGGTAACCCCATGTTGATGCGATTGTAGTTGAAGAAAAAAATGCAGTCGCAGCCCCAGTCTTTGAGTACGGAGTTTACCAGCCGCAAGGACAGTCCTTTGTATCCCCATGGGTCCACAAAGAAAAATGTAGGAACAAGGTGCATTTCCTCAAACAGCTTGATGATTTCTTCCCCTACTGTGGCATTGTAGATCTGCGGAGCATGTTTGAGAGCGTCAATCCCTCGCAACGCTTTGATTTCCGTTTCCAAAGAGCGCGAATTGTCCCCATCTGCATCATTGAAAATTGTCACTATCATCTTCAACATTTCGGGATCCTGGATGGCTCGCTCGAGCACCAACAATGGTGTGGATTTAGTACCGTCCTTATAACGCCCCGGACCTGCAAATAGATCTATGTATGCAATCCTGCCGCTTTGCTTTCTCGCACTTGGGATTATGACCTTTGCCCATGCCCAAAAGTATTTAGCAACAATTGTCGCTTTTACCAAAGACTGCTCTTTGGATTCTTCAAAAAAGAGGCGGGTATTCATCTGGAGCCTCCTAAAAAATTGCTCACCTCTTTAACTCGGATTTGACCGGAAAGTAGCTTCGGCAGCAATGCATCGCGCAGGGCAACGAGAGCACGTAATTGTTTTTCATTATTTTCAATCAATTGATCCAGCGGATACGCTAACTGCTCAAATTGATCCACAACCTCAGCATGAGGGATAATACAATTAAGCGAAAGGAAATCCTTCTTATTGATGGAACCAAACACCGTACCTTCAGCCTCGAAACGCGCGAAGTCATCCTCTAATAACCTCATTGCATAATAGGTATATGAACGGCTGCCGCTCTTATGACGGACTGCTGCGACGCCACGCCCGATTGAGCATGGTTTGAGCGCCATATTGATATCTCCAACAGGAGCACGTACGCTAACGAGAGTATCCCCAGCTTTAGCAAGCCGAGTTGGTGCAGTGCAATACACACGCACCGATGGATAGCGGAAACCAAAGTCAGCCTTTCCTTGAAAGAATGGCAGCCCCTCCCCAACCTCATTATATGTGCTACCCGGGGGGGATTGTCCCATTGTAAGATTAAAGTCATCACCAACAGTTCCAACCCTCCACCCCTTCGGAATCTTCCCCAGCGCTGAATCCTCGAAGCTGTCGGGAAAAAGCCTTGCCGTCTCAGCGTCCATGCCGACGGGATGGCGTCCATCCGCTTTGGCGCGCACAGGGTCGAAGTCCACGAACCAGGACTTAAAGATGGCCCGGGCCATCCCCTCCAGCGTCTCGTTCATCCGCCGGTTCAGCTCTATCTTGTCATCCAGGGTGCCGAGGATGTGGGAAATGGCGCGTTGCTCAGTAAAAGGTGGTAATCTAAGTTTCACTTGGGTTATAGTCTTTGCGCTTGCGTTCGGTTGAGCTGATTTGTCTCCAAGTACTCCTTTAATGTAATCCCAGAAGACGGGCGTCTTCAGGAAATAAGCAATGTAACGGGGATCTGCTTTTTCTCCAACCCTAAGCCGCACCAAGTAGGAGGCAAACACAGCATATGGCGGGTTTGAAATGTACCCGCTGAAACCAGTTGTTGCTCCAGTACGTGCGATCACAATATCGCCGTGGTTAAGCCGATACTTTGGTAGTGATTTATCTGGGATGTGGCAAAAAGGTACACTTCGCCAATCGATGAATCCGCCAACAATATCTGTGATCCGGAGAAACTTTGGCCCAACCGGCGCTTCAACTGCTGACACCGTATAGCCATAATCTATAGATTCACACAAATCAGAAAGCCGGTATTCTGGCCAATTTGTACCGGCCATACCCCAACTCCTTTAAATTAAAATAGATGTCTTTTTCATTTTGTACAGACCCAAAAAAGGCCCAGAGCTCATACTTTCCCCCCAAGCTTCTCAAGCAGCTCTTTGATGAGGGGCTTCAACGCCGGGATGTCGTTGGCCACGGCGTCCCATACCACTTCCGTGTCAATATCGAAATAGCCATGGACCAGGATGTTGCGCATCCCGACGATTTTCGCCCAAGGTATGGCCAGCGCCTGATCCCGCACCTCCTGTGGTATGGCCCGAACCGCCTCGCCGATGATCTGAAGCTGACGGAGAAACCAGTTCTGAACAAGCTCATCGGTTTCAAAGGCATCTCGTCCACGACCCATGTAACGTTCAATGTTGGCGATGGCCTCCAGGATGTCTTGCAGTCGTTATCGTGCGTCCTCATAACGGCACCGCCTCCTGCAGAACGCGGTCCCGAATCCGTTTTTTGAGACCGCGAGAAGTGACCACATCCACCCGCCGAGCCAGGAGGTTTTCCAGCTCCACCAGCAATCCGCCCATGTCCAGGAGGCTGCGCCCGGGCTCCATGTCTACCAGGAAGTCTATGTCGCTCACGTCATCCGCCTCTCCGCGGGCAATGGATCCGAAGACACGCACGTTCCGAGCGCCATGTTTTGCAGCAATGCGGAGGATTTCTTCGCGCTTCTCTTTAAGAATCCCTTCAATGACCATATCTATATTTCCATTGGTTTACATTCAGGATACAAATAAACTCATTTATCTTGAATCAGTTTAATGTGAATGGCGCGACGATCACGCCCTGTCCTCGGGTTCTTCTTCTCCAGCCAGTTCGCGCTCCAGTTGATCCAGAGGCGGGAGAATAGCAGTTATGGCTTGATGAAGACCTGGCAGATCCCGCTCAATAATAACCCATACTTCGGGCAAGCTCACGCCTTCGTATTGGTGGATCAGCACATCGCGAAAAGACGCCAGTCCACGCCACGGAATTTCCGGGTGCTCACAGCGGTATTGCTCGGGTATACGCTTGGCAGCCTCGCCGATGACTTCAAAGTTCCGAATAACGGCGTCCTGGATGAGCGAGTCGCTGAAAAAAGCTTCCTTGCCCGAGGCGGTATAGCGCTTGATTCGCTCGATGCGCTCCATAATTTGCGCAAGATAGACTCGCGGGTCCCTTGTCATAGCGGTTTTGCCTCGTGGAGAATGCGGCGGCGGAGAAGCCAGTAAATCGAGTTTTCCGTGACTACATCCACGTCCCGACCCAGCAATTCCCGCAGGTCCATCAACAATTCGCCCAGGTCGAACAAGCTCCGTCCAGGCTCCATCTCCACCAAGAAGTCCACGTCGCTTTTTTCGTCCGCTTCGCCTCTGGCGACAGAGCCGAAGACCCTCACGTTGAGGGCACCATGCTTTGCGGCGATGCGAAGGATCTCCTCGCGTTTTTCTCTCAGTTTTTCATCAAGGGACATGTCTCAATTTCTCCCAATACGGCAGCGCATGAACGCGCGTCATTGATCTGCGCCTCCGAACTCTTCAAGGAGATTACGCAGTAATCTCCTCTGTTCACGCCGCATAGCGAATAATTTCCAACTCGGTCGAAGGGCTTACCTTCTCCATGGCCTCGTCAACCCAGGCCATCACGGCATCCTCAAGCAGGTATTCGCTGCAGTTTTCGCACTGGAGCACCGGCAGATTCTTGAAAATGACGATGCACTGCTCATCACTTTGGATGGGCGGGTCCGTCCTCACTGCGCGAATTTCCGCACCACAGATATGGCATTTCATTTTGGTTTCGTCACTTTAAAATTATGGGTCCATTCTGCCAGGCTGGGACGATAGGCAGTCACCACCCGGATGTTTTGATTTTCAACTTGGTTCTGAAACCACGAGAGTACAGCTTTCTCGAGAATTGATTCAGTTACACCCGCCACCATTCGTTCCCTTGATAGGGGTAGGGACAGCGCATTGAGTTGCGCCGCCCCTCCCTCCGAACCGGACGTGCGGGTCTCCCGCATCCGGCTCTCCGGTTGGTGGTTAGCCTCGCGAGGACTGGAGT
>JAFDDR010000259.1 GCA_019310785.1 Deltaproteobacteria bacterium
AGCCAAACGGAGGAATTCCTGGGCAGGGGGCGAGAGATCAACCTCTTTTGGAAAAACAATATCGGTCTGGATGAATATGGGGCCCTCCTTAAGGCCCAGACAATGCATAAGCCCCATCTTTACCTCACGTTCGACCTCTGGTTTGTAAAGAATAGATATCCCTTGTCCCTTGATGACATACTCTTTGATAAACTCTACGCTTCCAGCCTCCATGAGGACTGAAGGACTAACGCCATGAGATCGAAGCAAGGAAAGGATGGCATACCTTAATCCGGAGCCCTTTTCCCTGATGATAATATGCTCATCTTTAAGCTCCTGGATCGAAACTTCTCTTTTCTTGGCAAACCTGTGTTGGGGCGGTATCACCAGGCAAAATTCTTCTTCTGTGAATGGTATCACTTTCAACTTATTCCCATATGAGAGCCGGCCTATGATCCCGAGATCGTATTTGAACGACATCAATCCATCGGCTATCTCTTGGGAACTCCCCACCTTCAGTGATACCTTCACCCCCGGATACAGCTCCTGAAAGCGGGAGATCAGTCCGGGCATGAGGTGTCTTGCAAAGCTGCGGGTGGTTCCCAAGGTAAGGGAACCCTGTGTTAGCTCCGTATACCCCTTCAGAGCATATTCCATCTCCTCAACGATCTCAAATATCTTATCCGCATACCCGAACAGGACTTCCCCTGCTTCAGTGAGCTCAAAATTCTGGCCATATTTCCCGAACAACTTGATCCCCAGGGCCTGCTCAAGGGATTTTATCTGCATGGTAACTGCTGGTTGGGTCACATAGAGGGCCACAGCGGCTTTGGTAATGCTTTTTTCTCTTGCCGCGAGAAAAAAAGATCTAAGCTGGTTGAGATTGATTCTCATTGGGCAGATTGTATAAGTAAATCTTTGAGTTTATAAGAAAAGCTTATGAGAGTATAAATATAAATGCTTTGACAAATCAACAAAAAAACTAACAATATTACCAAGAAGAATTGAGGGATTGAGGGATTTCCACTATGCACCAACAATATTCAATATCGATTCATAAAGTTGATAACCTCGTAAAAAGTCAAGAATTCGCTTTTAGCGTCATTCCGTCCCGGATAGGATTCCGGGGTGACGACCAAGCCGGAATCCAGCCTTTCCAATAGGTTCTGGACTCCGGCTTTCGCCGGAGTGACGAACTTTGGGACTTTCAACTAACTTAGCAAGATAGTTTCGGTTACAGTGCCGGAGCGCGGCATCACATAGCTTTTTACGAGTTCATCAAAGTTTGTTGGCTTATGTGGGCAGATCTTAGCTCGAGACAGTTTTGTTAAATTAACGGGGTTCGGCAAGAGGGGCGTTTTTATGAGATGGCTTCCATGACACCCTATCGTATCATGTTCTGGCAGATCGAGAACGTTTGGGTCTTCTACGTGTTGGCGGGCCTGGCCACAGGGCTTTTTCTGGCAGGCGTGGCCGCCCACATCCGCGTATGGAAAAAGAGCGCAGGCTCTCTGGAAGTTCCTTTTTCAAAAGACGCACTCAAAAGGACGATCCTGGATACCTTTCTGGGCCGTCGCGTGCTTCAGGGCGATATAGCCGCGGGTATTATGCATCTCTTTCTGTTTTGGGGTTTTTTGTCCCTTTTCATAGGCACCGCTTTGCTGGCTGTCCACGAATGGCTCTTTTTATTTTTAAAGGGCACTGTTTATCTGGTATATTCCATGGCCATGGAGGTGGGGGGGTTCATGCTCCTGGCAGGGATCATATGGGCACTCATCCGTAGATACATCCAGCGCGTTCCCCGGCTTGAAATGCGGTTGGAGGATGCCCTGGTGCCTGCGTGGCTCCTGCTGGTTGCCCTTTCCGGTTTTATGGTGGAGGGCCTCCGGTTGGCCTCCCAGCATCCCCTGTGGGGCGCCTGGTCCTTTGTGGGCTGGTGGATGGGCGGTCTGTTTTCAGTTTCTACGGCTGAGGTTCTCTATCCATTCATTTGGTGGGGGCACACGCTCCTGAGCCTGTGCTTCATTGCAGTGATCCCTTTTACCAAGCTTTTTCATATCTTGGGGGCACCTGCGGGCATTTATTTGCAGGGGTCTCCCAGGTCGACCGTTTTGGCTGTAGAGGAAGGGGCAGGAGAATTTGATCTAGGTGATTCGATCTTCTTTGATGGCTGCATGCGGTGCGGGCGTTGCGTGGAGGTTTGCCCCTCTACAGGGGCTGGTGAACCCTTTGCCCCTCGGGATTTTGTCCAGGCGATGCGCCACGCCCTGTGGCAGGAGCATTTCCCATTAGGGGATATCCGGTTTCTGAGCAGGGGTGAAGAAAGCAAAGTGGATGAATGGGTCTGGTACTGCACCACCTGCCGGGCCTGCCTGGAGGTCTGCCCTGTCTACGGTGCCACCTTTGAGGCCGTAATGAAGAAGAGGGTCTTGGCCGTGGAGGAGGGAACCAATGTGCCCAAGCTTATGAACCAGACCCTTGAAAAGGTTTTCAAGTACGACAATCCGTGGGAGTCATCCAAAAAGAAGCGGGGGGCCTGGGCAGAGGGGCTGGATCTGGTTGATCTCGCAAAAAGGGACGCAAAAGCGGATCTTTGCTACTTCGTGGGATGTACCACCTCCTTTGATGACACGGCCCAGGGAATTGCCCTGTCGTTTTCAAAGATCCTTCAGTCGGCCGGGGTCCATTTCGGCATCCTTGGCAAAAAAGAGCCCTGCTGCGGGGACATTGCCAGGCGAGCGGGTGAATTTGGCCTTTTTGAGGAGCAGATGGAGAATTGTCTCGATCTTTTTGATAAATACGGCATTACCGACGTGGTGACCTCTTCGCCCCATTGCTTTCATACCTTTCGAAATGAATACCCTGAAGCATCTTTCAGGGCGCGCCATTATACTTTGGTTTTGCGAGAACTGATCGCCAATGGGAAGCTCCAATTCAAAGAGGGGGAGGGGGCGACTGTCACCTACCATGATCCCTGCTACCTGGGCCGGTACAATCGGATTTTTGATGAGCCGAGGGAGATTATTAGCTCAATCCCCGGCCTTAACCTTGTGGAGATGACCCACCACGGGGCCGATAGTCTCTGCTGCGGTGGAGGTGGCGGAAGGATGTGGCAGGATCTGAACGGCGAGGTCAAGATGAGCGATGTCCGGATCAGGGAGGCCGAGGCAACAGGGGCACAGATCCTAGTCACCGCATGCCCTTTGTGTCGCATCATGTTAGAGGATGCCCGCAAGGCTGCAGGACCGAAAGAGGGCTTTCGGGTCATGGATCTGAACGAGCTGGTTTTGCAGGCACTATAAAATTGAAAATTGAAATTAATGCATTGGTATTTTTACCTCAAATGTCGAAGGTCCTAAATCATAAGGTTACAAGCGGATAAAACATTTATGTTGTTTTTCAGGCGGTTTTCAATAGACAATCGCAAATAGACAATCGCAAATCGTACAAGGGGAGGTTCAGGATGAATGATGTGCTGATACTGGGAGAGGTGAAAGAGGGATCATTGGATATGAAGACCCTTGAATTGCTGGGAGCCGGGAAAAAGCTTTCCGGCGATCTCGGTGTAGGTATTTTCGTCGTATTAATGGGGGACACGGTTTCAGCGGCGGCCGAACAGGCTGCCTCTTATGGTCCGGATCGGGTTTATAAATTGGAACCCCCCTTATTAAAGGGATTCAACCCTGATCTGTGGCTTGAATCCCTGGAACAGGCATGCAGGCAGATCAACCCGAAGATCTTCCTCATGAGCCACTCTTTCGTTGGTATGGAGTT
>JAFDDR010000260.1 GCA_019310785.1 Deltaproteobacteria bacterium
GGGTATGGCCTTGTTACATTGCACAGACCTTCAAATGTTGATGATCCCGGAATTCTAAAATCGATCTGCCGGGCCCTTACACGCATTGCAGAAAAGATTCCCTTAATATTTCCAATTCATCCGAGAACCAGGAAAAATCTTGAACAGTTCGGTCTGATACAAATACTAAATGAAGTCCCTCAAATATATCATGTTGGCCCTTTGAGTTATATCCGTTTCATGAACTTGGTGTTCAATTGCCGTTTCGCCATCACGGATTCCGGAGGGATACAGGAGGAAACAACCTATCTTGGTATCCCCTGCCTCACAATGAGGCCGAACACGGAACGCCCCATTACCATCCAGCAGGGGACCAACAGGCTTTGCACGTTTGAAGATCTTGAAAGCCGGGTTGACAGTATTCTTTCAGGAGGTGTGAGCAAACGATCTGTTCCTGAATATTGGGATGGCCAAACCGCAGCAAGAGTGGTTAAATCTATAAGAGTTTTTTTATAAACAGTCTCAACATAATCTTGTCTGAGCTTGTTAATTTTTCGGAAGTCTAAGGGTGGTTCGCATAACCGATGATGCGATTCTCTCACCCGCTTCCTTGGGTCGCTTGAGCCCCCAGAGATCCCGGAGATGAACAGAATTTGGAATGAAAATGGAAGCCATAAAAAGTCGTGTACAGCAGGTAATAGAATGAATGTTTGATTTATCACATACAGTTTTATGACAAGCCCGCCCAAAAAAACCATCCATATATTTGACTATATAATCATTTTGGCATTTGTTGGTGTTGTTGCTTTTTTTTATATCGGGTTGTTTTATCCGTCAGAAGATATTCCAACAAATTACAATATAATGCGCTACGCTTTGATTTTGGCGTTGCCCATAATAACGGCTGTCAGCATTTATCTTTATTTAGCACAAAGAACCGGACGCTTACATCGATTCATCATTCCTTTAGTCTTTGGTTCTGCATTTTTCTGTATTTTCTGTTTGCTCACAATCTACTTAACAGTGCGGGAGATAAGATCGCCTGAATTGAGTAGTGAATATCATCCTTTTCTACAGTTGTCCCCAAAGGCATTTGTCCCTAAGTCAAGCAATTCTGAAAAAGCCTGCTTCAGAATTTTTTGCCTGGGGGGATCAACCACCGAATTTAAGGACAGCAAGAACATTGGCTGGCCTGAGAGACTGGAAAGGCTATTGCAAGCGAGATTTCCAAACAGGAATATTGAAGTCTACAATCTTGGCAGGCAGTGGTATACCATCCAACACACATTGATTAATTACATGATTAATCTTCGACAGCATAAGCCGGATGTAATAATTGTCATGCATGCTATTAATGATCTCCTGATTAATGCTGATTTTTCATATTATAGTTCAGGTCCATTCTCTGATGATTACAGACATTTTCTTGGGCCTCTAACAGACCTGGTGAAGAAAAAAAACCTGATGAAAACCATAACATCATTCTTCAGGAATACCTGGTTCTGTGCCCCAAAATCTGTAGTTCTATCCAAGGAGTTTCCGGGACTGGTTCCATTTGAACGAAATATGAAGACTCTTATTTCATTTGCTAAGGCTGAAAATGTGGGTGTCATTTTGATGACCCAACCCCATTTACTCAAGGATGTTATGTCCCCTGAAGAGGATTCAAAATTGATAATGGTGCACTACGAAGCTAAGGGCCCCGATAAGAAATGGCATGTATTGACAGCGAAAGCCGGGATGGAGAAGTATAATGAAATCGCTGTTAAAACAGCCCAGGATATGCGAGTCCCGCTAATAGATCTGGAACTTGCATTACCTAAGAACCTGCAATATTTCACAGATGAAGTCCATTATCAGGACAGGAGCTTTGATCTGATCGCAGGATACATAAGTGAGAATTGGCCCCCTTCATTCGTTCTCAAATAGCCCTGGCAATAGTCGGTTGTAAGCCCATCGCTATTTGGCTCTGTTTTGAAACAGCATGATCTTACCCCATTCAAAAACAATGACAATTAAAAGTGTTCTGTTCAGAAATGAACAATTCAAAGATCTCGAATGGGGAGGACCCAACGTGCAGGAAGGAGACTAATTGAGATCTGAGGTGATAGAAGACTGGTCGGGTTTCTTTTCCCTTGAAAAGGAATGGAATGATTTACTTTCTAACGCGCGCGCGGATACTATTTTTCTTACATGGGAATGGATGAAGTCCTGGGTAGAAGTTGTTGGGAAATCCGTAATCCCTTTTATCATTTCTGTCAGGGATAACAAAGGTACGCTGGTCGGTATTGCACCTTTTTATTTAGCAGAATTCCGCTTGTCGGGTCTGGTTCCATACCATGCACTCCGGATTATGGCGGATTATGCCACGGGCCTTGACTATGGGGATTGGATTGTCCGGGAGGATTGCGAAGTCGAAGTTTCACATGCAATCGCAAAGGCCCTCTTAAGATACCGTGAACATTGGGATTGCATCTGGATCCCGAATGTGGCCGGGTGGACCGGAGCGCGTGAACGTATTTTCCTTACCTGCAAGGAACAAGGTTTTTTATGTCACGAGCGGCCCAGGGACTTCAGTTCTTTTGATCTCGCCGAGGATATGGACACGTATATGAAGATTTTATCCCGAAAGAGAAGGTCGACCCTGCGCAGGAAAATGAAAGAGATCCTGGGACGTGACGGCGTCACTGTTTCTCGTTGCCGGACCCCGGATGAACTGCCTCGATTCCTGAATGGACTTTTCGATCTTCACTATCGACACTGGAGACAACGCGGGGAAGAGGGCACGTTTAGACGAAAACCGGGTCAGGCGGTTTTCTATAGGATATTTACTAAGACTGCTCTCGAAAAGGGTTGGTTGAGGCTGTTTGGTTTAGAGGAACATGGAGAGTTTAGAGCAGTGCAGATCGGCTACGTTTACAAGAACGTTTTCAACGCATTGCAGGACGGTTTTGACCCGGACTACATACCCGGAGTGGGCAATGCTTTACGGTACAAGGTCATCGAGGCCTGCATTGCCGAAGGGATCAAAGCCTATGATTTTTTGGGGGAAATGACAGAGCATAAGAGGCGATGGGGGGCGAAAAAACGGATGGGTTTTGACTTCTTTATGGGCCACAAGAGCCTCAAGAACCGCCTACTTTTTAGCAGGGATATCTGGCCGACCGGCCGTTTCTTGCGGCCGGTAGACCTTCCATGTGCATCAAATGTCTCCCTGTGAACTTTAGTATAGCCGCAAAAAGGCGCAGAATACGCAAGAATAAAAAATGGCGATTAGTAATATCGGGTGTTTATCATCATTGAATTCAATCTTCGACTTTTTACGAGTCCATCAACTTTGGTGCACTCGTAACAAGTCCCAAAGTTCCCTTTTGCGTCATTCCCCGCACAAAGCAGCGGGAAATCCAGTGCTTTCAGCGACTTATGCTTAACCTGGACCCCGGCTTTCGCCGGGGTGACTAGTTTTTACGAGGTTGTCAACTTTGGTATTAAGCAGTTTTAATCCTATGACAGATGATAGTGCAATGAGGAATTGGTGAAACATGGCCGAATTTGAGGACAAGACACAGCAGATCGGTCGCGTAATGTTTTTGCTCGATATTGGTCTTACGACACTTGCCTTCCTGCTGTCGTATTGGCTCTATTCTTTCTTCTTTTCAGTCACTGAGACAGATTTCTTTTCTCACCTGGCCCTGCTGCCGCTCATCCTTGCTTTCCTGATTTTCTTCCTCTCGTATTTCGGAGCTTACAAGGGCCCAAGAGTGTTCCTGTTCAAAATCCAGTACGTGAGCCGTGCGATAATAGTGTTGTTCGCGGGCCTGAATTTTGTCGTCTTGATTGGGGCAAGGATCGCCCTTATCTGGTATTTCCGAAGGGCCATACAGAAGGGGGAAAACTTCCTCAAGGTATTGATTATTGGCACAGGAGATCGGGCAGCAGGTCTATCAGAGGCGCTCCGGCAGCGTTCAGAATGGGGGATTGACATAGTAGGACACCTGGACCCTGACCCGGGGCGAGTTGGGTGGGATGTGTGTGATTCGCCGGTACTTGGTACAGTGGAGGATATCACCTCTATATTGAAGGACCATGTGATTGATGAGGTAATCCTGGCTATTCCCCGTTCCATAATCAAGGACGTGGAAGATATCGCATATGCTTGCGAAGAAGAGGGTGTCAAACTGCGGTTCATGGCAGATGTATTTGATCTTCAGGTTGCCCGGATCAGATTAGTCGAGTTAGGCCGGATTCCCCTGCTGACCCTTGAACCTGTTGCCCAGGACGAGGTGAAACTACTCGTAAAGAGGGTCCTGGACCTGATACTCACCCTGCTTGCCATGCCGGTACTTCTGCCGGTGATGGGGGTGATCGCCATTGCGATCAAGTTTGATTCTCCCGGATCCGTCCTGTTTGTTCAGGAACGCGTGGGACTCAAAAAGCGCCTGTTTCCAATGTTTAAGTTCAGGTCCATGGTCCGGGACGCAGAAGAGAAAATGAGGGAGCTGGAGGAACTGAACGAGGCGGAGGGTCCCATTTTTAAAATCGTGGATGATCCGAGAATGACGCGGGTTGGGAAGTTCATACGTAAAACAAGCCTGGATGAATTCCCGCAGTTCTTCAATGTGCTCAGGGGGGAGATGAGCCTTGTAGGTCCCCGTCCCATGTCGATTCGAGACGTTGACCTCTTCGATAAGGGCATCCAGCGCAAGCGCTTCAGCGTAAAGCCCGGTCTTACCTGCCTGTGGCAG
>JAFDDR010000261.1 GCA_019310785.1 Deltaproteobacteria bacterium
TAGAGGAAAAGGTACCAGGCAAATAATGGTTTTATTCCGCTCCCCGCTCAAAGTCCGGGATCTTCGACTTGCCTTCGGCTAATACTTCTGCTAAAATATCAAACCATTAGCAGGGTTCACGCCCCACGGCGGCGGGATCTGCGACATGCCGGTCACGGATCCCGTAAGCGGGGGCGTACACATTTTCATTCATAAACACGCTCGTTACCTCGCGCCTGTAATGCAAAGGGTTATGATACGAAAGGTGCCAAAACACTGCTTATTTTAAGACCAGATCAAACCTCTGCTCACTGATGATAGATCGTTTGGGCACTATTCAATCCTTTAAAAGTCCACAAATATATGCGCTTATAACCTGCTTCTCTGCAAAAATGAATCGCTCTTTTGATAAGAGTCTTCCCTATGCCCTGCCTATGGAAAACCGGATCAACGATGTACCACCTTAACCGGGCATCACTCGGTTCATCCGGATTCCTTGTAATTGCGATACATCCGGCCAACTCATTTCCTGATACTGCGTTCCACAATCCATCCTTTTTTTCATCAAAGTGAGTGATAAAATCAGAAACTTCCCTCCCCACCTGGGCCTCGAAAGAATGGTCCAGGCCCCAGTGCTCCTTGTAATATACGGCATGCAAAGTCGTGATCTTGCCTATGGCACCTGGAAAAATCTTGCATTGTAACTTCTCAGGTTCAACGTTCAAGGGTTCACGGTTCAAGGTTACATCACCTCTTTAGAGGGTTGAGTGTCTTTTGATTCACGCAACAAATCAAGACCATTCCCAGGGCGGCCATCACTGCATTAATGACAAATGCCTGGTCATAATTCCCTGTGGTGTCACGTAGCACGCCGCTCACCCAGTGGACTAAAATAGCCCCGCCACCATAAAAGGGCGTCCAGGCCCCGATGACTGTACCCATAACCTCTTTGGGGAAATAATCCCCGGCGCAGACACCATACATGGGGAATGTCACCCCATAAAAAACGGCCATTATTGCCACAAACACATAGAGCATGATCCATGAATTTCCTGTCAAAAGAATCCCGGCCAGGCATATCGCTATGAAGGAGTTGGAAATAATAATGGTCCTTTTCCGCCCGAGATAGTCGGACAACGGCAGGATAGTCAACACTCCCGCTATCTGACATATACCGTGTATTGTTGCCAAAAGGCTCGCCTTTTCAATTGGCATACCCAGTTGATACCTGGCATAGTCCACCATAAAGGTAGTTATTCCATAAAGGCTGTATGAGATGCAGAGATACGAAAACCCTATGACCCAGAACGTCCTGCTTCTGAACAGGGTGGAGAGACTGAACCCCCGGGAGGAGTCTTTTTTTTCTGTGCCTTTTGGATTCAGGGATTCCTTTTGGCCCCATGGCAGGTACCCTGCCGACTCCGGACTGCTCCGCAGGAAGATACCGTTTACCGCAACCATTATTAGCGCCCCGGCCCCTAAAAAGTACCATGAATACCGCCAGTTGAAATATTTTACGATCAAGGGAAAGACGGCTCCCATTGTGGCAAAGCCCAGCCCGTATCCGGTCGATAGTATCCCTAAGGCCAGTCCCCTTCGATTTGCAGCAAACCAGCGCTGGACTACTGTAATGACCGGTGTCCACATGCCGGTGGCTCCTATGCCCACTACTGCATAAAAAATACATGCGGTCCAGAGGGATTCAGCGGTCCCCATCAGGATGACGCCCGCGCCTAAGATGAAGGCACAGGTAGTAATGACCCTCCGGGCCCCAAGTCTGTCTGTCAGGAAACCGGTTAACGGAGTCAGGATAATGTAGGAAAAAAGATAGGCATTATAAATGGATCCTCCGGCCGTGCGGTTGAGGCCCAGGTCCCTGATCATCTCAGGAAGGACAACACCGTAGCCTAAGCGTACAGAATAATTTATAAAAAGATTAACAAAGCACGTTGCAAGAATGATCCATGCCCAGTGGATAGAGCCAGTTTTCACTTCTGCTTCCTCTCGTCCCTGGAAAGGTCAATATTGATGCCGCGGAACCGTTCAGGGAAGATTACAAATCCCAAATTTCAAACACCAAATTCCAATTAAATTCCAAATTCAAATATCCAATGACCAAAACCGGATTAAAAAACGAATTTCCAACTCGCCATAGGCGAGTTGAGCGTTTGATGTTCGATGTTTATCTTTTTCCTGTTTGTTATTTCGAATTTTGGTAATTGTGAGTTGTTTGCTATTTGGTATTTGTTATTTGAAATTTGCATTAGCTCAACTACTCCGTTAACAGGTACCATGCCTGGCTAAAAATCCAAGGACATGCCACACATATTCCTTGGGTTTATATTCATAGGTATTATGGCCGCACTTCGGCAGTACTGCAAGCTCTCCTTCGGGAAGATGACGGTAGAAGGCTACACCCTGGTCCACGTCAAAGAGGAAGCTCCTGTCAGGATAAAGTACAAGCGCAGGACATGTGACGTGCGACAGTTGAGGTCTGAGGTCAAAAACATCTTTCCCATACGCCCCGCCAAACCTGCTGAATTGATTGTAGAGCGGCTCTGCAAAGTCTTCCCCGTGCCATTCCATGAATTTTTGTTTCTGGGCCGGTTCCAATGCTTGAAACAGATCCGGAAATTTCTGATTATTGAATTCGTACATGGGTATTTCGCTGTAGCATTGCGTGCTTGATGTAACGATTGTTTTTACCCGGGCAGGATATTGGGCTGCATAGTCTACTGCAACGACTCCCCCCTCACATTGTCCTATGAGATGAAAAGAATCGATTCGAAGGAAGGCCACAAATTGGTTCAGCTCGTTTACGCTTTCAGGACGAAACCTGTCACTCACATAGAATTCTTTAAAATCTTTCTTGTCATCCGAACTTCCATACCCTCTCCTGTCGTACATAACCACCTGATAGCCCTTTTCAATCAGAGGGGGGTATATATTCTTCCACATCTTTGTACATCCAAAACCGTGGTGGAGCAGTACAAGGGGCTCACCATTACCGTGAATCTCATAATATATCTTTATCCCGTTTATATTTGTAAAAGCCACTTATGTCTCCTTTTCCTGCTTTGACCAAAAGGGCCGAATCATCGAAGCGTCTCACCCCGATTTATTGAGCAGATACCGTCTCACTCGTTCCAACAAGATCTTTTACACAGTCCATAATTTCCATTGCAAATTCAGGGTCGTTGATATGATGTCCGGATTCAACATAACGTATTCCCTCCGGCAGGCTCGCCCTGAGGGCCTTGGCAAATTCTCGTCTTACGTCCGGGTCCTCTAACGGCCCCCCTAATGAGTTAAATGCCGAAAAACCGCCCATGGGGACAAGTACTGCTACAGGCCCTCTTGCCTTTTTGCACATCTCTGATATGAGCCTGGCCAGATCCTCCATTTCTCTCTGATTAGTCCCTACTGCGGTAATAGCGGCGTTATGCGCATGCATTCGCCGGCCGGCAAAACGCTCCTTTGCCAGGGCAAGCGGGCCCGTAACCAGAAAGTCCGTATTTCCAGGCACAAGTATAGTAGGAATTCCCTTCTCAAGCGCCGCAAGACCCCTGTTTGGCCCGGCATCATAATCACCCCCTAAAAAATGGTCCACAAGCTCATGAAGGGAAAGATCCACAACAAGCTCTACGTCTTCTTCACGGATTACCTCATCCATGGCCTCCCCTCCCGAACCAACCGTATGGAAGGTTACAACCTCCATTCCTCTTGCCTCAAGTGCCTGTCTTACACTTACGAGGCAGGACTCGGTTGTGCCGAGGGTCGAGACAACGGCAAGAGGTCGATCATCAGATGAAGTTATTTCTCCCCCGTTTGCCATACCCGCTATTGCTAAAGCGCCCTCTCTGAGCACTTTTCTGGTTATCCTGTTGAGTCCTGATAGATCACATACCGAATGCAGCATCATGATATCTTTTGTTCCCACAAAGGGGCGAGTGTTTCTGGAGGCCATAGTAGAAATCATCACCTTGGGAAAACCAACAGGGAATATTCGCATGACGGCAGTGCCGAGACTTGTCCCCATTGAGCCCCCGATACCTATGACTCCCTGTATTTCCCCATTTTCATAGAGATCCCCGGCACATTTAATAGCCCCTGATATCATCACATCCAGGGCCTTCCCTTCATGGCCCATATTCTGCACATCAGCAAGGCTGCTGCCCGCAGCGGCTGCAACACTATCCCTGCTTATATCCACAGGAAAGGGGCTGTTGCCCATTATCCCCGCATCCAGTATCTGCACTTTAATATCTTCACCTTCCAGGCATTCTTTTAAGAAAC
>JAFDDR010000060.1 GCA_019310785.1 Deltaproteobacteria bacterium
TCGGAAGTGTCTTATTGATTCCCTTTCCTTTTAGAATGGCTTCAATAAAAAAGCGTATTTTTTCCAATTGATCCGAAGGAAAAAAATCGCTATACAGCCACTTCTGATATTGAACCAATGCACTTTTCAATGAAGACACTGCAATGTAGCACCTTATTATATTTTTTGCTGCGGCAACACGAAGAGTGTCTCTTTTTAACAATTTCCCAAACTCTTTAATCGCCTGTTCAAACTGGCCGAACCCAAGCAGGGCCGCTGCTACTTCAAGGGCATATGAGTCGGTCTTCTTGTCTTTTGAAATAAAGAGTGATTCCTTGACAACATCATGTTCCTTTACGGACATTTTGGGTGATGCCCCCAACCCAACGTCTCGAAACTGTTAGCATCATTCTCTAATGCTTTGAGTTTTTTTGAGATAATCCTTATGAGCCTGTTTTTATTTTTCAGCCGCTCGCTTTTCTTTATCAATCTTGCAGTCTCTATGTATCTCTCCTTTGCCTCCGCAAAAAGGCTTTGGGATTGATAAACCTTTGCTTCGTTGAACAGTGATTGAATTTGTTTTGTTATATCCATCTTGAAATTCATATGCTACCGGAAAAAGACTAAATAAGCCTTTGTCGATCACCTATTCATATGCTGTTTCCGGTCCTGCTCAGACCTTTAACCCGGCAAGTCCGAACTTCTCGGTCAGGAAGGCATCAAATTCGTCATCATCCAGTTTAGCGCGCTGGCCCAAAAACTCGTCACTAAAGGGGCCGGCGGAATAGACGGTTTTCGGGGCATCCGATAGCACGGCATCTACGATGATATCGGCTATCAAGTCAGGACCCGGGATGGAAACACCGCCAAACATCTTCCCTATCCCGGCCCCGGCGGCCTCATACACGGGTTTATAATCAGGATCGGTCCTGGCCATGACGTCGCCGCTCATCTCGTTTCCCACCTCGTTAAATTCAGAGGCGATAACCCCCGGACGGATTGCCACCACCCGTATTCCAAATGGACGCAGTTCCATGCGCATGGCATCGCTTATGGCCTCCACGGCATGTTTTGAAGCCGCATAAATCCCACCGGTCATGGGAAAGGTAAATTTTCCGACGATGGAACTGAGGTTCACGATTGTCCCTTTTCTCAACTTGCGCATTCCGGGCAAGCAGGCCTGGGTGACCCGAACCAGGGCAAATACATTCACCTCGAATAAACGTCTAATATCCTCAAGGCTTATATCCTCAAGGGCGCCCCTAATACTGTAACCGGCATTATTGATGAGTACGGAAACCGGCTCCGACAGGCTCGAAATATAGCCGCTGAATTTTTCAACGTCTCCAGGATTCGAGAGGTCCACCTGTTTGGGAATGATCCCCTGAACCTGATTAGCAAGCTCATTAAGACGATCCATCCTCCTTGCCGCGGCAATTACCTGAAACCCTTTCTCCGCCAGTCTTTTGGCTGTTTCCTGTCCCATCCCGCTGCTTGCCCCTGTCACCAAAGCTGTCTGTCCTTTTCCTTCCATTTTGTCCTCCTGAAAAAAAGTAATAAAACCTTCTTGCCGTTTATTGCAGGCTCAAACGCCCGCCCTCCGGGCGTTGAGTCTTCAGTACAGAAAAGCGGACTGCCGGAGACTAACACATAATACAGTTTATGGGAAGCTCGGTTCCCATAAACTGTTATAATCTCTCCGGCAAATCAATAATTATATGGTCCGACTTTCTCTTGGGAACATGATGCACACCCTCGCTGTCCCGCCAGTATATGATATTACCCTATCTATTTGCCGAATAGCCCCTTGAGTTTGTCGCCGATACCCTCTACCACGCCCTTTTCCTTCTCCGGTTTCTTGTCTCCCGAGACCCTGATCCCCTTTTTTGCGGCCTCAATTGCCGTAAGGCACGGGTTTTCATCGTCAGGGCTTTCGCTTGCTAAGGCCGCGGCAATGCCTACCGGGCCGAACAGGACCACACCGCCCACGGCCTTGCCAAGGGTGATTGCGGTCTGGGTCGGGTCAACAGTGAGAGATGGATCGGCTAATGTCCCGGCCAACTTCAAGGGTCTGGCTAATTCACCCAAACTCAGGCTGAGCTTTCCCATGACCCCGGTGTCAATCCCTTTTTTGGGAGAGGGCCTGAGTCCTAAGTCCAGTTCCTCGGTCTTCAGGTTGATCCTGCCGTTTCCCACAACGCTCATTGCATTGGTATCGAATATTAAGGCCGTGACGTCCGCGAGCCCGTTCTTGATGCCGAAACCACTCACAAAGCAGTTGAACTCGCTGTATTCAGCCTTTTCTTTTTTCGGGTTGAGCACCCGGAACAGGCCGGAGCTGAGGTCGGCGCCTAACATGTCAATGTATTTGTTGTTGATCCTCCCTTTGTCCATAATCAGGATGGTCTTGCCGTTGAGCCCGGCCATGATTCCTGCGATTGAACCGCCCCTGCCGGAAACATTAAGGTCCATATCGAGCTTGCCCTCGATCATATCCCTGACATCCAGCTCCTTGAGCATACGGCCTAAGTCGAGCCCGGTTATCTTCATGGCCGTGGTCATGGCAGCGGTCTTGCCCTGCGGGAGCAGGTCGAAACGGGCGTCCAGGGTCCCGCCGCCAATGACGGCCTTGAGGGTTTTGACAAGGTGACCCTTCTCGATCAATACATGGACGTTTAGGTCATTGAGCGCAAGCTGCGGAAGCATAATCTCCCCGGCTTTAAACCTGACATCGGCATCGGCCTGGTTCAACGCATCTATGGGAAGGGGATCCTCGGGGAACAGCTTTTCTTTCTTTGCCGCTGCCTCACCGGACCCCCTTTTCCGGTCGCTCTTCCCTTCGTCTTTTGACAGGAACTGCCGCAGGTCCAGTTTCCGTGAAGACAGTACGGCCGTGAGTAGCGGCCGTTTTCCGGCTAAGCTTATCTCCATTGAGCCGTCCAGTTTGTTGTCCCCGAGGGTAATCCGGAGGTCGGAAAGCTTATAAGTCTTGACCGCTGGGTCGGATATCTTGAATCCTGCCGTAAACGGCCCTATGTCAGGCACGCCGGAAGCATTTGCAAGTTTGGCAATATCGGATACTGACCGGCCCTCGAGGGTCACGGCAAGAGAGATCCCCTTCCCATTCATGGGGTCCATGATGGAGCCGTCAAGGGTGACCGCGGCGCCACCGGCCTTTGCCGTCAGTTTTACTGTCCACGGTCTTTCAGTGTCGGTCAATGCGGCTATAGGACCTAAGGTTCCCTTAACTTCAAATGGGTTATGGTTGTATGCGCCTTTAAGTACCAAAGACAGAGGAGTATCGATATCAGCGGCCCCGGTGGTAAGGCTGTCCAAGTTCACCGAGTAAGTCTCGCCGGATGGACCGTCTTTGTAAGTGAACCGTACCTTTTCGATCCGCACTTCCGTAAAGGTCAGGGCAGGCAGTTTCATTTCTTTGGCCGGGGCATCTTCTTTGGGTTTCGCGGCAGGAATTTTCTTTGAGGTCTCGAACTCAAGGTTGGATTTGCCTGATTTGTCGGTTTCAATAAGAATGTCCGGCTCGATCAGGGTCAACCGCTTGACCTCAATGTTCCCGGTGATGAGCGGAAGAAGGGCCACCTGGACCTCGAAACGCCGGACCTGAGCCAATTCGGGACGCGAACCCCATGGAGCGTTCCGGAATCTCACGTCCTCCACAACAAGGGCCGGACTAAAACCAATGTCGAGATCAATGTCGCCGACCAGGCTCAGTTCACGGCCCGTGGCGTCCTTGACCGCCCTGGCGATCCTGGGCTTTAAACTATTAAAATCATAGTTAGACAGGACCGCATAGACCGTTATGATCAATGCTATGATCAGGACAGCAAGAATACCCAGGACCCATCTTATCCATTTCCAGCGCATTGGAATACCTCAGAGAGGTTGAAGGTAGCAGGGAAAATTGTGTTATGAGTATAAAAGGCAGGAGTTTTTCTGTCAACTGGTGAGGCTCGGCACCAAGAATCTCTGCTTTGACAGAGTCTAAGAAATATTTTAGTATCTGCTCAATACTTGGGGCAACTCGAATTTATAAGGACATCTCTGAATAACGACCGACATCCGTCGCGGCATGCGAATCTCTTTTCAAAGAGTCTCATGCGTGGCCATAAAAAAAGGACTGGGGGAATTTCCCAAGTCCTTGGTTTTTTCATGGGGTGAGTGACGGGATTTGAACCCGCGGCATCTGGGGCCACAACCCAGTGCTCTACCAACTGAGCTACACCCACCATAAATATATAATGGTTCATTATAGCATGGTCTCATGATTTCGCAAGCCTATTTGTGAAAAGACGTTACATGCGCTTTAACTATTTGACGACAAAAGAAATATTGCCTATATTATAGCCGTTCAACAAATCGGTCCTGAATGCGGCTTTCGCCTTATTCCTTGCGCCCGGCGTTTTGAAAAATGTGAAAGCCGAACATGACAACCTGGATATCCGCGCCGGGCTGATAAAAAGCATGGCCCAGCCTCCGGCTCATGGGGAGGGCCGGGTTTTCAATATGAAAATAAGCAATAAAGGGAGGAGTCAGGTGGAGGCAGTCAACAAGCAGGGGTTGTTCAAAAAAATACCGGCAGTGGATCGTTTGTTATCAGGTCCGGACATAAGCGAGATAACCGGTTCTTATCCCCGAACTCTGGTCATAAAAGCCGTCCACCAGGTGCTTGACGAGGTCCGGGCCAGGATCCGGGATGGGGAATTGTCCGCTGAATCTCAATTGAGCCTTGAATCGGTCTCTGCCCTGGTAGTGGAAAAGCTGAAGGAGATATCCCTGCCGAGCCTGAGACCGGTGATTAATGCCACAGGTGTTGTGGTGCATACCAACTTAGGGCGATCAATTTTAACGGACAAGGCGTTGAGACAATTCAAGGCCATTGCCGGGGGATATAGCAACCTTGAATATGATCTGGACCAGGGCAAAAGGGGAAGCCGTTACACACATGTGGAGGATATTCTGAAGGAGCTGACCGGTGCGGAGGCTGCCATGGTGGTCAACAACAATGCGGCCGCGGTTCTCATCTCACTTGAGACAATGGCTAAGGGTCGCGAGGTGATCGTATCCCGGGGGCAACTCGTGGAAATCGGCGGGTCTTTTCGCATCCCCGACGTGATGCGAAAGAGCCGGGCCGAAATGGTGGAGGTGGGTACCACCAACAAGACCCATCTCAGGGATTATGAAGAGGTAATAGGGCCTGACACGGGCCTTTTGCTGAAGGTCCATACGAGCAATTTTCAGATTGTGGGCTTTACAGAGGAAGTGCCGTTATCCGAGCTTGTGAAGTTAGGCAGGCGATACGGCATTCCCGTCATGGAGGACCTGGGCAGTGGATGCCTGGTGGACTTTTCAAAGTACGGGCCGGCCAAAGAACCCACGGTTCAGGAGGCCTTGTCCCAGGGGGTTGACATAGTGACTTTCAGCGGCGACAAGCTGTTAGGGGGGGCCCAGGCCGGGATCATTTTAGGACGAAAGGACCTGGTCGAAGCGATCAAAAAAAACCAGCTCACCAGGGCGTTGAGGATCGATAAACTGACGCTTTTGGCCTTAGGCGAGACCCTTAAACTGTACCGGGATGAAAGGACCGCTGTAAAAGAGATCCCCACACTGAAAATGATATGCCAGCCTTACCGGTCCCTAACAAAAAAGGCGGCGCGCCTAATCAAGCTGATCGGGAAATTGAAGACCCGCAACTTTTCACTTGAACTGGCAGATGGTAATTCCAAGGCAGGTGGTGGTGCCCTGCCGCTTTTAGAACTGCCGACCCGTCTGCTGTGCCTAATTCCGGGAAATCTGTCATCCCGGTTTATGGAGAACCGGCTCAGGACTTATGATCCACCGATAATTACAAGGGTTGAAAAGGAAAGGGTCCTTTTGGATGTGAGGACCATACAGGATAGGGAGTTAACGACATTGGCACAGGCCATTAAGGAACTGGCGCTGTTGGAACAGGAGTAAAAAGGCGGGTACCCAACTAAGGTAACCCGCCTTCATTTTCCTCCAAAGGTCTACAAGGGGTGTTCAGCCGCCCGATTCGAGGACCGAGGGCAAACTATAGCTTTTCTTTCAGGGCCTTGCCTGCCTTAAACCTTACCACTTTACTCGCTTTGATCTTAATTGTCTCTCCGGTCCTGGGATTTCTTCCTTTTCTTGCCTTTCTTTTGCTTACCACAAAAGTTCCAAATCCCGCCAGGGCCAATCTCCCTTCCTTTTTCAGTGTCTTCTTGGCCACATCAACAAATGAATTGATCGCTCTTTCAGCGTCGGCTTTGCTTAGCTTACTCTTCTTGCCTATCTCTGCAACTAATTCAGCTTTGGTCATGATGTCCTCCCTTCGATTTTATCGATTTTGTTAAAAGCACCTTGTCCCCCAGAACAATCCCAACCTTTTTGCAGGCCCCCTTTCATTGAGGATTTATAATACCTTCCTTTCGCCAAACGGCAACCAAATAGGCAGAAGGGTTATCCGGCTCAGGGTGAATTACCCTGTAAAAGAACGAAAGGCAAGGATTATTTAACATATGAGATATGCATTTTCAACAAAAAATAAACAAAAAATACAAGGAACTGCATTTTTTATTCAGGTGGGAGCCTTCATATCCCCTTGGGAGTGGCTTCCTCATAGGCAAGGCGTAGGCCCTCCTATACCCTCTCTCCGAGCTGTAGGCCCTACGAGCCGGAAGCCCGCCGCAATTAAACAAAACTCCGCCCTTCTGGAATTTCCAGATAGATGGCAATATGTTAAGTTGACAAATGCCCTTGAAGGCTATAGTTTTTGGCGAAGGGTTATCCACATCATAGGAGGCTGTCCGGCCTCCTGGAGCAGGATTTTAGATGAAAGAGATTATCAAAAAGGAACTTGCGGACAGTTTGAAGGTAAAGGAGACGTTTATCCGGGAAAACGTAGAGAACCTGATCCTTTTAGCCGAGAGGATTGCCTTAGCCTTTACCGGCGACTGCAAGCTGTTGATCTGTGGCAATGGTGGGAGTGCGGCAGACGCCCAGCACATTGCCGCGGAATTTGTCAATCGATATACCTTTGAACGTCCTCCCCTCCCTGCAATGGCCCTGACAACCGATACCTCGGTAATTACCAGTATTGGAAACGATTATTCTTTTGATGACATTTTTTCCAAACAGGTAAAAGCCCTCGGAATGGAGGGGGATATTCTCCTGAGCATCAGTACCAGTGGAAATTCGAAAAACGTTTTGTCGGCGGCCAGGGATGCCCGCAGCCAGGGGATGTACACTGCCGGGTTCATCGGATATGACGGGGGCAAGCTCGCGAAGATGGTCGACATGGCTTTAGTGGTGGAGAGCAACGCCACGCCCAGGATCCAGGAGGCACATATTTTAGCCGGGCATATCATATGCCGTCTGGTTGATTACATCATTTTTCAAAGGCACCTCTCGGAAGAACAGGGTAAGTGAGGTTACGAGATACGAGTTGCGGGTTGAAATAAGGAAAGGCGGCGAGTGTGATGACTGATTGGTCTCCCATATCATTGGACAAAGTAAAATCGTATCCCTTGAAGGATAGGACCAGCAAGGTAAACATTAAAAATTTCGGCAAGGCGTGGCAGCAGGGGAAATCCTTGTCCCTTTGGCTGGAATCCCTGCCGGAGATATTGGCAGGTAAAAAACTCATAGAAATTGTGGATCGCATGGTCCGTGCTGCCATCCAGGGAAAAACGATAATCTTAGCCATGGGGGCCCATGCCATTAAAGTAGGGCTCAACCCCGTTATATTAGACCTTATGGATCGCCGGATCATTACCGGATTGGCCATGAACGGCGCAGGCATCATACATGATGCGGAGGTGGCCATGGTGGGACACACCTCTGAAGACGTGGCCGCGGAAATCGGGAAGGGAAGTTTCGGCATGGCCGAGGAAACAGGGAAGTTTCTCAACCATGCCATTTCAGAAGGCGCCGGACAGAACTCGGGTTTAGGTAGATCAATAGGCGCCATGCTCATTAAAGAAAATTTTCCCTACAACCGATACAGCCTTCTAACAAGGGCCTGTGAGCTTGATATTCCTGTGACGGTTCACGTGGCAATGGGAACCGATATTATCCATTTCCATCCAAATGCGGATGGGGCGGCCATCGGCAAGACCTCCCATTTGGACTTCCGCATATTTGCGCGTCTCGTTTCAACGCTGGAAAATGGGGTCTTTATTAACTTAGGGTCAGCGGTCATCATGCCGGAAGTGTTTCTGAAGGCCCTGAGCCTTGTGAGAAATCTTGGTTACGGTGTTAAGGACTTTACCACGGTGAATATGGATTTCAATCGACACTATCGCCCCATGACCAATGTGGTGCAACGACCCACTTTGGAAGGGGGCAAGGGTTACAACCTGGTGGGTCACCACGAGATCATGTTTCCTCTGCTGGCCGCCGCGGTTATTGAAGGACTCAGTAGGAAATAACAAACGGGGAAAATAATGCATGCCCATTTATGAATACAAATGTTTGAAGTGCAATGAACAGTTCGAGGCCCTCGTGTTCGGCGACGACAATGTCTCCTGCCCCAATTGCAAAGGGGATAAACTGGAACGCCTCATGTCGGCCTGCGGATTCAAGCGCGGCGGGGATTTTACGCCTTCTACAGGCTCATCCAGTTGCTCCGGCTGCACGAGCACCAATTGCAGCACTTGCCATTAAAAAACACTTGGGTGGTTAAGAGGAATTGTTTTGTTCCGGATCGGTTTTGGATATGATGCCCATCGTCTAATTGAAGGGCTTCCCCTGATTCTCGGCGGTGTTGAGATCCCGCATGATGCGGGGCTGGAAGGGCACTCGGACGCGGATGTCCTGACCCATGCCGTAATTGACGCCGTAATAGGCGCCCTGGCATTGGGTGATATAGGCCGGCATTTTCCAGACACTGATCCGGCTTACAGGGGGATGGCCAGCATTTCCATGCTGAGGCAAGTGATGGCGTGGGTGAGGCGTGACGGGTTTCAGTTGAATAACCTTGATGCCACCATAGTCGCACAAAGGCCCAGATTAGAGCCCTTTCTGATGGACATGCGAAAAAAACTGGCAGAGGCCCTTGAGGCAGGCATAAAGCAGGTTAATGTCAAAGCCACAACCACCGAAAAAATGGGCTTTTGCGGTCGAGAGGAGGGCATGGAAGCATATGCCGTAGTAAGCATCGTAAGCATATGATACGGTCTTTTCCTATTTTTCCAACAGGACAACACGACTGCGGGCTATGCGCGGGCTATTGATTACTTTAAAGCCATTCTGTTCCGCAAGAGAAACGGTTATCCCAAAATCCTTTTCCGATACATGTCCCTTTGGCTCTATTACTAAAAATTTCCCGGCCGGCTTTAGGGCATCATATATCTCAGAAAATAAGTCAGGGGCATCGGGAACTTCATGTACAACAGCGGATGCAAAAGCAAAATCGATTTCTTCTTTAAGGTCATCCAGACCAAGAGAATTATGATCACAAATGCGTGTCTCAATCCTACTCGACAAACCTGCTTTCTCTGAGCGCTTTTTGAGCGACTCAATCATCTTCTCCTGTACATCCACGCATATGACCTTCCCGTGTGAACCGACCATCCGTGCAAGGGGCAGGCTGAAAAATCCCATTGCACATCCGATGTCCAGGACCTTCATTCCCTCTTCTACATGCGGGCCGAGAACCTTTTCCGGATCCTGAAATAATTTTCTTATTGGACTGGCAAGAAGATAACCCACCCATACAGGACACACCCTTTCACCCATCTACTTCCCTCTTATCCCTAACGTTTAAGCGCTATTGCTTTACCTAATCTGAAAATATATGCAAAATTTCCGTTGGCGTCAAACAGTCAGAGCCTTCAAGCCTGACCCGTGCCGAACTGAAGGCGAGCCTTGCTGTGGTAAGCCGTAAGACATGTACATAACTTCTGCAATTTTGTTCCAAGAGCCTGCGCGGAATATGTTGACATACGATGATTATGATGTATAATATGACAAAAAATGTATGACGGAAGGAGCATATGATGAGGACCACAATTAACATACAAGATGATCTTATGGATGCGCTCCTGATACGCACAAAGGCAAAGACCAAGACAAAGGCCGTCGAATTGGCCATCAAGGATTATATTGAAAAAAAATCCATTGAAGAGCTCATCTCCCTTAGCGGCAAGATCAATATCGATTCGGACCGGCAAAAAGAAGAAGAGGCCGAACTGAATGAGTACCGGGATTATAGTTGACACTTGTGTCTGGATTGAGTTCTTCCGCAGGCCGGAGTCTGACCTCACGGTGCATCTCAAGGGTCTCCTCAGGGAGCGCAAAGTTACCATGGTCGGCATGGTCTTAGCTGAAATCCTACAGGGCATAAAGGTTCAGAAAGAAGCCAGGCTTGTGAAAGAAAGTTTGAAGAAGCTTCCATACTTAGAGATGACACGGGATATATGGGAACAAGCAGGCAAAATATCGGCGGTTCTACGAAAAAAGGGGACCACAATCCCGCTTTCCGAGCTGATCATAGCTTCCCTGGCCCTTTCCAGTGGCTACGAGGTCTTTACCATTGATACCCATTTTGAGGAGGTCAAAGGACTTAATCTCTACAATTTCCCTTAACTCCGCGAAAAAACACGAACTAACCCCGCCTGGATATTTGCAATGCCCTCCCAAGCTCCCCAAATTGAGGAGATTGAAGACCCCATCCGGTTGTTTCCCGAAGAATATAAGCGCAAAGCAGATCTTCCTTGACCATTTCATCAAGCAAAGAAGCTGCCATAAGTTTTGCTCCAGGCTTAAAATGTGGCTTAATATCCTTAAGCAGTCCTACTTTTTCAGGATAAGTTAATCCACAAAGGATGCCAATTAGCAAACCATAGTCAACATTTCCCGGATATCTTTCAGCTAATCGAGTCATACTATTCTGGACAAAGGACACTTGCTTAATCCCATGCTATTCAACGAGCTCTTCCCCTTTCTTAACAGCCGCTGGATCAATGTCGATGCAATCGATCCTGATATTGCCATTGAACTCCGGGTGCCGTAGACACATTTCTATGCCGTTTCGGCCTGGTCCACTGCCAATATCAAGCATGAGGCCCTCTCCCTTATTGGCCGCCAAGACGCTCTTTACATGATCACAGGCTCTCAAATTAACCGCGTAATAGCGATTTTTTAATGCCTGTCCGCCTGCTTTGCATTGAAGAAAATAGTTATCAATCGGTCCATGTACCGCCTCAAAATGATACATTTTTTCAAGCATGGTAAAAGTGCCGGGTTTTTCTGTCAGAGCCGGGATTATTCGGCTATTTCTATTAAAGTAATCTACAATCTTTCTCCAGTCAGCTACTTCTGTACCGTGAACGTCAGAGAGGAAAGCTTCCTTCAATATTGTAGAAACATAAACAGGAAGATTATCGAAAAGGCATCGTGCCTCATTACTTTCAAGAAATTTCAGTTTATTATGCGTAGGGAGATCATAATGCCTCTGCAAATTAGAGCATATTGGTCGATCTTTTGCCATAGCATTGTCTTTATTTGCTTTTGTCATATTACGCACTCCAATTTGGCAGCCCTTGCTCTTCAGCTTCCTGCCAAAGATAGCTCACGACAGTATTGAGCGAGGAAAAAACCCTACACTTAACGCATTGATTAGGCTCTCAGGATCATTAGATGTTGAACTTGCTGAGATTTTCAGTTTTATTCAAGCGGAAGGCCCTGTTGTAAGTAAGTCAGCGATAATTTCTCTTCTGGAGGAGGCAGATAGAGAACAGCTTAAGCTGCTTTTTAAAGTAATTTCCGTAGTGATAAAGACATAATCAAGTATTACATCTGGCTAACGTCTTCGTTCGGAACAAAAGGAATACAAATGTCAAGGACGGATCTCCCCTGAAACGATTCCGGGTAGCCGTGATACGGCGTACAGGGGCAGGTTACAGATTTGTCCCCTCTATTCACCCCTCGACGCCTGCCTGTGCGTTGCACACAGACAGTGGGAAAGGTAGAGGTGGGGGTGAAGCAGCCGATTAATCCGACTTCATCGCTATGATTCGTTTCAATGCTACACGGTAAACTTCCATATCCTCCCGCTTGTCGATAGCAATAACCTTGATGATTAAGTTAATGACCTGGTACACGATCCTTATCCGTTTCTTATCTGCGTATAAATTGAAATAACCTTCAAGGTTAATACCTGCCTTGTTACCCAGAGGATCGCCGTATTGTGGGTTCTTTTCCAGTTTGACGAGCTGCTTCAATACCTGTTTCTTTACACTGCCATCCAAACGGTCGAACTCCGCCTGGGCTTCAGGCACCAGTTTAACTTTCCAGGTCGTCACGGGTTAAACTCTCTGCCGTCAGCAGTTCATCAAGACTTACTGTCGGTTCGCTGTTTTTTCGATCTTCGATGATCCCGGCCAGGTACACATGTTCAAGAATGTCTTTTGCCTTCTCCGTCCGTTCCCACTCATCAAAGGGAATAATTGCCGCTGTCCTGTTCCCCTGGTTATCAGTAATAAATTGAACATCCATTATCAGCCTCCTGTTGCCGCCTTTATTGTTAACAGGACAATCACATTATCCTTTTGCGCCCGATAAGGCATTGAGGTTGATTGCCAATTTTACAAATATCAAATCCGTGTTGTATTTTCAAGGAGATTTAAAGGAGATTTAAAGGAGATCCTGCAATTTAAACACTGGATGGGCACAGGGTATGGTTAGCTTTAATGCGGGGACGGCAAAGAGGACTGTTTTCTTGACCTGAAAGATCAAATAAGGATAAATTAATCTAAAAATCATTTACATGCAAAGGAAATAGTCACATGTCTCTTAAACTGTATAATACCGCGACACGGAAAAAAGAAACATTCAAACCCCTGGAGGAAGGCAAGGTCGGCATCTATGTGTGCGGGGTCACCGTCTATGACCTGTGCCATATAGGTCACGCCCGGTCCGCCATCGTGTTTGATGTGCTGACGAGGTATCTTCGGGCAATGGGACTTGATGTCACCTATGTACGCAACTTTACTGACGTTGACGACAAGATTATTGAGCGGGCCAATAAGCTTGGAAAGGAAACAGGCGACATTGCCCGGGAATTTATTGACGCTTTCTACGAGGACATGGACAGGCTTTACGTTCTGAAGGCCGATAAGGAACCCCGTGCAACCGAGCATATTGAGGGCATGATCGAGATGGTCTCCACCCTGCTTGACCGAGGATATGCCTATGCCGAGGGAACGGACGTGTTTTTCTCTGTCAAGGATTTCAAGGGGTATGGCAAGCTTTCCGGTAGAAAACTGGAAGACATGCAGGCGGGTAGCAGGATTGCCGTGGATGAGAAAAAAAGACACCCCATGGATTTCGTTTTATGGAAAGGTGTCAAGCCCGGTGAACCGCAATGGGACAGCCCCTGGGGCCCCGGCAGGCCCGGCTGGCATTTGGAATGCTCTGTCATGAGTAACTTCTTCCTGGGTGCCTCCTTTGACATCCATGGCGGCGGGCGAGACCTCCTCTTCCCCCACCATGAGAATGAAAGGGCCCAGTCTTTATGCGCCAATGGCGGGAGTTTTGCCAGGTACTGGGTCCATAACGGGTTTGTCACGGTTGAATCGGAAAAGATGTCCAAGTCCCTTGGCAATTTTCTGACCATACGCGATGCGCTCAAGACCTATCATCCCGAAGTGTTGCGTCTTTTTCTCCTGTCCAGGCATTACAGGGGTCCCCTTGACTTTTCCAGGACCGGGGTCCTTGACCTGCAGTCAGGTCTTGTCAGAATATACCGGACACTCCAGAGACTCGGAGATTTAATCGGCCCTTATGAGGAACAGCCGGTAGAGATACAACCTGCATTTCTGCTAAATCAATCTGATACATTTATAGAACAGTTTATCGGCATGATGGATGACGATCTGAACACATCAGGCGCCGTCGGACTTGTGTTTGAAAAGGTCAGGGAGATGAATAAGTTCATGGATTCCATAAATGGAGCAATGGATGGGGCGACTGCATCTCGTCTTGCCGATGAAAGAAGGCAACTGCTTCTTGCAGGTCGAGTCTTAGGCCTTCTCAAGGAGACCCCTAAGGACTTTTTCGGCCAGCTCACTTCCGACGCAGGGACGGTCGATCCATCCGAGATAGAAAAAATGATCGCGCAAAGGGGAGCTGCCAAGGCGAGAAAAGACTGGGAAAGGGCCGACGAGATTCGCGACCGCCTGAAGGAAATGGGCGTTATCCTGGAGGACGGCCCTAAAGGCACAACATGGAGATTCGATGTTTGAACTTATTACCGATCTTGCGCCGTGCGGGGACCAGCCCGAGGCCATAAAGGCCCTTACAAAGGGCCTTGAAAAGGGGCTAGCCCACCAGGTCCTCCTCGGTGTAACCGGCTCGGGCAAGACCTTTACCATTGCGAACGTTATTACCCGTGTGCAAAA
>JAFDDR010000061.1 GCA_019310785.1 Deltaproteobacteria bacterium
CCTTCGCCATGCCTTACGGGTAGCTCTAAGGTTGAAAATCCTTTAGTGAAAACGCACGGTGAACCGGGATTGATTTTGAGATTTACCCAGGTGTCTATGAAATTGCCGGAGTCATTATATGTTAGCGCTACACGCCGCTCGCTGTACTTGGCGTCAAATGCCGGAACAAGCCCGAGGTTGACTAAGCACTGGAAACCGTTGCATATACCTAATACCAGCTTGCCATTCTGAATAAATCGCTCAATTTGCTCGCCTAAATGTTGCCTGAACTTTGAGGCCATAAGGACCCCTGCACCGTGGTCATCGGCCCAGCTAAATCCTCCGCCAAAGACCAGGATATGATAATCCGCAAGGGATATTCTTCGCCCTCCCATTTCCCCGCTAATCACCTCGTTGATGTGTACCCGGTAGGATTCCGCACCGGCTAATTTTAATGAGTAATCAGTCTCATAATCGCAGTTCAGACCGTAGCCGGTTAAGACAATCGCTTTTGGTTTCATTGTGTTTAGTGCGTTCATACTAATTCCCCGAACGGCTTTTTCCAGACATTCTTGAGGTCATTTATATCTTCATCAATTATCGTATTTCCCCGGACATCTTTGACAGAAAAACGGGGTGCTTCCGTGACAACACCGACCCGGCCTGTTTGCATGCCGGAAAAAATATTTTCAAAGTCTTCCTGTTTCCCTGGCGCTACCGTAATCACAAATCGACCACAGGACTCGGAATAAAGGGCCTGGCCCACGGTAAGCCCGGAAAATCCGGGAATAAGAGAAAGCCGGATTTCCATTCCCATCTCCCCCCCCATTGCCACCATTGCCAGATGGACGGCCAGGCCACCCTGAGATACGGCGTGGCATGAAGAGACAAGACCTGCCTGAATAGCCTTGTGCAGGGCTAAGTACCGGGGCCAAAGGTCTTCAACATTAACGGTGGGGACGTTAAGGCCCACCGCGCCCATCATCTGGTAATACTCGCTTGCGCCTAATTCATTGCTGGTCTCGCCCAACACGTATACAAAGTCGCCCGGGAACTTGGCATCCATGGTGACGCATCCGGTAATGTCTTCAATCACGCTTGAGACCGTAAACATGAGGGTAGGTGGCCCGGACACCTTTCGTCTTTCACCGTAAGGGCCTTCTAAGTTACCGTCAATATACATGCTGTCTTTTCCTGAAAGGAGAGGTATGCCGTAACCCAGGCAATAATCCCTCAAGGCCCAGTTTGCCCTGACCAATTGTGCTGCCTTGTATTTCCCGTCCGGGTTATTTTCAGGGTGATACTCAATGGTGGGCCAGCAGAAGTTATCCAGCCCGCCCAAATGATTGGGATCCCCTCCCACGGCAAGGGTCTTTCTAACGGCTTCATCAATGGTGGCGGCGGTCATGTGGTAAGTATCTATTTGCGAATATGAAGGGTTGAGTGTCTGGGACACGGCAATGCCCTTATTGGAGCCTAATACCGGTCTTATCACCGCGGCATCAGTGGGCATGTCCCGGCTTTTTCCCACTAAAGGCTTAACCACGCTGCTCCCCTGTACTTCATGGTCATATTGCCTTGCAATCCAGTTGCGGGCGCATATGTTGGGACGGGATAAGATTGCCTTTAAAAGAGGGCCATGATCCGCGGGCTCGGAAAGGACCGGCTCTGTCAGGCCCCTCATGTTCGGAGGGATCCACTGGGCATCAAACTCCCACTGGGGGAAATCGGATTCCAGGAGATCCATGCGTATGTATGCGCAGGTTTTGCCCTTGTAGTCCAATTGCAGATACCCGGAATCATTGTACTCGCCCATAACCGTGCTTTCTACTGCATGTTTGGCCGAAAGTGCCATAAAACGATCTAAGTGTTCCGGTTTTACCGCAATGGTCATTCTTTCCTGGGATTCGGAGATCCAGATTTCCCATTGGTCCAGACCCTCATATTTCAACGGTACTTTATCCAAGTCCACGCGAGCGCCATTGCTGAACCGGGCGGATTCGCCGATTGATGAGGAGAGCCCGCCGCCGCCGTTATCAGTGATAAATGTTATAAGTTCTTCATCCCTTGCTTCAATCAGGAAGTCATGCATCTTTTTCTGGGTATAGGGATCGCCTATCTGCACATGCCCTGCCGGCGTATGCTCGCTGTAGGTCTCGGAAGCGGCCGTGACGCCATGAATGCCGTCCTTGCCGACCCTCCCGCCTGACATTATTATAAGTTCTCCGGGATTGGTGTTTTTTTTGTGGGATGATGCTTGGCCGATGGTTGCGGGCATGATGCCTAATGCGGTCACAAAGACGAGGCATTTGCCGACGTAGCTTTCGTCAAAAAAGAGCAGACCGTAAGGGGTAGGGATGCCGCTCTTATTTCCGCCGTCCCTCACCCCTTCTATGACGCCATCGAGCAGGCGGCGGGGATGAAGATGGGGCGTCAACTCACCTTTATATTCCCGGTGGCCAACGCAGTAGCCATACATGCCAAGGATCAGCTTTGAACCCTTTCCCGTGCCCATGGGGTCCCGGTAGATTCCCACGATACCGGTAATCGCGCCTCCATATGCCTCCATATTGGACGGGCTGTTGTGGGTCTCCCCGGTAATTACATAATAATGTTCATTATCAAAGCGTCCCACACCCGCGTTGTCCCATAAAACCGATACGACCCAACCGTTTTCCTCCTTGATCTTAAGGGTGGGGGCCTCGATACAGGATTTAAACAGGTTGTCTACGGTTTCCCTGTTTCCTGTTTCCAGGTCATGATACCTAAAAAGGCCCCTGAACGTGTTATGGTTGCAGTGGTCGCTGCGGGCCTGGGAGATATATTCCAATTCAACGTCCGTGGGAAGATCGAGGCCGACCATCTTCCTCTCTTTCAGGATATCTTCTCTTAAGAAATACCGGCGTATGACCGGGATATCTCTATTTTGAAGTGCGAGGTTTCGCTCAAGGGAAATCCGGCCCAGTTCCTCGTCGCTTTGAATGGAAATGGTGCTCACCTCAGGTTCATGGTCAAGGATGACCCTTGGGACCAAAAACCCTATGCCCTTGTCTTTATCCCACTTTGCCACGGAAAAGACCTTCCATTGCTGGACAATATCATTAGCCAGAAGATCGCCAGCGATTTTTTTGACCTGTTCTTCGGAAAGCTGTCCCCTGATCTCATAGAGCTTTGACGTATAAACCGCCTGGTCCGGTTTGAACTCGATTCTCAGGAGGTCCTCAATGGCCTCTCCCGCCGTACTCCCTGCCGTATCCCTGACGCCGGGGCGGAACCCTATCCAAATAAGCCAGTCAAAGCCGGTCGCCATGGGTGAATATGATGATTCTTCTATGACCGGATTTGTGAATATCTCGGTTCGAATACTTTCCAATTGATCCGGTTTAAGGTCCGCATCAAGGGTCAATACCCTGATCACACGAATGTCATCTACTTCAAACCCGAAATATTCCCTTGATTTTCTCCGAATGCCGGCGCCTTCCGCATCCATTAGTTCACTTTTTAACCTGATTTCCAGCCTTGAAACCATTTGTTGTTACCTAAGATTCGAATAATAGGTTTAAATGAAATGATTGGGCTTATAACGGCATCTGATTTATGCCTTCCACATGGAGTATTGGAAATTGGAGTACTGAAAGGGAATCAGCGAAAAAACATCCAAGACTCCAAGAACCAAGTTTTAAAGCACCAAATCACAATATCCAAATAACAAAAAAATTCCAAATTCTAAATTCCAATGACCAAAACCGATTATCCCACCGGGAGGTGTCGGTTATATTAGGGAAAATTCTAAATCTCAATAAACAAATTTCAACCAAAATCCAAATTCAAAAATTCAATAACCAAAAGGGTTTGTAATTTTGAATTTTGGTCATTGGAATTTATTTGTTATTTGGAATTTGTTATTTGGAATTTCCAATAATTCATCAATCCAGTAATACCTCAGAAGCGTAAGCCTTAAAGAAGGCCAATGAAGAGGAAGCCCTCTAATTCCAAAATTAGTTGAATTATGGGGGTGAGTCAATACAATACTTCCGCGTTATAAACCCTGCGACTGGGCTCTGTACAGGACGTCCACCACATTGCGTACATACTGCTCGTCGGGAATACCGTCCGTGGCCTCTTGCGGGAATTCAACAATGGATTTGAAGTGCGCGGCAATGTCCCTGAACAATTCAACCCTCGCAAGGGCATCCAGCTCATCCCTTCGCAGCAGTGCCCTGAGGGCGATTCCCGACTCGTGCGGAGAGACAATCTGGCGCAACCGGGCTTCGATGTGCGGGTAATCGTGAAATGAATTGTATTTGTCGGACAGGAGTTGGTCCAGGTCTGGTTCGGAGATCTTTGGAGTCCAAACAACAACAGTATTGGCAGCCACATCCCCTAAGCGCTGGGCGCGACGGCTTATGAGGCACGCCAGTCCGCCGATAAAGTAGAATAACGGCAGGCTGTCCACAAAGCGAAGCAGGTTACGGATCACGATCTGGCTGAACTGGAGGCGCAATCCCTGTTCATCCATTACCCTGAGACCGAGGAGGCGTTTGCCGATGGTCTGGCCTCGCCAGTACCATTCCAGTATAATGCCGTAACCAATGGAGACCACAAAATATGCTAAAATAGAGGCTGCCATGGCCAGGTCCCGGCCCAGAATGCCTACTATCCCGAGAACCGAACCGATGACACTTGAGATAACCGCAATGCTCGCAAGATCGACCGCCCATGCTAAAAAACGGGTGACCGGACCGGAAAGCAGCATTGAGAAAACGACCCCTTCCGGGGTCATTATGGTCAAGGTGTTGGTTTTTTCCTTGTTCATTTAAACCTTTTACCTAAGGTTAAGCGGTTCAACGTTCACGGTTCAGGGGTTACAACCTTTGAACCTCACGCGGCGCAAGCGCCTGCGTTGCGCGTGCCCGCATTTTAGGTCGGCACAATGGTCGACCCTGCTTTTGTTCTTCCCGATTTTACAAAAAACAGGCATAGTAAGATAAGTTCGACCATCCCGAATACGATCTTGACCTCATAGGGAATGAGGGGTTCATGATACTGGGAAAAAAATGCCTCAATGATGCCTGCCCAGATTAGCATGACCGCCACACCAAAGATCAGGGTGACCAGATCGCCTGATATTTTTCTGAACCGCATTCTCAATGATTCACGCTCGCCCCACCCGATAAGGGCACCGGCCAGCACGAGACCTGCCTGCCCGGCAAGGAGGATGGCAGGGATTTCCACTGCGCCGTGCGGCAGCAGCCAGCCCAAAAGGAACTTGGTCTCCCCGGCCAGGACATAGTCCAGGGCCACTGCACCAAGCATCACACCGTTACTGAACAAGAGGATTACGGTGCCGATACCCCAAGTCATGCCCAATGCCATGGCAAAGATGGAAACCTTGGTGTTGTGAGTCATCAGATATGAGGAAAAGGTGGTCTTTGATCCCTTGAGCCGGTCTTTTTCAGCAGACTCTTCCTTTGACACGCGTTCTGAGGGATCTCCCTGAAGTTGGGGGAAAGGCATAATGACTTGCTTGGCCTGGGGGTCAAGACTGATGGCGCCTCCCCCGAAGACGCATCCCGCTAACATGATGGCAAAAGAGAGGCTGAAGGCCCGGGTATGCCTGCGGAATGTCCGGGGAAAGGTTTGAAAAAACCAGGTAATGGGCGCAAGGCGATGCGGTTTTTCGCGTGTCTCGTGGATTTCTGCGAAGGCCCTTCCGACAAGGGATTCGAGGTAGCGGCGGATTTCCGGCTCAGAAGAAAACGTCATGATCTTGACAAGGTCCGTAGAGGTTCGCTGGTAGAGATAATGGAATTTTTTCACTTGGTCCAGGTCCATCCTGTGTTCCGGCTTCTTCTCCAATACATGGAGGATATCATCCAATTCGGACCAGTAACCCCTTTCTTCGCTTATAAATTTTTTCAGGTCAATTATCATTTTTGAATTTTGAGATAGCCATTTTCAACGGATTCCATTCTGCGTATCCGTTCACGGAGTATTAGAAATTCCAAATCACAAGCACCAAATAACAAACAAATTCCAAATTCTAAATTCCAATGACCAAAACCGGATTAAAAACGAACGTCCAACGTTGAACCATGGTAGGCCTTCGGCGTTCGATGTTGAGCGTTCGATGTTCGACGTTCATCTTTTTCCCGTTTGTAATTTTGAATTTGTTTGTTATTTGTGATTTGATATTTGTAATTTTTAAAAATTTTCAATCTTCAATCTTCAATCCTACAAGATCTGCCTCTGTTTAACGCCTAAATACTGGGAAACCAATTGCGCGCACATCTTTTCATTATCAAGCAGTGAAAAACCGATGCCATTACGCTCCAAGACCTTTCCCGTCTCATGAAGACTCTGCCACAAAAAGTGCCCGCCCAAGTGCGCGTAAAGGTCATTGATGGATGCAACGGACGAAGAAGAAAAAAGGGGCTTTACGCCTGGCGGTTTCAGTGCATTGACTAACACAAGATGCCGTCTGCTGATCAATTTAATATTGCGCACAAAACTCTCGGCCAGGACAGGATCGTCCAAATTTGTTAAAAACAATAACAGGGCCCTTCGCCTGATACGTGTGCCGATGAATGTAAAAAGTTCGGAGAAATCCGGGGTCACACGCTGAGGCCTGAGGGTGTAAAGCGCATCCCGGCATGCGTTATAGTGGGCCTTGCCGCTTTTTGCCCCCAAAAATTTCTGCACCCTGTCGTCAAAGGTCAGCATGCCGAACAGGTCACCCTGGCGTTCGGCTGCCAGGTCCATAATCAAGGAGGCAGTAACAAACCGTTCTAAAATCGTGGCCGGAAAGGAAGCCCCATTTTCACCGACCCTCCTGCCGCTCAACCGGGACGCATCTATAATGACATAGATTTTCTGGGTGCGCTCGATCTGGTAGACCTTTGTGATGGGATGTCCCCGCCTTGCCGTGGCCTTCCAGTGGATGTCTTCATAACTATCCCCGGGAAAATACTCCCTTAAATGTTCAAAATCCCTCCCCTTGCCGACCTGCCGCTGCGTATGAATGCCTAAGCCCCGGTTCATAAAAAGGGCGGCTAAATACTTTTGTTCATGGTAGAGTGCGGGATAGACTCGAATCTCTGAGGCTGTGGGCGCTGTTTTGCGCATGGCCCAAAAGCCTAATGGCGAAGAGACTTCCAGGTAGCATTTATCCAGCACATGTCGCCCTGACTCCAATGCCTTTAAAGGCCACTTAATAGATGAGTACGACACTTTCTCAGGTAATTCGGCTATCATATCCCGGTTAGGTGAGTAAACCCCCGGGGGAAATGCCAGCCCGAGTCTTAGACGCCCGGACTTTATCCGGTCGTTATGGATACGGAGCGTCAGCTCTCCTTCACGACCCTTGGACAGACGCACCACTTCGGGGAGTTCCACTGTGAGGCCGTCGAGGCTCCCAAAGGCCAGAAACCCGTCTATTGCTGCTAATATTACAAATGCGGCCATCAGTCCTGCCGACAGCATGGCAGAGGAGGGCGTGGCCGTCAAAAGGACGGAAAAGGGCAGAAAAACAAGACCCACCCAAAAAAGCAATCTGGATTTCGGCACAATCATCGTGGTACCGTTATGCTCTCTAAGATTTCCTGAATTACTTCCACAATACTCAGCCCTTCGATCTCGTATTCCGGCCTCAGGATCAGGCGATGCTCCAATACGGGCACGGTCATGGACTTGATATCATCGGGCGTTACAAAATCGCGTCCCTCGATGGCTGCAAGGGCACGGCTGGCCAAAAGCAGGGCCTGGGTTGCACGCGGTCCGGCCCCTACTAACACGCTCTGGTGTTTGCGCGTCTGTCTGACAATATCAACTATATAGTCGATCAAGTCCTCCTGAACCTTAAGCCCCATCAAGTGGTTTCGCAGTTCGGTCAGGATCTCTGGAGTAATAACAGGCTTTACAGAACCGTTGGCTAATATTTCTTCCGGTGATTCCATGCCTAACATCCGCCGGGCTAAGGTCAATTCCTCGTCTCGATCCGGAGTGTCCATTGTAATCTTCAGCATAAAACGATCTTTTTGTGCTTCAGGCAAAGGATATGTACCTTCGTATTCAATGGGATTCTGGGTTGCAAATACCGTGAAATTGGGTGACAACTCATGGGTTCTGCGGTCGATGGTGACCAACCGTTCCTGCATGGCCTGGAGAAGTGCGGATTGTGTCTTTGCAGGCGCGCGGTTGATTTCGTCTGCCAATAAAAACGTGGTAAAGACCGGTCCTTTGACTAAGGAAAACAGGTTCCTTTGCAGGTTAAAGACATGTGTGCCTGTAATGTCTGTGGGCATAAGGTCAGGGGTGAATTGAATTCGCGCAAAATCACATCCCAACACGTGCGCAAGGGTCCTGACTAACAAGGTCTTGGCCACGCCCGGTACACCTTCTATTAATGCATGATTTCCCGTAAAGATTGCGATCAGTGTCTTGTCCACTACGTCATCCTGCCCGATGATGACTCTGGCAATTTCCTGCTTTGCACGAACTAAGACCTTTTTCAGAATTTCCGTCTTATCTTCCATGATCCGTTCCCCTCCGACAATATCCTGTAAATAGTTTGATATGTTTTAACAGGATCGCCCTGTTTTGAAGACCGTGAACCTTTCCTCTCAATCAATCCCTTTATTTTTTCCAGTTTGCCTGTGGCCATCTTATTTCCTGGGACAAGGGTTTTTTCCCATTCGTTGAAATACACGTCAAGGATTCTCCGCTGCGAAATATTACGCCTCAGCAGACTGATCAGTCCCTCGGTATAGTCTTTCTCCGAAATAAAATCATTTCCTCCTGTTGAGGGATCATCGTCCCGGGGCGGGATAAAATAGGTTGAATTTTTCCACACAAAAAGGACTGCCAGCAGGATGAGCACGAAAAAAGGCCAGTGAAGACGATACTTGCGTGCAAGGCTGACAATGCCCGGGTTTTCCTTAATCCCGAAGTGTGCCTCATCAAAGATCACACCGGCATTTTTCCCGATAAACCATGAAAGTAGTTTTGGATGACGTTCCTGGCGCAGTGCTTCATTGCTGAACAGGTAGGAGTCGGCACAAAGGATAATGGAACCTATGCCAAACTGCCTCTCAATGATGACCGGAAGGTCATTACGAGCGTAAATTGCCCGCCATGGTTCCTGAGGTTCATGGAAATAGAGCGCAGTGTGCCAGGACATGGAATAGGGCAGGGTTTTCGTCTCCGGTCTGTCTACTCTTTTAGCGTCTTTTAGAAAACTACTCTTATCATAGTAGCGAATACTCACTCCCCAATGGTCTTTTATAGAAACGGACTTATTGAAAAATTTTGGAAAAGGACGGTCTTTTCCCTTTTTATGCTTTTTGCTTGCATCGTTTGAACGGGACGGTGTCTGTTTGTCTTTTGAAGGAGACTTTTGTTCCCGTGCCTCTCCATTTTTTTGGGATTTTTCGGAAAAGCGACCTGCTTTTTTGAGCCGGGGTTTTTCCTTTACGGGGAAAAATGAGATGACCAGGCGCCCGCCGGAGAGCACAAACCGGTCAAACGCCTTGGCAAGGTCCGGCCGAATATTGCCCATATTAAATGAACGTGTCCCCAAAAAAAAGAGGGTCGTATCCCGGCCCGAATGTACATCGGACAGGGGCCGGTAGTTTCGTTTGACCGAGACGGTTTTCAAGTTTTCCAGGCTGTCACAAAAGGCCCTGGTTCCCAATGGATCAGACCGAAGGGACGAATAGGGCGGATAGACGTCTCCAGCCTCAAACCTTAGGACAAACAACCGGAACACACCGGCCATGAATAAGGCCACAAGAAGAAAAAGAAAAACAAAGGTCGCTTTTTTATTGAGTAACAAACCCCATTATCCTTTCTTGATTTTCGGAAAAGTGTTCCAGGTCGTTCCTTGTTACCTTGTGCATACCATACCAGGACCTGTCAAAAACCGTAACGTTTTCGGAAAAAACCGCTAAAATACCTTCCTTTTCAATGCCTCGTCTCCCTAATTCCTGCTTGTAATCACGGTTGGATTTATATTTGGCAATGGTGATCATTTCATTTTCAGCTAAGTGCGCAAGTGTTGACAGGTAAAGTGCCCTCAAGGCCAGTCTGAACTCACCCCTGTCCATTAATTCCTTGGCCATAACCATCCATTGATCTGCAGGAAGCTCGTCGGCCTCTACCTGATCGTCTGTCAGGTCGGGCACGGCAGGGATTGCCTCGCTTATGGTTGCCGATTGGCGTTCTTTGCGCCTCTTTAACGTTCGCCAGAGAAAGACACCTAAAAGAGAGACCAGGACCACAAGTAGCACCCAAAGCAAATCGTGCACCGAGCTCATCCAGCCCTTGCCAGGGCCTTCCCTGCTTTTGTCCGTCTCGGGAAAGAACTCCTCCAACCAGTCCATGATTTTATTTAGCCATCGCTCAATAGTCTTGAAGCAGGTTTTTGTGCCCTCTGCAATCCATTTCATCAGCGTTGCTATAGGACCCGGCTGAACACTACTGTCTTGTTCGATCTTTTTACGGGGCATGCGCCAGGCAAACTCTCTTCGGCTCATTACTTCATCTATGGAACCGGAAAGGGCGTCCGGGGGGACGGAGGTGTTTTGCAAACCATACCAGGTAGGAGATATCCCGGGACGTTCACCTGCCATCAAGGGACAAAATGGCGCTGCGCAAAGGGTAAGGATTATCATAGCGGGGAACATGGTTTTGTGAAGGGTAAATGCCTTCAGTTCCGTCTTTAAATCACTTCCTGTTTTAAGGGATGCCCCGTAAAAACATCTGAGAGCATAAACGGTCTTTACCAGGGGATCCATGCACAAATATGCCATGCCAAAGATTGTAGTCAGGAAGGTGGTATTCAGCATGCCCCAGCCGCTTATTGTGAACACTGTCTCAATGCCTAAGAATTTCTTCAGCATTTGCGGAACTAAGAAAATGCCTATGGCCAAATTCAGGAAGACAAAAACTCCAAACATGGAAAATATAAGTAACAGGATATGGTTCTGTCCCGGCCATAATTTTGCCTGGTGCCATGATCTTTTGAATACCGTCTTTATGCCATGGCCGTCACCATCACCCTGTGCGGAAACATTCTGGTATAAGGCATAGGACCAGGCAAATGGAATCGCCATGATTAGGGCAAGTGGCAAGACAAAAAGCCCGGAGGCCTGGATTATTGTCTGGGTCGCAGTCAAACGGCCGATGCTGACAAGGGACCGGCGAGGCGTCGGTTCCCCTGCCATGTGTGAGATTATATTTTGAGCAAAAACCCCGTGCCAGCATTTCATCCATACAAAGAGCATGGCAAGACCCAATGATGCGACCGCGCAATACTCCCTTGCAAAGGCATTTCGGCTCATATCGGCCCAGAAATACAGAAGCCCTAAGACAAAGGGCAGGCTCCCCATGTAATAGCTGAAAAGGAGGCTGAAAGGTGAGAGGCGCAACAGGTGGATGGCCTGTTCTATGATTTCAATGGCCCCCCTTTCTTTTTGCCTGTTCTTGCGGTTCATTGGTCCCCCCACCATCCGGTTTGCCACAACGTGCCTTCATGAAAAGATGTTGGCAGCGAAAGCAGGATCTGACCCAGATAATAAAAAAACATCCACAGGACCATGCCACCGCACAGAAATTGGCCCAATCTTATTAGCCCGGTCAAGCGAAGGGAACTGACCTTTGATGTCTTCAGAAGCTTATTTAAACAGGAGGCGCACAGGACGCGATCTTCGTGCTCGGCAATACATTCCCGGCAGAAAAAGCGGCCGCATTCAGGGCAGCGGGCCACTGCCTCGCGGAATTTGTGATTAAAGCAGCGCTGACGGCTGAGGTCCTGCATTATAAACTCCCTACGCTATAAAATTGCTTCGCAATTTTATTTTTCCATTGAAAACCTGCTCCTCTGGGCCAGGTCAGAGATAGATGGCTCTGCATTAGCTTTTTGTGTCTAAAAGTACAAATTCCAAACACCAAATTACAAACAAATCACAAATTACAATATTCAATGACCAAAACCTTCCAGGACAAGACATTGTTTGGATTTTCGAATTTTGGTCATTGGAATTTGTTTGATATTTGGGGTTTGATATTTGGAATTTCAATAAGTCAATGAAACTCCAACAAAGCAAATCCCATCTGGGGATAACCAAAGCCTGGTCCTCTGGGCCAGGATTTTTACTTATGTTCCTGCTGGAAGCCCTTAAGCAAAATGAGACCGGAAATTCCTAAGATAAAAGAGCACACGACAGAGAAGACAGTGATCCCCATGAGCCATGGACTGTCCATAGGGGATAGACTGGAAAATGCCTTAAACAGTTCCCACTGGTTGCGTATGGCTTCCGGATGTTTAACCGCAGTAACAAAGAAAAGGATGTAACTCAAAAAGAAGTCAAGGCAAACAAAGCCCAGGGTAGTCCATGTTATGGCTCGAACAGAATCTTTCATATCACTGTCATGCTGTTTCACCAAAGCAATGATCATGAACACGCCTGTGGCCATGGTTATGGCGCTCGAAAGGAGTGTGAGGGCCACATGATTATAAAAAATAAAGATCCCGGCAAATAATCCCCAGGCTAAGAGCAGGCAGAACAGAATCGCATGAAAACTCCCGTGTTCGTGCCGCAGGGCCTTACGGGCCTTGCCGGAATCTGAAGGTGAAGCCGCCTGCCGGGACTCCTTTAGGGCGTTTTCCTCTATTGCTTCGGATGTCAGGGTCCCCTGGGCCTGTTCGATCAATGGTCTCAAACGGTCCATTGCCTTCCGCACGTACCTCAAACGGTGCAGCGAAGGCAGCTTTTCTGTCTGTACTGCCGTTTTAAGATGGCATTCACACGTGGGCCCGAGCAAGCAGTTAAACAACAGTATGAGGAAAAACAGCCCTGCCATTATGCCGAAAAAAATCACCCATGACCCCCCGATTAACGCAGCCAAAAGGGTTAACAAACCGCAAAACAGGCCCAAAAAAAGGTTCTGGATCTTTCCGCGTATGGTGTTCCGGGTGACGACGGACTGGATGTCCGTATAGTAGAACCGTTTGTAATCTTCTGAGACACGCTTGGAATCAATAGAAAGCACGTGGTCCGCGCCCAACCAGAGTGTATTAAGTCCCCCTAAGAAATTCTTTTTCTTCCCGGGCAGGCGTTTATATGGCTTTTGTTTTTTCGGCATTTCGGTATAGTTAAATCCCGACAACGGCGGGACGGTTGCGCTGCTCGTTTAGTCTTCCGTCAATCGGTTGCGGTCATCCTTACGCTGACCGAATTTGGTCCAAGCAAGTGATAATTTATACAACTGGCAGCGGGTGTAATTCACGGCTGTTGTTAATATCTCAATTTGAATCCTGGTTTTGGTTTTCGGACACAAAAATCCCAAATTTCAAGTACCAAATTACAAATAAATTCCAAATCTCAAAAACCAAACCCCAAATAGGATTTCGCGTTACGAAAACCCACAACATATAGACTTATCCACAAAGTCTAAACCCAATTGTTTGGAATTTTGAATTTTGGTAATTGTGATTTATTTGTTATTTGGATTTTGTTATTTGTGATTTCCAATTATCTTCAGTTAGTTTATCCAACAGTCATGATTTACACCCAATGGCGGCTGGCTTTATCATAGGTATCAATCATCGTGTGGCACAGGAATAGATAAAAGCCGACCATCCGACGATTTGAAGGACGGCTAAAAAAATTGCTATGATCAGGCGAAACTTTGTTCGCTTTATAATGCTTGAGGGCGCCTTCCAGTATCGTACGGCCATGAAAAGGGTCACGGGCGCTGTCAAAATCGTGGGCCATACAAATACCATAGGGACAACGGCAAGTAACAGTACAATGGTATCGTAAAGGATACGATGGTTTTCCAGGTCTTTGATCTTGTGCTTTTTTTTGCCGGATTCCAGGCAGGAAAGGCAAAGGTGACGGCCGTCGAATTCCACATCACAAAGCGCACACAAGAACCTTCCGCAGGCTGCGCACGGAACCACCGCTTTTTTCTTAGGGTGATAAAAACAGGTGGCCTCATCATCCAATACCAGGGACTCGGCCGGGGCACCTGAGGGAAACTTCCTGAACAGGGCAGGGAAGACCTCTACGCTCAAAAGGGCATCGCAAGAGGCACAGTGGATCATGCCGGGTGAATTCAAAAATTCGGTTTCAAGGGGAGTGTTGCATTTGGTGCATGTAACCA
>JAFDDR010000062.1 GCA_019310785.1 Deltaproteobacteria bacterium
TTATGATAATACTCACCGATGGCATCAGACGCTCTCTTCAGCCTTTAATGTTCCTCGATACCATGCAATAGTCTTTTTCAGCCCTTCATCCAGCGTTATGGCAGGTTGCCATCCAAGGATTTGTTTAGCTAGTTTTATATCCGCATAAAGAGCCATGTTTTCTCCCGCACGATAGGGAATCTTGCCGAAATCCGGCTTTCCCCCGCCAACCATGGAAACCACCTTCCCAATAACTTCCCTTATGGTGACCGGCTCACCGGATGCAACATTAATGACTTTTCCATGGGCCTCTTTTGATATCATTGCTAATAAAATTGCATCCACCACATCGTCAATGTAACAGAAGTCCCTGATCTGCGTCCCCTCCGATGTCTCAAAAATTTTATTCGCCAGGCAACCGCGAATTACCTGTGGCAAAAATCGCTGATAATCCTGTCCCGGCCCGTAGACCAAAAAAAGTCTCACAACTGCTCCCGGAAAATTCTCGGTTCTAGCCAGTGATTGAATAAAATGGGAAAGGCCAGCCTTGGCTGCTGAATAAGGTGTTATTGGGGCCTCCCGCTGATCCTCTCTCTGGGGTGCACTAACTTGACCATATTCATCGCTGCTGCCAATCTGCACGAAGCCTTTCAGGTCCGAATGAAAAACCTGTTCGAGAAGATTGAGTGTGCCAATGTAATGCGCATCAATAATATCTCGTCCGCCTTCGAGAAATAATGAATGATCAATATAACCTCCTGCGTTAAGAACAAAGTCAAACTTGCGGCCAAGGAGCACGCTGGACAGGGCTGAACGATCACGAATGTCAGCGGACAGTTGGCGGGCCCCCACGTCCGCCCGGGCGGACATACTATTTGTTCTTGCAAGACTCACTACGTCAGCCTTGAGCCCCACCAATTTCCGTACCAAGGCCTGGCCGATAAAACCACGGCCTCCAATAACGAGAATCTCTTTATTGGATAAATCTGGAACATCAACCTTTTTGGTATTTGTATCGCCAACCACTTTATAAATTTCTCTCCATACAACACCCGCCAACAGACAGATCAGTGTCCAGTGCCTTTCTTGCGCACAGTGTGTTCTTTGTCAGGTGTGAGTAGGCGACGCCACCGTGGCATATTAGAGTCAAGATATAAAAAGTCGGGACGAATCGAAATTTTCCGAGGCTCTTTCAAAAAATTGGCTAATTCTTCGGGGCGGCTTACAAAATCAACATCGGCCAGACCAAAAAGGGGACTGATATTCAGGCTCCTGGAATGCAGATGAATCGCCACGGGCAGTTTTGCCATTGCGGCTTCAATAGCCGCAGTTGTAGAATTTGAGGCATATACCGTTGTGGCATGAGGCCACAGTTCCTCAAGTGGATCAGATACTATCTTGGCCTCCAGCCCAGGTGCTACTGCAGAGAGAATGCTTTCTACAGGGCAAAAGGGGTGCGGCTTAACCCAGACTTCATCATATGTCTCCAATCCTCCCATTGACGCTGCAGCGGCAAGAAGTCTGAGTTCTTCGGCCGTCACTTCTGGTCTGTAACCTGTGACGGCAAGTAGGATCCGTTTTAATCTTTTTTTCCGATTCGATAGACGTTTGACAGCATCGTTCATGTACAAATACCGCAACGCCTCAACAGGTACAAGCCTCTCTTCAGGAAATCCCGCACGCAAGAACAGTTCCAAGGCAGCGGCACCACCCACGGCAAGTAGGTCTGGCAGGGGCGGTGGATCAGTGGCAAGGGCATAGGAACGTTTGTCTTCGAAATAGCGGAGATAAAGGTAAGATACGGTTGTATGCTGAAAACCGATGATCCTCCCGTGGCCGTGTTGTTTCCAGGATGAAATAAAAGCCCGCTCCCAGGGCTGATTTTCCCACAGGTACAGTCCCCAATCCTGCCGGGGCAGTTTATTAGCAATGGACCGTGAGAGAGCGGTCAGCAAGGCGTTATCAATAGCTGCAGTTCCGAACAGCGAACTTTTCCACTCCCAGGAAAGGATCGGCCAGAAATTTATCGAGGAGCCCGGAAGTATGAAAGAGCGCCTGACCGCCTTCAAAGATACCCCCCGTACGACCAGTCGACAGTAAAGAAAAAGAGCCCTTAGCAGGGTCCTTATTGTCATGAACTCCTCAATGAAATAATATCGGTTTTTGTGGTTCTTGTTGAATCTGTCCCGCACGGACATGGCTTCGGGAAAAGTAAACTCATCCCCGCTAAATACCCAGATCCAGTTGATGCACCACTTTTCTCTGTCAAGAAGATCGTGAAGCTTGGTAAAATAGTGGGACCGGTAAACCCCCCGAGCAGCGGCATCGCGGTCAAAATTGGGAAAATAGCTGACTACCGTAGCCTGCCTTCCTGTCTGAGGTATAGCAGTACCTGATCTGACATGGCGGTAACGGCTCCAAATCCTACGAATAAGACTGCCCAAGGCCTGAAGAGGATGCGGTAACTTGCGAAAAAACCCCCGCAGGTCGATCTTTTCCTGTAAATGACTTTGCCGTTCCCATCGGTATGAGTGACCCATTCGCCGGCACCACTCGGACAGAATACGATGCAGCTGGCGGTTGTCTGATTGGAGAATAAAAATTCTGCAGCCTGTCGAAAGATACAGCCGCTCCAATGCCCGGAGTCTTAGTATATCGTAGATCTGCGGACTTCTCATGACATGCTTGTCGGCAATTATTGTCATCCACCAGAATGATAGGCCATCTGTCAACCGCAGGTATTCCCTTAATCGACGACCGCAAACCCTGTACTCTCCCAACTCGTGGATCCAGGACAGATATTCATCCTTAAGGGCATCCACCTGCGAGTAGACCAGACCGGGTAAAGAATAACAACCCATGGGTACATTAAAGTCCCCCCAATATGCGACATGACCGGCCAATGTATTTTGGTTCGACTTCTTGTCCAGGAGGACAAAAACCCGCCTCTCATCTTCTGATGTCATGAATTACCCAGAAAATTCCTAAACACATAAAACCGTGGAAAAGACCGCCACCTGGATGGCTCCCCGGCAATTCGTCCCTGCATTGTTAATTGAAGTATTTTTCCTGGTAAATGTTTCTAAGATTTTCAAATGCCCGGTTGCCTTCGGCATCAAATTTCTCTGCTTTTCGAATTTCAGGCCAGTATGACTTGGGTAATCTGGCATACAGGGCAAATGTTCTTCTTAAACCCTTGATTTCCTTTTTTGACAACTGAGGCATCTCCAGCGGGGCATCCACATTTAGTGACCCAAAATAGGAATCCTCGTTTATATATCCCCTTTCCACGCAAACCTTGTGCAAAGGAGTTCCGTGAAATGGGAAAAAAGGAACAGCATTAACTGTATCAAAGGTAAGCTCTCTGTTTAATTCAATGGTGTCAAAAATCAGTTCTCTGGTTTCATCGGGGAATCCGATCATATTATTTATGGTAAGGGGAATCCCTGCGTCCGCAATAATTTTGGAAGCATCAATAATTGTTTTGTTATTAAATATTTTTTTAAGAACCCTTTTTCTGAATTCACTGTTACCATGCTCCAATCCTATAGACATCCTGTGACATCCAATCTCCTTGAGCTTCCTGATTCTGTACTCTGTAATTGTTTCCGGCCTCGACTGCATCCAAAAGGGAATCTCGAATTCTCTGTATATCTCTATAAATTCTTCAAACTCGGCGTCAGAAATAGCCAAAAATGTGTCTGAGGTAAAATAGACATATTCCGCGTCCCATTTCTTTACTAAGTGTCGCAGCTCTTTCTGTATTACCTTTAGGCTTTTTTTCCTAAAAAAGGCCGTTGAGGTATGCTCTCTGTATAATTTCGTAGTCGATGGAGAATTGCAAAAGGCACAGGAATAAGGACAGCCCCTATTTGTTTCAATCGGTATTGTCTTATAAATCCTTCCCGCCATGGGTCTAAAAAACCTTTCCGGTTCAAAAAGGCTATAATCAGGAATCGGAAGGCTATCTATATCAACAGGTTTTCTTATCTTGTTATGTATTACCCTGCCGTCTTTTTTCAACACCAGGTTTTTCACAGAAGAATAATCTTCACCTGCTGCCATGCTCTTGCAAACTTCAATAAAAACCTCCTCACCCTCGCCAATACAGACTGTCTTAACATTCTTGTAGGAAAGAAGGATTTCTGGCGCAAATGTCGCAAATACACCACCCACCAGAATGGGTATATTAATATCTTCAATGGCTCTAAGCATTGACATTGTAATTGAATATGTACATTCTAAAACAGACAGTGCAATCAAATCAGGGCAGAATTCTTCCAGCTTCTTAACCAAGGCATCTTCCAGTCTGCCTTCCTTCAGGGTAACTCCTCTTTCACCGTAGTCAAAAGGACGTGCCTGCAAATTTTCTTCCTTTGCCTGATCGGAGCCTATGTTATCAGGATCTTGATAAAGCGTTGTATCAAACAGGTCCACTTCAAAGCCGTTTTCCTTTAATAACGCGGTAAAAACTCCCATAGAAATAGGGGGAGGGTTCATAAGTGTTCCATTTGGATAGAGTAATAGTATTTTGAATCTCTTCATAATCTCTTCTACCTTTTTCCTTTGCCGACTGGAATCAAATACCCTTTTCGCAATACACTGAAAATCTATTCTATATTCTAATGGCCTTTCCCAATTTCTTCGACTTCCCCGAAACCTCGTAACAGGTTTTTTACTGATTCTATTTCCATCTGCAATCGTCCCTCATATGTATATGAACCAATATGCGGAGTAAGTATGACTTGCTCATATTTGATCAGCGGTCCATCGTATGGCTCAGTTCCGAATGTATCTAACCAGGCACCAGCAATCTTCCCTGAATCCAGAGCATTTTTCAGAGCCTTTTCATCGATAAGCCCTCCTCTTGCAGCGTTAAGAATGAAGACTCCGTCCTTCATAAGTTTAAATTCTTTTTTGCCGAGTATCTGCTTGTCCCCGCTGCAATGAAGAGTGACAACGTCTGATGCTGGAAGAATCTCGCATATATTGGCAACCCTATTGCAATCAGACTCACCCCGAAAGGCGGGATCACAAAAAACCACTTTGACTCCCAGTGTTTCTAAAATGGTTCCAACCCTTTCCCCGATCCTGCCATAACCAATAATCAAGACAGTCATACCATGAAGCTGCCGGCCAAACTGCTTTTTCCATTTACCACGGTGAAGATCTCCGTTCATCTGGGGCACATTTCTAATCAAGGAAAGGAGACAACCAATGGTGAGTTCCGCAACAGCCTGTGTCGGTCCAAATGGAGTATTAAAAACCTGAATTCCGCATTCTTTTGCTGCATCCAGGTCTACATTCGACATTCCTGACCCGCAACGGGAAATTACTTTCAAATCACAGCAGGAAAGCACGTCCATGTCTAAAGCTTCTAAACCGGCAATCAACCCATCTACCCCGGGCAGGAGACCTAATAATTCATCCCTGGTCAGTTTTCTTTTAAAAGGGTTTTCAATAATGGAAAAATCCGATTCTTCTAATAAGTCCAAAGGAGCAGAGTCAATATCCCCAAAAGAAGAGGGGCCGATAAGTACTCTTTTGCATTTAATCATTTCTCAATTTCCAAATGAGATAACTACACATAACGTGATCAAAAATCAGATGGGCATCTTCGGCCGGGCCGTATTCACCCTTATCTGTCGGGATATGAAGCACATTATCCGATATAGACGCCAATCTGCCACCATTAAAACCAACTAATGCAACTGTTATTCCGCCTGACTCTTTGGCCATTTCCGCGGCCTTCACGACATTGGGGCTGTCTCCGCTGGCAGATATAGCGACCAAAACATCGCCTGTTGAAAACATGTATTTCATCTGAGTAGTAAAAATCGTGTCATACCCATAATCATTGCCAGCGGCCGTTATAAATGCCACACTGTCAGCTAAGCACAGTGTCTTAAAGCCTTCCACATTCGCTTTCCGGCCCACTTCGGCCAGATCCTGACAGAAATGAGAGGCCGTTGCCGCACTTCCTCCGTTGCCCGCAAAAAAAATGGTCTTACCTTCTGACCTGGCTTTGAGAAATACCCGGCTAACTTTATCGACTTGCCCGGCATCCACCTGCTTTAAGCGTTCATAAAGATATTTGATGTATCCGGCATAGAATGTCATCAACCCGTCACTATTTTCGTAAATATATTTTAAATTATTGTTTCTTAACATTGTGACTCCGATATATATCTGTTTTTTTATTTCGATTCACTAACAGTAACATAATTAAAAATTAAGATTCTTTTCTCGCTACCATCCGCAAATACGAGCTTAATCTGTGCTCCTGCAAGAAGAGCTGGAATTGTGATAGGCACCTATCATCGCCATGCATGAATAAATAATCCCAAAATGGGGATTTGAGGCTTTGCTGATTTTTTTGAGCATAGTCACGAACTGTCCCGACATCAAATCGCCCCGGGGTGCTGATTTCTAAAACCTTCAATCCTCTTTCTTCCAGAATACCTTTCAATGCCTCGGTGGAGAAAAGGGTCAATCGATCCAATGGGAGAAGGTTCGGAGCATCTCTTTCCAGCACCTGATATTCAAATCCATTACACGCCGCACTTATAAAAAGTACTCCCCCATTCACAAGTTTTTTCAATACTTGATCAATAAAACCAACAGGATCACTTAATTTATTCAAAATGCCAAAGGCCGAAATAACATCCAATTGCTCCGGGACCATGGAAATATGATTGACGATTTTATACGGGGGGGGTTGATCTGTGAAATCGTTTTTATTCAACCTGATAGCAATAATATTTTCGAATAGACTTTCCTGGCACACAATATCCATCCAACCTGGGTCATCTGATCCACAGGCGCAATATGTGCCGGTAGAAATACCGTAGAGATCCAATGTGGTGACCATCCAGAGCAAAAGCGAATTTAGCACATGACGATATCGAGCTGTACGAAGTTGACTTGAAAATGTACTCTTGAGGAATCGGGTGCTCTCGCCTTGGGTCGCTATGAAATCCATAACACTTTGGTCTGGTACCGGCGAGACAAACAAGGTGTTACAGTGCGGGCATCTTCGAAAATCGAAATCGTCTTTTTCAAATGCCTGAGGCAATTCTATAGCACCACAACCCGGACAGTTGCGCTCTATCCAGGCCACTTTTCCTTTTGAAAGAAGGTTCCGGAAGTCCTTTCTCAAAAGTTGCTCATATTCCCTGTAGTATTGTGCTGGTCTGAGTTCTTCTTGCTGTAGTTCTTCCAAAAGAACCGTGGTTTTCATATTTCCTCCGTGGCAGCGGACATGTGCCTATTCTGTTCCCACTTTTCGTCCTGCTTGTAAATTGCTTGGACAAGTTCCATTGCCGCAAGGGCATCAGACGAATTTCCTATCCTAACCGCCCTATCTTCAAGAATGCACTGGACAAATTCTTCTACTTCTAAAATCCAGGACCTATCATTATCGTAGTAATTTATAGATTCCTGTGGATTTGGAAGAGGGTATCCTTCTTCGTCATATAGGCAGCGTGCTACCTTAAGGTACTCCGGTGCATAGGTCATTGTCGTAGAAAGTATGCCATAAAGAGATAGATATCCGCGTTCCAGATAGATATCCAGAACAAAGGTGTGTTTCCACTGAGTTGCCGAGGAATGAATCATGGCCATCTGCCCTCTGTTATTTCGCATTATGGCAAGAGCGTTGTCCTCAACACGTACCTTCCAATACATGCTGCCAATAAAACTCTTAACTTCATCAAACTTCCCGGTAAACAGATGAAAAAGGTCTAACATGTGGATACCCTGATCAATTAATATCCCTCCGCCTGAATGTTCCGGATTATTACGCCAGTTTTTGTCGTATCCTGGTCCGCCTGCTTTTCCGTATATCCCCCTCATCCAAAGAACCTTACCGAGCCTTTGTTTCTCCACAATCGCCTTTGCATCCATTACTGATTGATGGTATCTGTGATTGAAACCGAATTTCAGTTTCAGATTAGGGTTCTTCTTTTCAGCTTTAATAATTTTCTGAACATCGCCCACATTCCTGCCAGGCGGTTTTTCACAGAAGGTATGGATGCCTGCTTGCAGGGCAGCAACAGCGATCTCGGATATGTATTCGTTGGTCGTGCAAACAAATATCAAATCAGGCCTCAAATCTATTACCTTATGCCAGTCTTGATAATATTTGCGACCTGCATTCGTCACCCGTTCAGGATTTGAATCACACACAGCAATTAATTCCAAATCCGGATGGCTTTCAATGCATTCGCACCTGATCTGCCCAACCTTCCCGCTTCCAATGACAGCAGCTTGGAGCTTATGTTGTTTTGTCATGATTAGTTGTATCTGGAAAGCAGAGGATCTTTTTTCATAAATTCTGTTGCCAGTTCCAGATCTTCCTGGGTATCCACCCCAACGACAGGGTAAAGCGTTGATACCATCCTGATCTTGTACCCGTGTTCCAACGCCCGCAGCATATCCACTGATTCGATTCTTTCCAGGGGAGTCTTGGGTAAACCGGCAAACTTGATAAGAAAATCCCTGCGAAATGCGATAACGCCGAACTGTTTGTATCTCGGCATATCATATCCTGAAGGTGCTTTTTTTAATGAGGGGATAGGCTCCCGTGAATAATAAAGGGCGTATTTCGAAGTGTCCACCACAACTTTAACTACATTTGGATTAATGAACTCCGAATCATCTTCAATAGCTCCCATCATATCCGTACACACTAAATCCTTATCCTGCACTAACGGTGCAACAAGTGGTTCAAGGGTTTCCGGCCGTATTAACGGCATGTCTCCCTGGACATTGATTATTATTTCAGCATCCAAAACCTCAGCCACTTCAGCTACACGATCGCTGCAATGCTCATGACGATCAGAGGTCATTACAGCCTCGCCGCCAAAGCGTTCCACTTCCTCCACAATCTCTCTATCACAAGTTGCGACTATTACCTTGTTGACTTGCGGACAGAGTGAAACCCTGCGCCTTACGTGTTCAACCATTGACAGACCTAAAATCGGCTTCAGAGGTTTTCCCGGGAAACGGCTTGAAGCCATCCTGGCAGGAATAACAGCAACTATTTTATCCATGATGGTCTTTCCAGGCCCTCCTAACACGAGGCATTCATATACCTATAAAAACTGAGCATGCTTAACTGTAACGAAAAAAAAATTATATCCATTATTAATAATGCTCCGTAATTATATGTTCCCAAATAATATTATCTTGAATTTGATAAATTACACACGACGAAAAATATGATTGTAAACCATTGAAAATTCGCTTTCATCAATTATGTCAGCATGCTTTTTGGCATACAGCTTCATTCCAGCATTTTCAAGAGATGCAATAACATTCTCACAATATTCCACTCTATCGGTGTCTAACTCGACAAGAATGGACTTTAATCTTTTATCAAAGATAGTCTTTTCCGCTCCATCAATTATTTTGTTTTCAAAACCGTCGACATCAATCTTAATATGGTTTGGAAACGGAGGATCGAATTGTTCCATAAAATCATCTATCGAAAAACCAAGCATGGCTTGTTTGAATTTGGCAGTAAAAGGCTTTCCATGCCAGTCAACCGGTTCAGCAAAAGCATGAAGAGCACCACCAATTTCAGTGTTTACCATATGCAGGTAATCAAGACGTGTAACGTCATTGAATGCTATACAAAATGAAGAAATTTTATTGGGCATCCTGTTTATTTCAATATTTCGATTCAGGACATAATAATTTACTCCAGCGGGTTCGAATGACAGTACCTTCAAATCTGGCCTTAGCGCGGCATACAATGAATATATCCCGATATTTGCACCAATGTCCCAAAAAACGTCTCCTTTCTCGAAAGTATTAATCCATTCAATCGTTTCCGGTTCTTTTATCAGAAGTGTTTGTGCCCGCCACAAGGGGATTTCGCCCGGGCAGTAAAAATGAATCGTTCCTTTCCCTGTCTTCACCTTTATTATAGCTGATAGCTCTTCTGCCAAACGTGCTGACACTAAAGCCCCTCTACGCTGGCCAAGAAACCTGATCCCCGCCTTAAGAATCTCACTTGCCGTACGAAAGGCTATTTCTTTGGTTGACATGCTTCCCCGTCTACGATGAGAGTTTACCCTGATGATACTAACGACTTATTTCCAGCTTTTACATGGAGTCTGTTTTCCGTTTCGGCTGGTCTGAAATCAACAATTCCTCCTGCACCCATAACAATTGCGATACCCGCCGCAACATCCCAAACAGCGATATCGTTCTCCTGGTAGACGTCCGCCCTCCCGCATGCCACATACGCCATGGAAAGAGCTGCCGAACCTAAGAGACGCATCTTCTTGTATAACCGCGCATCCCTGACAAATCCTGAAAGGCCCGATTCCGAAAAATCAGTACTTACAGGGAGACCCGTAAGTAACACGGCTTGCTTTTTCTCTTTCACATCACCTATCCCGATACGTCTTCCGTTTAGCCATGCTCCCTGACCCACCAAACCGGTAAATATTTCGTCGTGATTGAAGTCATATATAACTCCAAGCAAGGGAACTGTTTCCTTCCACAGACCTATAGAAATACAGGAGATTGGAATTTCGCGAGAGAAATTAACGCTACCGTCCAAGGGATCGACTATCCAGCAATAACTACTATCGCCACCTGTTTCTTCAATCAGTCCTTTTTCCTCGGTAAGTATTTTCAAGTCCGTTTTCTGCGATAGACATTTTACAATAAAAGCTTCAAGCTCGTAATCAGCCTTAACTTTCACATCACGCCTCAGATCCGATACAACTTCGCGGATACCTACAGAACTATTTCTGACACGACTGCCCGCATCTTTTGCTATCTCCACAGCCACCGCCGTTAAATCCTGCAATTCTAATGTTTTCATTTAATATTTACCTTATATAACGTGTATACATATCGCTATTCCAACGCCAAAAAATCACGCAGGCTTACACATAAAACTCACAACTCTACTTACGAACCAATTCCAGCCGATTAAAAACGTTATCTAACTGGACCAATCTTGCAAGCCTGCATGTTTCGTAAATTATCACTTCATTCGCAGGATTCCAGGGGTATTCCGAAAAACGATTTGCCGGTTCGGACGTTTCCTTTTCCCAGCAATCCCCGGCACATGGTATTTTTTCCACCCTGTTACTGGAAAAAAAGTAGGAATTATTCTTGCAACATCTTTGAATTAGCTCAAAATATTCCCCAATCTGCCTGTGCGTCATTTCTTGAAAGGACGAGATATTAATTGCTAAATCAATTGAATTATCCTCAATTATTCCAATTTGCTTTGGTGTAAAAAAAACAAAGTCGTAATAATCAAAGTCATTCGTTTTATCTTCATGTGGCATCAATATCTTTGCATCAGGGAACAAATCTGAGATAAAAATAATCGAATTGGCTAGTGCCTCAGGTAAATCTACAATCACAATCGTGCAGTTTTCCAAAGAACTGTAAATCAATGATGACAAATTGCCGTTTCCCGCACCTATCTCAAGTACTTTCCTGACATTCATCAAATTTGTATATCCACGAAATATATTGTAATAATAATAGCTCCTGACCATTGATGGCGTTAATTCATACTTATGATTTGCGAAATATTTTTCCCGCATCTCGCTTATCGAAGAGATTATTCCCGTCTTTCCTTTTAGATTTCGGAAATTTATTCTGAAAGGCGATAAAACCGGATCAGCAATCGGGTCATTATTCATAACTCTTTCAAAGGCATCAAAGTAGTTCAACAGTTTTATTTGTGAATCTTGAATACTGATTTTCCGTTTGATAAACGATATCAATTTTGAGGGATTACTAATTGACTTGGTAATTCTGTCTTTTACCTTGCTCTTCATACCAATTCTTTGCGGAATATAAAATTCTGATTTTCCACTTATAGTTACCTTGTTACTGCAAGTTTGGATTTCGATCCTGTCCGCATGATACTCCCAATATTCCGTTTTAGAATAATTTGGAATATTTTTATATTCCTTAGAAGACAGGAATTCTTGAAATCTATTTATAAAATCAGTTGAAAAATAAAATTCATACATATTTTTGGATCCGGTACAATTTTTTCATGCGGTGGAATAAACAAAAAGGCCTTAAATATTCCCAATATATTTATCCGCACCGGAATGCCATCCTCCTACTGACAGAATATTCGCAATCTTCAAGAAGATATTGTGTATTCTTCCTTTTCCTCGAAAATCAATTAAAAACCTATTTTTCCTGCTTTTGGTCAAGAATGATAAGACCTCACTAAATAAGTCATTTGAAAGCAACCCGTTATTATAGGCCAAACGAGAAACTGTCTCCACCAGATCAAAATAACCATAAGCGAGGTATACAATAATTGAATGAATAATTTTTATTTCTGAAACATTTGGTGAGGATATGATATTCTCAGGTGTCCTAAAATATAACGCATCGCCAAAAACAAGTTGTCCCTTTCTATAATTTCCGTAGTTCATAATATCCTTGCGTTTCCAGAAATACCTTTTGATATCGAAGAGATCAAACCCCAGGTTGACCACAAAGTCGTTTATATCCGAAAACAGTGGTTGATTTTCATAAAGGGGGGAAAACTCGACCTCTATCTCTAATCCGATTGCGTCCTTAAGACTGTTTATTGCACCTCTCAAAATCGGCAGTTCATATCCTTGCGTATCAACCTTTATAAAGTCAGTCTGTGTTATTCCATTCATTTCCAGTTGATTATCCAGCGTATCAGTCGCTAATTTTTTTGTTCCTATTATGTCAAATCTTCCCTCTTCCGGAAACATCTTCAGGAACGTCAAATTAGGCCGAAATACTGATGAAACCTGCTGCTTCCTGCAAAGATAAAACTCTATCTCTCCAGAATTATCCGATAGTGCCGTATTAAGAACAATATAGTCATCTGAAGAAGTCTTTCTAAGAGTTTCAAATTCTCTTGGATCAGGTTCAAACAATATGGCCCTTACTTGCGAACTGAATTGCCTCCATCGATGATCAATGCCTCCACTTGCCCCGATATCAGCAATATAGACCGGATAACGTCTTAAGCACTGTTCAATAAGCACCTTTCACTCCTACTCTCTTGCCTATAATCCTGAACGGCAACTACTTTCTAACATCCTTATATCAACACTGTAGGCAACAAAACGGTAACCCTCCCCAATGCGCTGTTTTAAGACGTCGGCATCCGGTTCTATGATGTGAATTCCACAAGCCTTACCGGATGCTGCACCAACTGACTTAATCTGTTCCATAGTCTCGATCATACGGGGGTTATCAAACTGTCCGGGGACACCAAGAGAACCCGAGAGATCATAAGGCCCGATGATAAATCCATGGACACCGTCAAGGGCCAGGATGTTTTTCAAGTTTTTAACGGCATTAATATGTTCAACCTGTACAATTACAACGGATTCCTTTTCCAGCCACTGCTTATAATTCTCAAATGAAGTACCATAACCCTGAGCCCTGGCAAGACCCACACCACGTTTGCCAAGAGGTGGATATAAAGTCGATTCAACTGCACTCTGTGCTTCATCAACTGAATTGACCATGGGCACGATGACACCGTGAGCACCGGCATCCATTACCCGTTTGATCAGCACCGGATCGTTCGCAGAAAGCCGTACCAAAGGAACCACACCGCAGAGGTCAATCGTTCTAATCAACTCCTCAGCCTCTCGTATTGTGATCACGCTATGTTCCAGGTCTACGACCAGCCAATCAAAACCGGCTCTTGCCATAATCTCGGCAATCGCAGGGTGTGCCAATGTAACCCAGGAACCTACAGTCAAGTCTTTGTTCAAAAGCTTCGCCCTGAGACTCATAACATAAATCCTTCTCTTTCATGGTCCATGATCTTAGGCCTTAATGTCCATTTTACAGACAAACCTCCTCCTATTTCTGCCATGTCTTCATAATTTGTTCGGCTAAACGGAAATCATTCTCTTCGCGCACTTCAATGTGTGAATAGGGGTTATCGACCTCATAAAGGCCAACTTTATCACCCAGCAATCGCCCTTGTCGAATAATTCCCGCCTGGGTTACG
>JAFDDR010000262.1 GCA_019310785.1 Deltaproteobacteria bacterium
AGTTGTTTTGTGAGATCTGCTGCGCTTTTTACATAGTCCTCTATTCCCTTCAGGTGTTCAAGGTGCGGATGAGAAGAATCAACATCCATTAACATCAAAGAGGCGCGACCCTGGATCCCCATAAGCAGGTTGTTGAAGTCGTGTGCGATGCCGCCGGCTAAGGTACCAATAGCCTCCATTTTAGCAACCTGTCTGAGCCGGGCCTCGAGCTCTCTTTTTTCGGTAACATCCCTGGAAATACCCCGGAAGCCGATCCGATGGCCTTCCGGATCCCTGAGCAGAGACACGGAATATTCAAGAAGCCTTCTGGTCCCGTCTTTTCTTATGATCTCCATGGTAAGGCCTTTACCAGGTTTCCCTGTCCTGTAAATCATATTGAAGTCCTGATACACTTTTTTTGCGTTCTCTTCATCAGCGTATTGCCGGTTTTGTATACCGATCAATTCATCTCTTGGATAGCCGAAGATCTTGCACTCTGAATCATTCACAAAGGTAAAATTACCGGAAATATCAGTCTCAAAGATTCCCTCTTCCACGTTCTCAAAAATGGCCCGGTATTTTTCCTCACTTTCCTCTAATTGTATTTTTTTTACAGTTGTTGTCGCCAGCTGTGCCACCATCCGGTTGAATTCTTCTGTCAACTCTCCAACATCACCGGACATGGCGGGTTTTATCTGTACGTCAAGATTGCCTCGATTGACCTCTTTAGTTGCCTCTCGAAGCCGATTAATGGAACGAGAAAAATATATTCCCATCCAGTAAGCAAGGCCCAAAACAACCAAAATACCTAAACCCATAAATGCAAATCCCATGGTCCTGAAAGATTGTATTAGCCTGTTTACGGTGCTCATCAGGTATCGGGTTGTGCCGTGGGAGACATCCTGGGCCGCCTGTATGGAACGGGTGAACTCGTCTATATAGGTAGTTGCCGCCACACCAAATAGAACTCCGTCCGCGGTCTTTTCACCAAGCGGCGCTATATACATGAATTTTTCGCGTATTTGTCCGTTGGGTTCTTGCCACTGGTAATATCCGTGGGAATATCTTCCGTTCAAACTGGCTTCCATAATAGCCCAAAACTCAGGCAATTTATCAGTCAAGGAATGTAGGTCCAAGTTCTCTATGACGGAGTTTTCATGAAGGCGATTAATGGCGGTAGTCGAATCCTGGACAGCCGTGTATCCTGTCTTACCCACTGGTTGCACTGCGATCTCTCTGAATTTTTCGTCATTTTGCAGGTCTTTAACCGTCATCTCAGGATGGGCTTGAAGGTATAATTCCAATTGAAGGGCTACGTCTAAGGCCTTTCGGCGAATAAAATCTTCTGCCATCTGCCTCAATACTGCTCTACTTCGCTGCCACTGTTCCTCTTGTCCCTGATGAATCGCACGATTGGTGTCACCGGGGAATCGGTTGCTGAATATTTCCATTATGAGGGCAAAGATTATAATGGGAACCAGACCCGAGATGAGTGTCATGGCTATCAGCCGGGTGCTGAATTTTTTTGGTAAAAACCTTGAAATTGCCATTGTAATCACCCCTAAAATCAATCGAAAATGTTATCGGCCTTCAAGATAACATTACGCTTAATTTCAAGATTCAACTCTTGTGCCTTTTTCAAATTCAAGGATATCCGATTTATGATCGGTTTCTGCGAAGGAATGGTCTGCGCGTCGACTCCCGTGAGCACTTGGACGATAGGACCTGCGGCCTGTCGCCCGATTTCGTAAAAGTCGCAATGCACTGACATTAAGCCGCCAGCTTCTACAAATTTTTCCGTTACAACCACAACCGGTATTTTGTACTCATCAGAGATACGAGTAATAGTTCCCAGGTTTTTGGGTAAACCCAGGATAGGATCGGTCGGTATGTAAATAGCATCGACTTTCTGTGCCAGTGATTGGGCCATTTTTTGGAGTTGTGGCAGTTCCTCCTTTGGAAAAGAAACTGTCAATTGGGTCCAGCCGAATTCAGGGGCAACAGCAGCGGCCTCTTTCCCGGTGGCAACCGCCTGGGACATGTCCGTGCAATAAATGATGCCCAGTTTTTTGACCCCGGGAAGGACCTCTTTAATTATCTCAAATTGTTCCTTCACCGGCACCTTCATGCTGACGCCCGTGATGTTCCGTCCCGGATCATCGTAATCGCGGATAATGCCGGTGGCCTTTGGTGCCCCGACAATAGAGAACACAATGGGAATTTGTTCCTTTTGGGTTGCCTCCAAGGCAGCCAGGCTGCTTCCGGTACCCAGAGCCACAATCAGATCGACATCTTTTTTGACAAACCCCCTGGCAATCTTCAATGCCAGGTTTTTATCCTGCCCTGCATTCCTGTAGTCTATTTCGAGGTTTATTCCCTGCCTGTAGCCTTTGTCGTTAAGACCATCAAGCACGCCTTTGTAAGTCTTGTTGAATGCCTGGATCTTTTCCGTCCACTGCAGGACCCCGATATGGAATTTCCTGTTCTTTGCCTCACAGCCGAAAAAGATAAGGCAAATTAGAATTGGGGTTGTTACTAAAACAACGAACCTAAGGTATCTTCTCATGGTTTCTTCATCCTATTCCATTCTTATATTGCGTATGAGAAAAAGATTTTGTAAAAACATTTTCTTGAACATTATCGTATCGGAAGTAATAACACAGCTTACCACCACAACACGCACTCCTATATAACTTGTGCCCCCGCGTACCGGTCTTTAAATGCCTCATCAAGACCCTCCCTGTCCATCTTCATGGCAAGGGGGAGATAGTCTAAAATGTCCTGGGCCGTTATGCCGTCTTCCCCTTCATCTTCGGCCGCCAGGTCCCCGGCAAATCCATGGATGAACGCCCCTTTCCTTGCAGCGTCCTGAACGGACAGACCTAAACAGAACATGGCGGCAATGGTTCCGGTCAGGACGTCGCCGGAACCTGCGGTTCCCATACCGGAATTCCCGGTCATGTTTATAAAGACCCTTTCATCAGGGAAGCCTACCAGCGAATGGGCCCCTTTCAGGACAATGGTTGCATTTAAGTCTTTTGCCGTGCGCTGGAGGACATCTATTTTATTCAGGTCTATTTCGCTGACGCTCATTTCTGTTATTCTGGACATCTCACCTAAATGGGGTGTCAGGATGGTTTCCGCTTTTCTCTGTTTTATGATTTCCAGGTCTTCACAGAGGGCCGTTATGCCGTCACCGTCTATGAGCAGGGGTTTTTCAATGGCCTCGGCAAGTTCCCTTGCCAACTGCCGGGTCTCCCTGTCAAGGGATAAACCGGGACCTAAGACCACCATATCCATTTTCCCTGACAGCTCCAATAATGCAGCCTTATTTTCAAGTGAGATGCTACCAGAGGTTGTCTCCTTCTGGGGTAAAAAGACAATCTCGCTTCCCTTATTGGCGATAAAGGGTGTAATGGATTCGGGTGCGGCAAGGCGTGAATAACCACCCCCGGCCTTTAGAAAGGACAGGGCCGCAAAATAGGGGGCCCCAAAGTAGCCGGAAGCGCCTGAGATAAACAAGACGTTCCCGAAGGCCCCTTTGTGACCGTTTTTATCCCTGGACCTGAGTTTCGAAGGGTGGTTGATTTCCACTTTTATGGAACCGGCGTTGTACATGGAA
>JAFDDR010000063.1 GCA_019310785.1 Deltaproteobacteria bacterium
CCTTTTGAGAGCGCCTCAGTGTATTCACATTTGAATGATCTGATCATGTGTCATATATTAACGCATTGCGTGATTAACGTCAAGCGTGATTATATCGGCCCAACGCGCTGCGGATGGCATCCGCAGCGCGTTGTTCCCGGCGCGGAGCGTCCGGCAACAACATAGAGTAGACGGAAAATTTGCCGATATGAACAGCTAAAAAGTTTCCGCCATATTTATATAAAATCAAGCCTTTACCAGTTTAATGAAAAGGGGACAGGCAAATAATAAAATGTCAAAGAACAAATAAAGTGCAGGTCCTTATTCATTCAAGGTTCGGCCTTATTTGACTCTCTCCTGCTGTTTTACATAACAACCGTAATTTTTCGACATAAATTATTTTAACATCCCTGATATTTCTACAAATATGACCGAAACAGCATCTATATATTGACAGGAGTGTATTTTTTATGTATTATGATCAAAATATATTAAATTTTTGATAATTGAAAACCCCATGTAACTTTGAATTATTATGGAACGAGATCTATATAACTGGTTAAAACACTGGAAAAAGGAAAAAAAGAAAAAACCGATAGTAATTCGTGGGGCACGCCAGGTAGGCAAGACCTGGCTGATTGAATATTTTGGTCGGCAGGATTTTAATGAGCTTGTTGAAATTAATTTTGAGTTTCATCCGCATTTTAAATCCTGCTTCTCAACTCTGGATCCTCTTGAAATAATACAGAAAATAGAACTCACAGCTAATGTTGATATACACCCGGGTAAAACCTTACTTTTTTTTGATGAGATACAGGAATGCCCGCAAGCCCTGAAGGCATTGCGGTATTTTTATGAAAAAATGCCCGCATTGCATGTTATTGCTGCCGGTTCATTGCTTGAGTTTATTATGGATGCTGAACAGATTTCTTTCCCCGTAGGGCGGGTTCAGAATATCTATTTATCTCCACTGTCCTTTGGAGAGTTTCTTACTTCATGCGGCGAACAGAAAATCAGAACTTATTTAAGAAATGTTACAATAAATGAACAGGTACCGGAATCAATACATTTTAAGTGTATTTCCTTATTACGTAATTATCTGTACATGGGAGGTATGCCCGAAGCAATAGCTTCCTGGCTTGAAATAAATAAACTTACAAAAACAGATGAAATACACCAGGCATTATTACAGAACTACCGGCATGATTTCGGAAAATACGGCAAACGGGTAAATTTTAACCTGCTTGAAAAAATATTTATTAATACTCCCGGCATGGTCGGCAGCAAGTTCAAATATTCGCATATCGACAGGCAGGCTAATTCGCGGGATATTAAAAATTCGCTTGAGCTTCTTATCAAAGCTAATATCCTTCATAGAATAAGCTCAGCTTCCGGAGCAGGCCTTCCCTTGCATGCCCACTGCAATGAAAAAACTTTTAAAATTCTTTTTCTTGATGTCGGCCTATTGCAAAGTGCCATGGGAATAAACAATGAGACTTACCTTGCTGAAAATCTTCTGGCTGTTTACAAAGGACTTGTTACAGAACAATTTGCCGGACAGCAGTTACTTGCTTTAAAAAAGATTTTTGAGGTGCCGGTTCTTTATTACTGGCAGCGTGAAGCAAAGGGTAGCGCTGCAGAAGTCGATTATCTATGGCAAAGGGGTGAGCACATCTTACCAGTTGAAGTTAAAGCCGGAAAAACCGGAACACTGAAAAGCCTCAGACTTTTCCTGTCTGAAAAAAAAGCTTTATTTGGAGTCAGATTTTCCCTGCAGCCATTATCATTTACGGACTCGGTATTATCAATACCGCTATATGCCGTAGAAGCCATGCCCGGTCTGATTGATCAGATAATTTCCCAGGGAAAATCTTGACAAACTCAAAAGCAGCAAACAAAAATACCGATTGAAGTGAATAAAGGGGGCAGGCAATATGGCAAGATATTTGGCGTTTTGCAGTTCATCAAACGCCCTTCCCGAATGCACTGGACGAAAGGGCCCGGTTGCGCGGCCTGAAGGTGTTGTCCTCCATTTCTTTTTGGATTACCCGGTAAAACAGCTTGGACATCTTCAATTCCTGAGACTCATCCCGGTAAAAACTGTCCCAGGCATAATCCAATAACTGCTGCAGCCTGTCCGGTGTCATGTGCTTTGGATAATAGATGACCTTGTCCGCGGAATAATCATTCCAGTCATAAGAAAAAATTCTATCCTGCCCTTTCAGAGCATCAAATGCCTTGGTGTGGGGGAAAGGCGCCAGCACCGTAAATTCGGCCATATCCAATTCGATTTCAAGCAAAAAATCGATCAATCGCATGATATAGTCTTCGGTATGATGGTCCAGCCCTAAAAGGATGGTCCCTTCCACCCCGATACCGTAATCGTGGTAGCGCTTGATCCTTTCTCGTATGTAAGCGGACGTGTCAAAGACGGCCTGGTACACATACCAGGCCCCGGCCTGGGCCGCCAGATCCAAAACCTCGGGTTTGTCCTCAATGGGATGGCTGCACCACTTTTTCTTGAGCGGAATCATCTCCCGGAAGAGGTCCATCTCCCACTGTTTGTCCTGTGCAAGAGAGTTATCCACGATAAAGAGCCTGTTGTTGTCTATACTCTCCATCTCCTCTATGGCCTTATCAATGGGGCGCGGCCTGAACTCTCTTCCTCCAAGGTAGGCCACTGCGCAGGGATAGCAATGAAAACGGCAGCCCCTTGATGCATGGACGAGATCGACCATCTGCACGCCCTTGTAGTTGTAGAGGTCCCTCTTCAAGATATCCCGTCGGGCCGTGCCCACAATTTCGATGGGCGGCCTGTCATCCATGTAATCATATACTTTTTTCAGCCTGTTGTTCTTAAAATCCGAGAATACTCCATCCATTCTTCCTTCAGGCTCCCCTAAAAAGATGGAGTCCGCATGGTTTTTTGTCTCTTCGGCATGAAGCATGGTGGAGATCCCGCCGAACATGACCTTGACGCCCTTTTTCCTGTATATATCGGCAATTTCCCATCCCCGCTTCACCTGGATGGTCAGCATCATGGATATGCCGACAAAATCGACCGGGTCATCAAAGTCGATTGGTTCCAGGTTTTCATCGACAAATTCCACGTCCACATAATCCGGCAGGGTTGCCGCAAACACAACGGGGCCATGGGGTGGAAGGTGAAACTCGGTTTGTCTTTTAAGTTTTTGCCATTTTGGATAAATCAGTTTAAATTTCATGAATAGTTCCTAATAATGGTTCACGGTTCCGGGTTCAAAGGTTCAAAGGTTTCCGGTCGGTTGTTTTTAACCCTGAACCTCTGAACCGTGAACGGTTACGTTTGAATTACGGTAGGTTCTCAATAAATCCGGGCAAATAATTTTTCAAGTCAGGTTGCAGGGTTCATGCCTTCGCCGGAATGACAGGCAAAAAAATCCCCCTCAACCCGCCGGAGGCGGGTAAATCCCCCTTTAGAAAAGGGGGACTTAAAGGCGGAAATCCATGAGTCATTTTACCTGGCAACTTGCTCTGCCCGTATAAGACTCAATACCAAGACATACGCATGTACGCCATGAGCGGTAAGCTCCAATCTGCGGGGGACAGCATACCCGTCTCCGTTATGCGCCTCTTTGTTGAGGTACGCTTTTACAGAGCGCGACAGGTCCCCGTTTTTATACTGCCTTATCTCCCATGTGCGATCCGGGTTTGCGATCAGGTCGACAATTGTATTGCCATCATTTCCATAGCGGCACACATATGAACCCTTCCTAAACATGCCCATTTTAGTGCATTCTCCGTCCGGCCTGAAAAAAATGAGTCTTATATCGTTCATGAGGCCTTTGGCAAACGCCATGGAATCGAAGGGCCTGATCCCTCTCTTGATAACCGTCTCTTCATCAGAGACGGCATCAAAGAGCACAAGCCCTTCGATTGTCATCATTACGCAATGAATCCTTCCAGGGTCTGGTAAAATATCCGTTATCCCGATTAAAAAGGCCTTTTGCCTGCCCTGTATGGTGGCTTCAATCGAATGAACGAATTGCCAGCCATTGGTGGGAAACATTGTGCGGCATTCATTAATAACGCCGGGGATCGCCTCCGAATTCAGGGGCTCAAGTTTTGGAATGGTGCTGCAGGAGATAAAAAACAGCAGGGTGCATAGCAGTAACATGGACCCCTTCATGAGATCTCCTGGAACAGCGAATCCTTTAGTGGTTCGTTGACCCTTACGTTTTGAAATTCAATCCTTGTAAAGGAGTCCTTGCCTTCGTATATGGTAACTGATTTGATTACGCCCGGCCGGTCCGAGAGGATCAGTTCTATCCTCTTAATGATCGAAGCAAATGCCTTCTCCTTAGGCGCGAGCACGATTTTTCCTTTCCCCTTAAAGGAAGCTGAAAACATGGGGTTATTACCGAAATCTCCCTTTAACCACCTGGTTATTTCCTGAAGGACCGACTGCATTGCCTGGAGACCGGCACTCAAGTCCTCTGTTAGGCCGTTAGCCCCTTCAATATAGCGCCTGATTTTTCCGTGGTGCATCAGAAGGATGCTTCTAATAGGTGACTTATACTCCCACCTGAGAGATCTTGGGGCCTGATAATAGATTTTACCCTTTGAAACAAGGGGTTTTGTGAGAATCCTTAAATGCTTTTCCTGGGTAAACTCCGCGCTAATGGATGTCACCTTGCCTGATGAGCTTTTTAAGCCGTCCCACGTATCGGACCAGCCGATAAAGAGAAATCCTGCAAGGATAATTGCAAATACCGATAGTATGTTACGTTTGTTGACCCTGATCATTTTGAAGACCTAACCCGGATAAACCGGAACCATATTAAATGAGTGTGCTCTTTTTATGTGTATTCTCTCTCATAGCGTAACACAGGGCTTTAGCCCTGCATCAAAATGGCAGAGCTAAAGCTCTGCGCTACGAAAAAAGGTTTCACTCATATTGAATAATGAATATTGACTATTTGTGGAAGTCGCTTCGCTCCACTGTTCTGGTTTCAATTATTGAGTAAAAAAAAGAGAATAATTCCTTAAATCTTCAATATTCAATCGACGATTGTCAATTCCCGACCAAAAGAGCACTCTTGGCGGAAAAATCGCGACCATTATGGATAAAATTCTGATTGTAAGTGACTAATGCATTCCGCCATTTACCGATATTACCTGACCCGTAATATATGAGGCATCTTGGGAACAGAGGAACCTGACAACCCTTGCAACCTCCTCCGGCTTCCCTACCCTTGCCATTGGGATCATCCCTTTTATGAAATCTCTGGGCAGATCACCAAGCATATCTGTTTCAATCAATCCCGGGGCCACAACATTTACGCGGATGCCTAACCTCGCAACTTCGGATGCAATTGCACGGCTTGTCCCTATGAGGCCTGCTTTTGCGGCCGAGTAGTTTGCCTGACCCCTGTGGCCCATAAGAGCGGACACGGACGAGATCGACACGACCGCACCTTGTTTTCTTTTTACCATATTTTCCAGAATCGGTCGGGTGACATTATAGAATCCTTTGAGGTTTGTAGTTATTACCGAATCCCATTCATCCTCGGTCATAAAAATGAACAACCCGTCCGCGGTTATGCCCGCATTATTTACCAGCACTTCGATATTACTAAAGCGACCGATTATGTCCTCCAGGGCCCTTTTCGTGTCTTCCGAATTTGAAATATCAAACCTGCACGTCTCACCGTCAGCTTTATTATTTCTTAATATCTCAAGAGTTTCCGCCGCCGCTTTATCGTCCGACCTGTAGTTTATAATGATATAATATCCATCTCTCCCTAATTCATTACATATTGCCCTCCCGATGCCCCTACTCCCTCCGGTGATGATCGCTGTCTTTGCATCGATTTTTTTGGTCATTGTCAGCATCTCCTTGACTTTGTTCTTACATCGAAAACCTGATCCTCCCCCGCGCAGCGGGATCTTCGATGGGCGGGTCAGAGACAGACGGCCCTGCCTGGGAGCTTTGAGTCAAAAAATACAAATTCCAAGCACCAAATAACAAATAAATCGCAAATATCAAAAACCAAATTACAAACATCATGCCAAAGGCCCCGATAGCGGGACCCTCCGGAGGCTGATAAATCTACGCTTCGCCTCGACAGGCAAGAATCTCAAATTCAAATATTCAACACGCGGCACACGCACTACGCGTGACCAAAACCTTCCAGGACAAGACATTGTTTGGATATTAGAATTTTGGTCATTGGAATTTGTTTGCTATTTGGGATTTGCTATTTGAGATTTCAATAACTCAATGAAATTGCAACAGAGCACACCCCCTATGGGGATAACCAAAGCCTGGTCCTCAGGGCCGGAATTTTTATTTCATTGCTCGGACTGGACAACCTGCACGGTTACTTTTCCCGCAATTTCCCCTTTGATTTTAGCGACACCCCTGATTTCCTTGTAATTGTCAAAATCAAAGACCTTCCTTGAATCCGTAATTATCCGGCTGTTCAACGGGATCCTTTCCAGGTAAAAAACCGCCTCCTTTATGCCGACCAGCCACCCTTTCCCCTCGGGATTTATCCCCTTGCTTTTTAATTCCGCCCACCCCAAGGATATGCCTGCGGTCTGGGCGACAAGTTCTACAAGGACAATGGGATTGACATGATCTTCATCCAAAAGGGGCCAGTTTTCGGTAACCGTAGATCGGGTTACCGCGGTCTGTTCATTGACCTCGATGACTTCATCAACGAGTTTCATGCGATCGCGGTGGGGTAGAAGATCTTCAATATCGATATCCATCATTCCTTCTTAACCTGTTGATATCAATAGCAAGTTATTTAAAAAAATTACAATTGACCCTAAAATATAATGGTGATATCTTAAAAACTTTTACGACAATTTATCACTTCTGTAAAGGAGCAACGTAAATATTCGGGGACTTTTTCGAAGGTTTACCCTGATGTTGCAGCAAAAATCAATGGGAAATCTGATAGATGAACTGAGGGTCAAGATTATACATACCCTTAACCTGGAAGATGTGATGCCTGATGATATGGGCGAAGACGACCAACTCGTGGGGGGAGAATTAGGATTAGATTCCATAGACGTATTGGAGCTGGTCATTATGATTGAGAAGGATTATTCCGTTAAGATAGACAGCAGGGAATTAGGGGCCAAGGTCTTTGCAAATTTAAGGGCCTTGGCCGGGTATATCCGGGAAAACTCACCTGAGGCCTCTAATTGACGGTTGTGCGGGTTTACATTACCGGAATGGGCCTGATCACTCCCGTCGGACGCGGGGTCTCAGAGACAAGGGCCTCTATCAAGGCGGGCAAAAAGGGGTTCAGGCCTATCGGTCTTTTCCCTGTGCCCCGGGAAAACCCGCTCCCTGTGGGCGAGATCAGCGGATCGTTTGAAACGGCCGGGATCCCCCGAACTCACCGGCTTGCCCTTATTGCAGCGAAAGAGGCAATGGCGGATTCAGGGGACGGGCCCGATGCGATCGTGCTGGGGGTAACAACAGGCGGGCTGGCAACAACCGAGAAACTCTTGAAAAGGGGTGACAGGTCACCGGAACTGTACAGGTATCATGCAACAGGGTCGGTCGCTGAATACCTTGCGCGGGAGTTCGAATGCCCGGGAACCGTTATTACCGTGTCAACCGCATGTTCCTCAGGCAGCGCCGCCGTCAATGTGGCCCTTGAGATGTTAAGGGCGGGTAAAGCCAAAAAGGTCCTTGCGGGGGGGGCGGATTGCCTCTGCCGCCTTACATATTACGGGTTTAATTCCCTGCAGTTGGTCGATCCTTCAGGCGCCAGGCCTCTCGATGTGAACAGGCGCGGGATGACGGTGTCGGAAGGGGCGGCCATGCTTGTGCTTGAGGGCCATGGGGAACCGCCCGGAAATGCCATAGCGGAGATCTTAGGGGCAGGCCTGTCCTGCGACGCCTATCACCCTGCATCACCTGATCCTGAGGGAACAGGGGCCCTCGATGCAATGAGGGCTGCCGTGAAAAATGCGGGGATTTCCACGTCGGATATAGATTACGTAAACCTGCACGGGACCGGCACTATCGACAATGATCTTTCCGAGGCAAGGGCATTGAACAGGCTTTTCCCGGACAAAAAGCCCTTGCTTTCCTCTATCAAGGGGGCCTTCGGGCACAGTCTTGCTGCGGCGGGGGCAATCGAGGCCGTAGTTTCTGCCATTACCATTTCCGAGGGTTTAGTCCCGGCCAATACCGGTTGTGATATCCCGGACCCCAAATTGGGGTTGAATCCCGTCCGTGAGCCCATTGAGGCAGAAATACAAACCGTTCTTTCTAATTCCTTAGGCTTTGGGGGTAATAACGCCTCACTAATAATCGGAAGGCCGGGGAATGAAAGGTCACCTGTGTCGTCAAAAAGGGCTTCGCACCTTTATGTGGCTGGAAGCGCTTGCATTACCGGTTCGGGCGACACTGATAAGACACTGACAAGGATTTTGAAGGGCCTGAGTTGTAAGGGGACACTTCCGCAAGAGGAGATATCCCGGGACCTTCCCGGTAGGACCGTCAGACGCCTAAAGCGTTTGCCGCGAATGGCTTTATCTCTTGCCATTGCGTCCCACAATAACTCGGGGTTGTCCTGCAAGCCGTCATCAGTATTTTTTGGCACCGGATGGGGTCCCCTTTCGGAAACATACGACTTTTTGACCCGGCTCTATGAAACTGAAGAGCAATTTGCGAGCCCCATTGATTTTATCGGTTCGGTACACAATGCGCCTGCCGCTCAGGTGGCCATCTGGTTTAAATCAACCGGTCCCAACATCACAACTACCGGTGGAGATTATTCCTTTGAGCAATCTTTGATGGCCGCGAGTCTTCTGAGAAGAGAACCGAATGAGACAATCCTTGTGGTTGGTGCCGATGAAGCACATGAGACGTTATCCGGCCTGGTTGACGGGTCTGTTCTGATTGATGACGGATTGTCGGACGGGGGGGGCGCTCTCTGTTTGAAGCGAGCAAAAACACCTTCCGGATTGAGGGTGTCGCCTTCATTTTTTGAGAATGCCCGTAATAACCCTTCCGTTATCTCGTCCCTTATAAAGGACCTGGGCGGGCCGGAAAGGATTAACGATAAATATGGCCTGGTTCTGGCGGGCATACCCGGCGCATATGGAGAGACGGGCAACAGGCAGCTCGATCAATTCCTGTCCGGCTCCGGGTTCAAGGCCCCGGTCATAGATTACAGGAAGTTTACGGGTCAATTTGCATCGGCCTCTGCAGTGGCCGCAGTCCTTGCCATACGCCTGGCCCAGGGGAGAGAAATACCAAAGGAATTCTGCGGTAAAGAGGCTGTTGATATCCACGGGAAAGGTATTCTCATTATAGGTTTAGGGAATTTTGTAACGGCCGTTGAGATTTTGAACTCTGGAGTGTAAAAAATCCTGGCCCATCGGAGATCCCGTTGAACGGGGGAGGACAAGATTTTTCAGGGCAAAATGAAAATGAAAGTATTATTGATTTCACCAAATACTCTTACAATGCCGTACCCTGTTTATCCGCTGGGGCTCGACTATGTTGCGAGCGCAATTGCAGCGGATCATCAGGTGAAGATCGTGGATCTTAACAGCCTGGGGGAGCACGATTCCTTAGGAAAGGTGGTAGACCTTTACTCCCCTGATATTATCGGTATTTCATTGAGAAACATCGATAACACAGACACAATAAACCCGGAAGGCTTCATGAACGACTATCGGCAATGCGTCAAGACCATTCGGGAGCACTCTACCGTACCACTGGTTTTAGGGGGGAGCGGTTTCACACTCTTTCCTGAAGAGATCATGGAGGCATTAGGTGCGGATTACGGGGTCTTAGGCGAGGGAGAAAGGCTGGCACTCCTATTAAATGCCATTGAAAACAAGGAAGATACATCTCGTATCCCCGGAATAATGACAAAGGGTTCAAAGGAAATCATTCCCGAGCCCTGGGATGAACCATTTGCCGGGAACCGTCTTCCCGACAGTTCCCATCTTGAGTTTTATCTTAAAAAGGGAGGTATGCTGAACCTTCAAACAAAGAGGGGGTGCCCATTTAAATGTATCTATTGCACATATCCTTACATTGAAGGCAAAAGACTCCGGTTTATCCCTCCGAAAGAGGCCGCGCTTACTGCGTTGGGGCTCCAGGAAGCAGGGGCAAAGTATCTTTTTATTACCGATTCGGTATTTAACGCCGATTATTCCCACAGTATTCGGGTGGCACGTGCCTTTAAGGCCGCCGGCATCTCCATACCGTGGGGGGCCTTTTTTGCACCTACTGCTCCGCCTGAAGAGTATTTCCCGGTACTTGCCGATGCCGGTCTTTCGCATGTGGAATTCGGCACGGAAGCCTTATCGGACAGGATGTTAAAATCCTATGGGAAGTCTTTCAGGATAAATCAAATCTTAGAGGCCCACAATGCCGCGGTTCAGGCAGGATTGCACGTGGCCCATTACATCCTGTTGGGAGGTCCCGGGGAGGATGAAGAGTCTCTAAATGAAACCCTTTCAAATATTGAGGGTCTCGATAAGGCGGCCTTCTTTTTTTTTGCGGTATGCGCATCTATCCGCATACGGGCCTGTATGACCTCGCAGTGGAAGAGGGTAAGATTTCAAGGTCCCGGAGCATACTGGAACCGGTTTTTTACGAGTCTGAACTGATTAGCAGTAAAGAGATACTTGGCCGGGTAGAAGCAAGGGCCGACGGGCGGCCCAATTGGGTATTCGGAGCGGGTGGTGAAAAGACGGCTAAGATACTCGCTAAGATGTATAGCCGCGGCCATTCCGGCCCCCTCTGGGAGTACTTAGTGAGATAGGGTATCCGCGATGAAGTGGTATTCACTGGTAAAGGTAGACAGGCTTTCATCACATGAAATTGTCATGTATACTCAAGTATTGCCTGATTCTCCCTGGTTTTCGGGACATTTTCCGGGCGATCCGATCCTTCCCGGAATAGCGCAACTTGAAATGGCCCTTGACGGCATTAAACGATTAAGTAAAAAAAATCTTAAAATTTCAGGGGTAAGGAAGATCAGGTTTAAACAGTTTATCCGGCCGAATAACAAAATCAAAGTAAAGGTTGCTCTTCGGAAGGGAGATGTCTTATCCTATTCCTTCCGTATTATGGTTGACGAAGAAATGGCCTGTAATGGTATCTTGACAGTGGAGGAATTAGAGCATTAAGGGGGATAAATGACAGTGGAAATGGACACAAAAAGCCTTATTATTCATATTGCGGAAATCATGATCAAGGAACTCAAACTCGAAGATGTAACTCCCGAAACATTTGATCCTGAAATCGATCTGGTTGATGAAGTGGGCATTGACAGCATGGATTTAGCGACTGTCGCCCTTGTGATCCAGGACGAGTACGGGATAAGAATAGACGAGGATGATTACCCGAAATTGACGACTATCCGGTTAATAGCGGACTATGTCGAGGAGAGGTCGAAAAAGTAAGTGGCATTACCGGAAAAAAAACAGGAGAACGGCATTCAGGACCAGGGCGGAAACAGATGGAAGTTTTCCGACCTTGTGGCGGATCCCGAAACAGGTGACAGGTGGGAAAAGGTTCGCAAATATTTCTTCCTGCGCGAATCAACCTATGACATGACCAACCGGTGCAACATCAGGTGTGAAGGGTGTTATTACTATGTGGGTGAAAAGCAATTTGCCGGGGAAATCGGAGATCCTGAAGCCTGGCGCAGGCTTATGGAGGGAGAGAAATCGAGGGGTATTACATATGTCGTTCTTGCAGGGGCCGAACCATCCCTGGTCCCTGAACTCTGCGAGGTCTGCTATCAGGAGATCCCTTTAGGCGCGATTGCATCCAATGGTATAAAGCGCATACCAAAATCTATCGGCTATAAGATTCACGTCTCGGTATGGGGAAATGATGAGACAAGCTTTAAAGTCAGAAGCGCCAAAGATATGTTGCTCAAGCAGATAGACAATTATAAAGGTGACCCGAGGGCGGTGTTTGTCTATACCTTTACCCGGGAAAATATTGACGAAATTCATGAGGTGGTGGATGCCCTTGCAGAACATGAATGCCGGATTACCTTTAACATGTTTTCCGCACCCGTAGGCTATGCAGGCCCGCTGCGTCATACCGAAGAATCATTAATGCATACCCGCAAGACAATCATGAAGTTAATGTCTGAATATCCCGAAAACGTCCTCTTTTCTCCTTATAATGTTGTCGCCCACACCCACAGCCACGGACTTCATGATCTTTTTGCCTGCTCATATCCGAGGATGAATCCATCTACCGACATAGGACTGGGCCGGTCTTTCAGACAGTATCGGACGGATCTTACCTGGGACCGGGATGTTGCCTGCTGCGTACCTGATACGGACTGCCATGACTGCAGGCATTATGCGGCGGGGAGCGCTATAGTAACTGCAAGATTGTTTCGTCATGCAACGGACCCGGATACATTCAAGTCCTGGCTCGACTATGTTGACACCTATCTTGCAGTCTGGGTCATGGGATATGAGAAAGGCAGAAACCTCTGTGGTTACCCGGTCGCGCCGCCAGGCCACGATATCTTTTAATAAAAGCGGAAGCCCGCGTCCTCCAATCATGGATTTTTTTACTTCAGGAGATGGTAAATGAAGACGGTCAGTTCGTTGTTGGACGAAGAATGGTATGAACGGTATAAGTCAATCTCCAGGTTGAATATCCGGAGTTCCATATATGACGTGACCAACAGATGTAATCTCCGCTGTAAAGGGTGCTTCTTTTTTTCCTCCGGCGAGGACAAGGCGGCAAAAGAGGAGATGGACCCGGGGAAGTGGGAAGCCTTCATCGACAATGAGAAGAAAAGGGGGGTTAACCTCGCCATCCTGATCGGGGGAGAGCCCACGATCTGCCTTGACAGGGTCGAGGCATTCTATAAGCGGTTGCCCACGTTTTGCGCGACAAACGGCATAATCAAGGTCCCGAGGGACAGGTTCCCGGATATGATGGTCGGTATCTCGTTGTGGGGTGATGAAGAGGACGAAAAAGTTCTCAGGGGAAAAGACGTCTTCTCCATATCCAGTAAAAATTATTACGGGGACCCCCATGCCTACTATTTATATACAATCACGCCGAAACAGATAGGAAAGACGGAGCGTATTATCGCAAAGATCAGGGACGTGGGCGTAAAGGTCCACATGCAGTTGCTCTCAAATGATGAAGGAGTTGAGAACTTTTTCTGGACCAATGAAGAATTAAGAGATATCCGGGCCGAGATGGATGAGATGCTCGACATGTACCCGGATACACTGATATCCTCGAAGTACTATCACGAGATCATTACTACGGGAAAGATGCTGGGCCGGACATTCGGCTGGGGAGAATGCCCTTCCGTGACCGAGCCCGTCGACCGGAGGGAGCCCAGGCCGAAACGGCTGATAGGTTTTATACGTTGGGCCTCGGACCTGAAGACAATGCACCGATGCTGTACTTCCGAGACACGGGACTGTTCCACCTGTAAGGATGGAGCGGCGCACATGAGCTGGGTAATGGTAAACAAGAGGGCACACATGCGTTCGGAACAGGACCTTCATAATTGGATAGAGGTTTACGAGATGTTCGCAAAGCTTTACCAGTTCATTCCATGGTAGCTGTCAGGCCCCGTACCCCGGTTTTCCAAGCCCGTATTTCCCTGGTATGTCCATGAATTCAAAAAAGACTGTTATCATAGGATATGACGCGGTTTCACCCCTCGGAGTAGACCTGAAAACCCAGTGGGACCGGGCCGCAAGGGGCGAAAGCGGGATAGGAAAACTTACACGCTTTCCCGTCAGTGAAGATTTCCCCGTCGGCATTGCGGGCCAGGTTGATGATATAGAT
>JAFDDR010000064.1 GCA_019310785.1 Deltaproteobacteria bacterium
ATCCTCGTATCCCGTGATGTCTTTGATGACACCTAAGGGATAAGTCTTGACCATTTCATTGTTAACCCAGTCCCAGGCATCTTTGGATGAAAGCTTCCAGTTTGTGGGGCAGGGGGAGAGCAGTTCGATTAGGGCAAAACCCAGGTCGTCCAACTGGCATTGATATGCCTTTTTGATAGCCTTCTTGGCACGGCGGATATATTTGACTGAAGTGAGAGCGCAGCGCTCGATATAGACCACGCCGTCGCTCACGGCTAACATCCGGGAGATATCGATAGGCTGGCCGTGCAGTCTGGGATCGCGACCGCCCGGAGCGGTGGTCGCATTCTGGCCCAAGAGGGTGGTTGGGGCCATCTGGCCGCCGGTCATACCGTAAATGGCGTTGTTGATAAAGATGGTGGAAATTCGCTCGCCGCGATTGGCGGCGTGGATAGTCTCCGCCGTGCCGATGGCCGCCAGATCGCCGTCGCCCTGATAAGTCAGCACAAACTTGTCCGGATGTACCCGCTTGATACCGGTAGCCACGGCAAGAGCCCGGCCGTGCGGGGCCTCAACCATATCAAAATTGAAGTAATTGTAAGCCAGGACGGCACAGCCGACCGGTGGAACCCCTATTGTCTTTTCGCGCAGGCCCATTTCGTCCAGGCACTCGGCCACCAGCCGATGTGCTATGGAGTGGCCGCAGCCGGGACAGTAATGGGTCGGGTTATCCTTCAGGGATTCGGGCCGACCAAAGACTTTCTTGTAAGCAAGTTCAGCGCTCATACTTCAATCCTCCGTCCCACCTTGCCGTCGCCTTTTGCGGCTGAGCGGAGGAACTCCGCCACTTCGGCCGGGGTGGGAATGACCCCGCCGGGAACGCCGTATAAGAATATCTCGGAGCGCTCGCCCACGGAGAGTGTTACATCTTCGACCATCTGGCCCATGGATAACTCGAAGACGGCCACCTTTCGGGCTTTTCGGGCCAACTCGCGCAAGGGCCTGACGGGAAAGGGCCACAGGGTGATGGGCCTGAACAGGCCAACGGCCATGCCCTCCCCGCGCAACTCGTCCACTGCGCTTTCGGCAATGCGTGCGGCCGTGCCATAAGAGACTATAATCATGTCGGCGTCGTCCGTTGCCTTGGTCTCCCAGCGCTGTTCAGCGGCCGTTATCCGGTCATATTTTTCCTGGAGAAGCAGGTTGTGGTCGCGGAGCTGGCCTTGCTGGCCCAGGAACATGGAAAATATGGCCCTGGCTTCCCTGCCTTCGCATCCATTCAGGGCCCAGTCTTTTCCGGGCAGGTCTTTGAGGTCTATGAAATCGGGAAAGACGACCGGCTCCATGACCTGACCCATCAGGCCGTCACCCATTAACATCACCGGGTTGCGGTATTTGTCCGCAAGATCAAAGGCCAGAAATGTGAGTTCCACGAGTTCCTGGCCGCCGGCCGGGGCCAGGACCGGGGTTCGGTAGTCGCCGTTGCCGCCTCCGCGGGTGGCCTGGAAGTAATCTGCCGCAGAAGGACGGATGTTGCCCAGGCCCGGTCCTCCGCGCATCATGTTGACAATAACGGCGGGCAGTTCCATGCCGGCCATGTAAGAGATGCCCTCCTGCTTTAACGCGATGCCCGGTGATGACGAGGAGGTCATAGCTCGACCTCCTGCAGCCGAGGCGCCCAGGACCATGTTGATTGAAGCAATTTCGCTTTCACCCTGGATGAAGGTTCCGCCCACGTCGAGCATGCGTGCCGAGAGGTACTCAGGGAGTTCGTTCTGCGGGGTGATGGGATAACCGAAATAGTATCGGCAACCGGCGCGCACCGCCGCCTCTCCGACCACGTGCGAGCCGTTCATTAACATCTTTTCACTGGGCACGATACACCTCGATGGCTACTTCGGGACAAACCGTGGCACACTGGGAGCACCCTGTGCACCCCTTTTCGCCTTCTGATAAGTTTTCCTTAAATCGAGCCGGAAAGTAGCCTTTCTTATTGAGTGACTCGTCAACTTCGATTCTGTGAGTCGGGCAAACGTCGATACAGAGATGGCAGCCCTTGCACAATTCCCTGTCTATTGTTATTCGACCTTTTTTTGTCTTCTTTGCCATGATCTCCAACCGCGTGTTTTCAACTGAACCGGGCACCCGTTTCCATGAGGGTGTCAGGCGCGTAATACTCTACAGCTTTTTTAACAAACTTTTTTATTTATGCCTGGCTTTTCGTTTTGTCAAGCTTTTTCCATTGATTTTAGTGTGTTTATGAAATTATTGACAAAATCTTTTAATTAAGCCTATATCCTAATCTCTGCGAGTGGGCATCGGCATCAATGGATCGGGGGATCGCGGCATCATGTTTACCCTAACGTTGCATAAATCTTTGGTCCAAAAGCGCTATGCTCTCTCCATATCAGGCCATAAAGAAACATTGGGCCATTTTCAAGACTTCACCGTATATTGAATACGCTTTCACCCTTGAAAATGGCCCAATGTCCCTTGCTGACCTAATCTAAAGCGTTTTGAACTCAAATTTTATGCAACGTTAGGGTTTAAACGGGAGGATTATGATGACCAGTCCAACTAAATTTGAAAACTATTTCAATGTTTTTCGTGATATTATACGATCTATGCACGGCAGCCAAAGTCTTAAAGAGGTCCTCAATGTGGTGGTGACGAAATCTGCCAAAGTTCTGGACGCCAAAGGGGCCCTGCTCAGGATCCTCAACGAAGAAACCAATCTTTTCGAGGTGCGCGCGGCCTATGGATTAGGCGAACACTATATTTCCAAGGGTCCTGTTTCCACCGAAAAAATTCTATCTGATACATCCGAACTGCACAAAGTCAAGATAATCACGGACATCTGGAACGCCCCCCGTGTTGAATACCCGCAGCAAAAATGGGATGAAGGTATTCGCATGATGCTCGACGTTCCTTTGGCCATCCAGGATCAGATGTTTGGGATTATTCGTATCTACCTGAGCCAGCAACGGTCGTTTTCCAGAGACGAACTGGATTTCATTGTCACGGTGGCCGCGCACTGCGCCTGTGTCATCAAACGGGTCCAGCTTATGGAAAACCAGCGGGAGCACTTCACGCACCTGGCAACCCATATGGAGAAATTGTCATCGTTAGGGCGCATGGCCGCTGGAATTGCTCACGAAATCAACAATCCCCTGGGCGGCATCCTGCTTTTCAGCTCCAACATGAGCAAAAAAGTTCCGGCGGGCGATCCCCTTGAGAAAGGCTTGAAAATTATCATCAGGGAAACTCAGCGGTGTAAAACTATTATTCAGGGGCTGCTCGAATTCGCACGGGATGAAAAGCCTCAAAAGGTCCCGGCCAACATCAACGATATTATTAAAACCGTCCTGGGCATTGTGGAAAACGAGTTTTATTTGCGGCGTGTTACCCTTGAAAAAGAGCTGGCTCAAGACATGGTAAAAACGTTATTAGATGAAAATCAGATTGAACAGGTATTTATCAATCTTCTGCTCAATGCCCTGCACGCCGTCGAAGAACATGGCCGGGTCACTGTTTATAGCACTGTGGATCCGCTGCAGGACAAAATCACGGTCGAGATTGCCGACAACGGCTGCGGCATTTCCGCAAAGAACGTGAAAAAAATCTTCGAGCCTTTCTACACCACCCGCGCCGGCGGAACCGGGCTCGGGTTATCCGTCAGTTACGGGATAATCAAGAATCATGAAGGCGATATCCGGGTCTTCAGTGAACTGGGTAAAGGCAGTCGTTTTATGATTGAATTTCCCATCCTGGCTGAAAAACCCAACGGAAAGGAGGGCGCATGATGCAATTGCTCAGAGTACTGGTTATTGACGATGAAAGTGTTATTTGCGACGCCTGCGAGTTGGTTCTGTCGGAAAAGGGCCACACGGTAACCTTGAGGAACAACGGAAGGACCGGATTAGATGCCATTCGTGAGGGCACCTATGACATTCTTCTGCTGGACATGAAGTTGCCCGACATCGACGGCATGGATATACTGAAGGTCGTCCAGGAAGAAAAACCCGAACTGTGCACAATTGTAATGACCGGATACTCCAGCATATCAAATGCAGTTCAGGCCATGAGACAGGGGGCTGATAATTATTTAGCCAAACCTTTTACCGAAGATGAACTGTTGCAAGCAATCGAAGAATCTTATGCTACTCGCTCACATGCCCATACGAAGCAAAAATGACCCGGAGGCGGCATGGCCGGTTTTGTACGATTAAACCCCTGTTGCTGATGTGAAAGCAGTAAAAACCGTATCCGTATATCAACAAAATCAGCGTTGACAATCAACATCACCTCTGATAATTGGATAATATCTTTCCGGTGTTTTTTAAAAGACCCATTTGTTTTGGAGGAGAAATATTATGAAAGAAACACATATTTTAGTAATGGAAGACGACGCCACCATCTCTGCGGCATTAGATATGATTTTAACGGAAGCAGGTTATGATGTTGACGTTGCTGAAACGGGTGAGGCCGCTCTTGAACTTTTCGGGCAAAAACGATTTGATTTGATTATAGCGGACTTAAAATTACCGGGTATTAATGGTATGGAAGTCATAAAACAAATTAAAGAAAAAACGCCTGAAATGGAAGTCATTGTAATCACGGGTGTCGGTACTCAACCCATAGCAGAGGAAGCCCTGGAATTGGGAGCGCATGACTTTTTGCCTAAGCCATTTACTGATGATCAGATCAAGACAGCTATCAATGAAGCACTTAAACAGCATGATGCAGGCCCTTTCCGTCTTTTCTCATTAATTCAAAAACGAGAAGTTCTTGGCGTATTAAGTCGTGCGGCTGATGACCAAAAGTTTTGGGAGGATTTAATGGAATTAGGCTCTGAAGCGTTAGAGAAAAGCCAGTTGATAGGTGATGCCAAAGCGGCTATCGCTTCGGGTGATTTAAAATGGATCAATGAAAACGTGGGAGAATTGAATCAAAAGCAACTGAAATTTATTTACAAGAGGTTGGAGAGGGAAACCTATTGAGTGAGAGTTTAAGAACTCAATATCGACTATGCTGCTGTTACTATTTAACCGTTACCCGCCCCAATAGTGCAGAAAACCTCGTAATTTCATTATTTTTGCTCGGTCCCGAGACGAAGCCATTCTCGGAAAGCCTCCTATAAGTATAAGTTCTCAAATACCTCTTGACAAAAAAACGCCATTTTTAATATAAGTCGGCTATGTGACTTTTTTCACATTCACTCATATAAACCACGATGTTGCAAAAATGATCCTTATATAATTGATGAGGAGTCAAAAATGAAAGCAGAAAAAGTCAAAAACGTTCAGGGATCCGTGATGGTGGTTGGAGGAGGCATTGCCGGGATGCAGGCGACCCTGGATATGGCAAACTCCGGTTTTTATGTCCATATGTTGGAAAAATCACCTGGTATCGGCGGGGTCATGGCCCAGTTGGACAAGACCTTTCCCACCAATGATTGCTCCATGTGAATTCTTGCCCCGAAACTGGTCGAGGTCGGCCGGCATATCAATATCGACTTACTCACGCTGAGTGAGGTGAAAGATATTTCGGGAACAGAAGGGAATTTTACTGTAAATGTTATCCAGCATCCGCGTTTTGTGGATATGGACAAATGCATTGCCTGCGGGACGTGTGCTGAGAAATGCCCGAAAAAAGTGGATGATATCTATAATGAGAGTCTGATAAAGCGCAAGGCCATTTATGTGCCCTATTCACAGACTGTTCCTCTTAAATATGCTATTGATGAGGAGAACTGTATCTTTTTCAAAAAGGGGAAATGCAGGGCCTGCGAAAAGTTCTGCGAGGCCGGGGCCATAAATTTTGATGAGCAGGAAAAAGAAATCACCTTGAATGTGGGATCTATAATCCTTGCCCCCGGATTCAAGTCCTTTGATCCGAGCAAATACGATACCTATTCATACTCCTCCATGCCCAATGTAGTCACCTCCCTGGAATTCGAACGCATACTGTCTGCAACCGGTCCCTTTATGGGCCATCTGGTAAGACCTTCGGATAACAAAGAGCCGAATAAGGTCGCCTGGCTCCAATGCGTGGGCTCAAGGGATGTCAACCGTTGTGATAATGGTTATTGCTCTTCCGTATGCTGCATGTACGCTATCAAGCAAACGGTCATTGCCAGGGAACACAGCAAGATTCCGTTAGATTGCTCCGTGTTCTATATGGACATGCGGACCCATGGAAAGGACTTTGACCGCTATTATGAAAATGCCAAAAAGGACGGGGTAAAGTTTGTCCGGTCCCGGATACATACGGTTGAACCGGTACCGGGTACCGATGATGTGTCGGTTCATTATACCGAGGATGACGGCGTGCTGAAAGAAGAGATCTTTGACATGTTCGTGCTTTCCACGGGTCTTGAGACGGATGAAAATGTTGTGGCCCTTTCAGAGCGGCTTGGCATTGAGCTTGACGAATACCACTTTACCCAGACGGACAGTTTTCATCCGGTTTCCACTTCTGTGCCCGGAATCTATGCCTGCGGCGCCTTTACCGGTCCTAAGGATATCCCCCTTTCGGTCATGGAAGCGAGCGCTGCCTCATGTGCCGCAACCGAGAGACTGGCTTCCGCGCGAAATACTCAAACCAGGGAGCTCGAAATACCACCTGAAAAGGATGTCTCACGGGAACCTCCAAAGATCGGGGTATTTGTGTGTAATTGCGGCATCAACATCGGGGGTGTGGTAAGGGTCCCTGAGGTGGCGGAATATGCCAGGACACTTCCGAATGTGGTTTATGCAGAGGAAAACCTGTTTACCTGTTCCCAGGATACCCAGGACAAGATGACGGAGGTCATAAAGGAACAGGACCTGAACCGTGTTGTCGTGGCCGCGTGTACGCCCAAGACCCACGAGGAACTTTTCCAGGAAACCTTGATCAATGCAGGCCTGAACAAGTATCTCTTCGAGATGGCCAATATCAGGAACCATGACTCATGGGTCCATTCGGACGATCCGGATGCTGCAACAGAAAAGGCAAAGGACCTCGTACGCATGTCCGTGGCCAAGGCCGGGCTTATAAGCCCATTGACCCAGACGGACCTGGGCGTAACCCATGCGGGGCTCGTGGTAGGGGGCGGCATCGCGGGAATGACGGCGGCCCTGTCATTAGCTCACCAGGGCTATCCCGTCCATATAATTGAAAAATCGGATTCCCTTGGAGGAAACGGAAATAGGGTTTTAAGGGCATACAAAGGTGAAGAGGTTGCCTCTTTTGTAGAGGAAATGGTGAAGGAGGTGGAATCCGAGGAACTCGTAACCGTTCACATGAATTCCACGATTACAAACGTGGACGGCTTTGTGGGTAATTTCAAGACAGACGTGAGCAACGGATCGTCAAGCGAGACAATAGAGCATGGCGTGGCGATCCTTGCAACCGGTGCGAAGGAATACAAACCGGACGAGTACCTGTACGGCGAACACGGGGCCGTGGTGACACACTTAGAGATGGACGAGCTGTTCCGGAAAAATGATCCACGGGTGGAAAAGGCCGGGGATGTGGTCTTTATTCAGTGCGTTGGTTCAAGAGATGAAGAAAGGCCTTATTGTTCAAAGGTATGCTGCACCCATTCCGTGGAAAGCGCGCTGGAGTTCAAACGAAGAAACCCGAAGGTTAATGTATATATCCTTTACAGAGACATGAGGACGTATGGCAAGAGGGAGGATTTATATAGGGAGGCAAGGGCCGAGGGGGTCCTTTTTATCCGTTATTCCTTAGATGAGAAGCCCGTGGTCACCGCGGACGGTGACCGGGTGCAGGTGGAATTCAGGGATCCGATCCTTGACCGCAGGTTAGCGGTTAAGGCGGATATCCTGTGTTTAGCAACTGCCATTGTTTCTCACAAGGATACTGCGCTGACCCAGTTCTTTAAGGTTCCAATGGATGCGGATGGGTGGCTATTGGAGGCCCACCAGAAGTTGAGGCCCGTAGATTTTCCCAATGATGGCGTCTTTCTCTGCGGCATGGCCCATTATCCAAAACCGATCGACGAGAGTATTGCCCAGGCAAAGGCGGCCGCGTCTCGTGCGCTTACATTCCTTACCCTGGAAAACATCAAGGTGGGTGGCGTGGTCTCCGAAATCATACCCGAGTTATGTTCCGGATGCCTTGGGTGCATAAATGTGTGCCCTTATGGCGCGATCACATTTGATGATGAGAAAAAGATAGCCGTGGTGAACCAGGCATTGTGCAAGGGTTGTGGGGCCTGCGCCGCTGCGTGTCCCTGCGAGGCCCCGGTTCTTATGGGATTTAATAACGAACAGCTTTATGCCCAGATCAAGAGCGCACTGGCTTAGGAATTTCAATTTTTAAATAAGATCGTGAAGCGATTTTATTAAGGAGAGATAGCGTGGAAGCAGAAACATTTGAACCTAAGATCATCGCTTTTATGTGTAACTGGTGTACATATGGGGCGGCGGATTTGGCCGGTGTCAGCAGGATGAAGTATCCCCCCAATATCCGGCCCGTTCGGGTGATGTGTTCGGCTACCATTTCGCCCCATCACATATTGAGGGCGTTTCAGGATGGAGCCGACGGCATTTTGGTCGGGGGGTGACACGTTGGCGACTGCCATTACCTGTATGGTAATTACATGACTGTTAAAAGGATGACATTTTTACAGGAGCTGCTTGGCCTTTTGGGCCTTGAAGAGCGCTTGCACCTGTCATGGATCTCTTCGGCTGAGGCCCAAAGATTCGTTGAGGTGGTTACGGATTTCACGGAAAAGATAAAATCATTAGGGCCGAATCCGCTTTTGGCTTTTTCTGAAAAACAAAAGGCAGCGGCTGCGGGGCTACTGTAATCTAAAGTTAGCGGTTCAAGGTTCAGGGTTCAAGGTTCAACGGTTCAAGGTTCAATGGTTCAAAGGTTGTAACCCCTGAACCGTGAACCCCTGAACCGTGAACCTAATATGGGTGAAACATGCATGTCGTCTTAACTGAGGTATAATTCTTTTGATATCAGAAAGTTAGGGCTCTTTAACCGTGAACCGTGAACGTTGAACCGCTCAACCTGGGTAGTAAGGAGGTTTTTTTATGAATAACAGGGTCAAAGCCTGGCTTGAAGACGGTACCATAGATGTTTTTTTGGGTTATAAGGAGGTTGACCATCACCCATTGCCCTACTGCTTTACGAGAGAGCGACTGGAAGAGGTCGATGATCTCGTGCTCAGTACCGCTCGCTATTCTTTAGAAAAAATTGCTACACATATGGCCGCAGTAGAGCCGGACGTCAAGATAGGAATGCTTGCCCGTGATTGCAATCAGAGGGCGTTAAATGTGTTGTATATCTGGAATCAGCTCAATCCGGACAATGTCAGCACGGTTAGTGTTAATTGTTGTCCCTCAAGGCTTAAAGAACACGCAGACTGTTCCTACTTAGAGACTGAAAACGTCGGACCTTACAAAAAGCAGGTTGGCGTGGATAACAATCTGACTCCGGAAGATGTTGAGATGTATGGCAAAGAAGAAGGTTTCGACAGGTGGATGTACGAGTTCCAGAAATGTATTAAGTGTTACGGGTGCAGGAATATCTGCCCGGTCTGTTTCTGCAAAGAGTGCAGCCTTGAACATGGCGATCTTGTCAGAACCGGCACACTTCTGCCGGATATTCCAGTCTTCCATCTCGTCAGGGCGGTGCATATGGCAGGCCGTTGCATCGATTGCGGGTTATGCGAAGATGCCTGCCCAATGGATATCCCGCTTCGTTTACTCTATCAGAAAGTCAATAAGATTGTTATGGATCTGTTCGACTATAAGACCGGGACCAGCGCTGAACAGTCCCCATTCAGTATATTGGGCGATACTGTAACGCTGGAACCTAAACCGATTCAACCCGCACAGCCGGGCGATTAACAAATAAAGGAGTCAGAAATGGAGTGTAAGTTAGTACCATCGGTCTGTTCATACTGTGGAACCGGCTGTGGTGTCCTTTTTGAAGTAATCAATGGAAAAATTGTCAGCACCCTGCCGATGAAAACCCATCCGGTCAATGAGGGAAAGCTGTGCATCAAAGGCTGGAACCTTCACGAACATGTGAACAGTAGTATGCGTTTAACGCAACCCTTAGTCAAAACGTTTGGTCGATTTATCAAGACTGATTGGGACGAAGTGATTCAGCTAACGGCTGATCGTTTCCGGGAAATTGTCGAAAAATACGGCCCGGATAGTATCGGCGTGCTGGTATCGGCTAAAATTACCAATGAGGAAAACTATCTGGCCCAGAAATTTGCCCGCGCGGCCATTGGCACGAATAACGTAGATCACTGCGCCCGTCTCTGACATTCCTCCACGGTGGCCGGTCTGGCCGCCGCTTTTGGCAGTGGATCCATGACCAACTCTATTGCTGAAATAGAGGATGCCGGCTGTATTCTTGTAATCGGTTCAAATACCACGGCCTGTCATCCTTTAATTGCAAGGCGCATCCTGCGGGCCAAGGAAAAAGGGGCCAAACTGATTGTGGCGGATCCGAGAAATATTCAGATTTCCCGCTTTGCTGATGTTGCAGTCAATCATCGCTTGGGGAGTGACGTGGCCCTCTTAAATGGTATGATGCATATCATTATCAAAAACGGCTGGCATGCCAAGGACTATATCGAGAAAAGAACAGAAGACTACGATGCCCTTGAAAAAATGGTTAGCAAATTTACCCCTAAAAAGGTTCAGGCCATTACCGGGGTTAATCCGAACGAGCTGGAGCAGATGACGGAACTCTATGCGACCAATCCGCCAGCAAGCCTGCTGTACGCTATGGGCATAACCCAGCACACCACCGGCGTGGACAATGTTAAGTCCTGCTGTAACCTGGCGATGCTGTGCGGTAATGTGGGGGTGCGTGGGGGAGGTGTTAATCCATTGAGAGGTCAGAACAATGTTCAGGGCGCCTGCGATGTGGGCGGCCTGCCCAATGTGATGACAGGCTATCAGCCGGTTGCCGATCCCATGGTACTGGAAAAGTTTTCCAAGGCATGGGGGGCGAAACTTTCAGCCACGCCGGGTTTGACCATTACCGATATGGTCCCGGCCATGCTGGAAGGTAAGTTAAAGGGATTATATGTAATAGGAGAAAATCCGAAACTCAGCGATCCGGACTGGAACCATTTTAATCATGCGCTTAAGGAACTCGATTTTCTGGTTGTTCAGGAGCTGTTTTTATCGGAAACCGCCCAGGTGGCGGATGTAGTTTTTTCCGCTGCATCAGTGGCCGAAAAGGACGGGACAATTACCAATACTGAACGCCGCTGTATGCAAATCCGAAAAGCGATCGACCCGATTGGAGATACTTTGGCTGACTGGGAAATTATCAGCAGGCTCTCAACCGCAATGGGCTATGAGATGAGCTATGAGTCTCCGGAACAGATATTTGACGAGATTGCTTCGTTGACACCAAAAAGTTATGCCGGAATGACCTACGAGCGCATGGGGTTGGACGGCCTCCAGTGGCCCTGCCCGGATAAGGAACATCCGGGAACGCCTTATCTGCACAAGGATCAATTTGCCCGTGGTAGAGGTAAGTTCTTTGCCATTGACCACCAGGATCCAGCGGAGATGCCCGATGAGGACTATCCATACTTCCTGACCACCGGTCGGATGTTCGCCCATTTCCACACGGGTACGATGTCCAGGGTCTCCGAACATCTTGATGCGGAGCAAAAAACGGGCTATGTGGATATTAATCCCGAAGATGCCGAGAAGTTGGCCGTGAAGAATGGGGATATAGTTGTCCTTTCTTCTCGAAGAGGTGATATAGAAGCGCCGGCTAATCTGACTGATTCGGTGGTGCCCGGAACAGTTTTTCTGCCCATTCACTTTGGCGAAATACCGACCAATGTGCTGACCAATGCGGAGGCCGTTGATCCTTTAGCCAAAATCCCCGAGTTTAAGGTAGGTGCCGTGAGAATCGAAAAGGCTTTGGGTATATAATAGGGGTGAAGGGGATAGAAACTGCATTGGTTGGTGCGGCTGGTGAGGCACCTGTTTGTTCAGGAAAGTCCTGATTTATCCTGATCGTGAAACAGTGAAAACATATCGTCTGCTTCCACAAACTGCAGGGAGTGATGCTCACATCCGTTACGGGTGCCGATATTGATGACACCGCCTACCTCCAAATTCAAATCAATCATGGGTGCCCCGCAATCGCACATTTGTTGCACTGGAAACGGGTTGTGACAGTGGGGACAGAAAAAAAGGGCAACGGAGCCCATGATATCATCCACATCCTCAAATTTCTTGTTGAAACTGCCGTAAATCTGGCTCAAGTAGATATTCCCCGTTTTTTCAAGGACCTTAGCTCCAAGATGGATCGAGGGGAGATCATCGACCTGAACATCTGGGTTCATCAGAGACTTCTTGCAAGTAGGGCATTTAACTGAAATTCTAACTCGACCGCCCATATTATTCCTCCTTAGTTAGATTATATGAAACGGGTTGCTCCAGGGTGTGATATAACACACCCTAATAAATAAAATTTCATTAAAGGAGGAGCAACCCATGAAAAAGATAGCCTATGCCAAGGCTATGGCGGGACAAGCAGCGTCAATCGTGCTTTTCGGACCCCTTCAGCCTTCGGTCTAAACAGCTTCAGCCTGACTACGTGAGTAGTCACAACCAGGCAATGAAGGATGCCAATTATAATATCCAAGGAATCTCAAAACGTCAACCCTCCCTGTTTTTTCCAAATCCACCTGGATGAAATTACAGGAACTTCGCATGGCTACAGACCAAATGCATTAAATCCACGAAGTTACCATACAAGGCAATAGAGGACCTCCTGAGGCGTTTTTCTAAAACAACTTGACAATAAGGGATCAAATAAATAAACATCTGTCATTAATTCTATGCAGGTTCGCTTAAAACTTCAACCGCTATGAGGTAATAATGAGTTCAGAAGGTCTTATAACGATCGATGGTCAGGAGTTTATATATACGCGGGGTGAAACGATCCTCCATGTGGCGCAGCGGAAGGGGATTTATATCCCTACCCTTTGTTACTTGAAGGGTACATCACCGACCGGTGCATGCAGGATCTGCCTTGTGGAGCTGGAAGGTGCCAGAAATCTTGTGGCATCTTGCGCAGCACCTGCGGTCCACAACATGGTGGTCAGGACGGATACACCGAGGGTGATCAGGGCCAGGAAAATGAACCTTGAGTTGCTCCTTGCTTCGGGTCATCATTACTGTGCAACGTGTGAGGCGGACGGGGATTGTCTGCTCCAGGAACTGGCGTATAAGTACAAGATCGAGACCGTCCGTTATCCTGAAAGTCCCACAAAATATCAGACCGAAGTAAACTCCCTCATCACCCGGGATTTTTCCCGGTGCATATTATGCGGGCGATGCGTACAGGCATGTAATGAAGTGCAGGTGAATCAGGCCATCTCTTATGGATATCGTGGAACTGACTCAAAAATTGTGACAACGGGAGATAGGCCTTACGCCAATTCCGATTGTGTATTTTGTGGAGAATGTGTTCAGGTCTGCCCTGTGGGTGCGCTGATCTCGACACAAAGCCGTTTTAAGGGAAAGTCATGGGAATTCCGAAAGGTTCGTACGACTTGTACTTATTGTGGTGTGGGATGTCAGATGTTCCTGCACGTAAAGGACAACGAAGTGGTTAAGGTGACGGGTGTTACGGATGTGGGTCCGAACTACGGAAGCCTATGTGTAAAGGGCCGGTTCGGTACAGATTTTATTAATGATCCGGACAGGCTCAAAACACCACTTATCAGGGAAAATGGAAATTTCAGGGAGGCGTCCTGGGATGAAGCGTTAGACCTTGTTGCCAAAAAGCTGACTCGGATCAAGGCTGAAACAGGTCCGGATTCCATTATGGTCCTGAGCAGCGCGAGAGTGACAAATGAAGAGAATTATCTGGTCCAGAAATTTGCAAGGGCCGTGGTCGGCACCAATAATGTAGACCACTGTGCAAGGCTCTGACATTCCTCCACCGTGGCCGGTCTGGCCGCAGCATTCGGAAGCGGGGCCATGACAAACCCCATCGCCGATATTGAGAAGTCCGATTTGATATTGATTACCGGGTCGAACACCACGGAGAACCATCCTGTCCTGTCTTCCTATGTAAAGCGGGCCGTGACTTTAAAAGGGGCAAAGCTGATAGTGGTGGACCCCCGCAAAATTCCGATTATACAGTTTGCCACGCACTGGCTGAGACAAAATCTCGGGACCGATGTTGCGTGGATCAATGGAATGATGCATGTCATAATCAAGGAAAAGCTTTATGATGAGGAGTATGTCAATTCCCGAACCGTCGGCCTGGATGAAATGAAAAAGGCCGTTCTAAAATACACTCCGGAATATGTGGAAGAAATCACGGGAATAACCAAGGATCAGCTTATAGCGGCTGCCCGCCTTTATGCGCAGGCCCCTGCAGCATCGATCCTATATGCCATGGGCATTACCCAACACACCACCGGGACCGATAATGTCAAGTCCTTGGCCAATCTGGCTATGCTCTGCGGCAACGTGGGTATACAGGGTGGCGGTGTAAACCCGCTTCGCGGCCAGAATAATGTCCAGGGCGCCTGTGACATGGGCGCCTTGCCTAATGTGTATACAGGCTACCAGAGGGTCGCTGATTTGGCTATTCGCTCGCGAATGGAAACGGCGTGGGGCGTTGAAACTCTTCCCCAGCACGATGGCCTTCCGGTGACTGAAATTATGGAAAAAGCCTATGAAGGAACACTGAAGGGCATGTATATTGTCGGCGAAAATCCAATGGTCTCGGATCCTGACCTGAACCATGCCGAGAAGGCCTTGGAAAACCTGGACTTTTTAGTCGTTCAGGATATATTCCTCACAGAAACGGCGCAAATGGCGGATGTTGTGCTTCCGGCTGCCTCATTTGCCGAAAAAGAGGGGACGTTTGTCAACACGGAAAGAAAGGTTCAGCGAGTGCGCAAGGCCGTGGAGCCCCCGGGAAGGGCGCAAGAAGACTGGAAAATTATCTCTAAACTTTCCAGGCGTATGGGATATCCTATGAATTATGAAAGCGCTAATGCCATTATGGAAGAGATTGCCCGGGTAACGCCCTCTTACGGCGGAATAGAATACGGCCGGCTTGAACAGGATGGGATACACTGGCCTTGCCCCGTAACGGATCACCCCGGGACACCCTGTCTGCACATGGATACGTTTACGTGCGGCCTGGGAGTGTTTCATGCCATAAAATATATTCCCCCGGCAGAGGTAACAAACGAAGAATATCCTTTATTTCTCACCACAGGCCGTGTCCTTTACCAGTACCATACAGGTAGTATGACCATGAAATCACGGGGGCTGAACGAACTTGCACCCGAATGCTTTGTTGAAATTTCGGCCGAGAATGCTGATGAGTACGGCGTAAGGGATGGAGATGTGCTAAAAATTTCATCAAAAAGAGGCGAGATTAAAGCAAAGGCAAAGCTATCGGACATAGCCGTGAAAGGCACTATCTTTATCCCCTTTCATTATGCACAGGCCGCTGTCAACAGGTTGACCAATGCGGCTCTTGACCCTACTGCAAAGATTCCGGAGTTCAAGGTATGCGCGGTGCGGATTGAAAAACAAGGGAGCGATGATAAATGAACGGAGAAAAAACACGGAATCCCCACCTAACCCCCGAGGTTATGGTAAAAGTAGATGAATTGATCGATCATTACAGGAACAGGCAGGTTAACCTTATTCCGGTACTTGAAGAATGCCAGGACATTGTTGGGTATCTGCCCGTTGAACTCCAGGAATACATCGGAAGAGGCCTCAATATTCCGGGGAGTACCGTATATGGCGTGGCAACTTTTTACTCCTACTTTTCCATGGTGCCCAAAGGGCGGCATGTCATAAAGGTTTGCATGGGCACGGCATGTTATGTGAGGGGTATCGGCGAAGTGCTGAACCGTATCAAGTCGCTGTATAATCTGGAGGTGGGGGCCACCACTGAAGACATGCGATTTTCACTCGAAGCGGTGCGTTGTCTCGGTGCCTGCGGACTGGCACCCGTAATAGTCATCGATTCGGACACGCACGGCGGCGTAAGCCCTGATCAGATTTCAAAAATATTGAGTCGTTACGAATAGTTATTCGGGCTGAGACTCATGCGGCAAATCCGGAGGTATGTTGATGCCCAAAATCACTGTGGAAGACCTTCAGGCTATTAAAGAAAAAGGCAGGGTTGCCCTGGCCATTCGAAGGGGAGATGCCTTTGATGCCCTTGCACCAGACGAACGGGAGGCAAAACACTTACTCCTTTGCGGGGGTACCGGTTGTCATGCAACCGGTAGCATCAAGGTAAAAGATGCGCTCAGAGAGGAGATAGACAAGAGACGGCTCGGTGACAAGTACAAAATCATAGAAACCGGATGCAACGGATTTTGTGCGCAGGGACCGGTTATGGTCGTGCAACCCGACGGGATTTTCTACGAGAAGATGAAGGCTGATGATGCTGCTGAAATTGTTGAAGAACACCTTGTAAACGGCCGCTTCGTTGAACGTTTGATGTTTGTTGATCCCGCCACCAAAAAGGCGATTCCACGTCTTGCCGATATACCCTTTTTTGCTGAACAGGAACTCATAGTGCTCAAAAACAAGGGGATCGTCGATCCTGAGGTCATTGATGACTATATAGCTTTTGATGGTTACTTTGGCGCAGCTAAAGCCCTTTTGGAAATGACACCTCAAGAGGTTATTGCGGAGGTCAAAACCTCAGGCCTCAGGGGACGGGGTGGTGCAGGTTTTCCGACCGGGCTTAAATGGGAATTTGCCTCGATATCACGGGATGAGGTGAAATATGTGCTTTGCAACGCTGACGAAGGAGATCCCGGTGCCTTTATGGACCGGAGCGTTCTCGAATCTGATCCCCATACGGTGCTTGAGGGAATGATCATCGCTGCCAAAGCCATCGGGGCACATCAGGGATATATATACTGCAGGGCCGAATATCCGCTCGCGGTCAAAAGACTCAACATTGCAATCTCACATGCGCTGGAGTACGGACTTCTCGGTGAGGACATCCTGGGAAGCGGATATGATTTCGATTTAGAGGTATACCAGGGCGCAGGTGCCTTTGTGTGCGGAGAAGAGACTGCCCTTATGCGATCTATAGAAGGGAAGCGGGGCATGCCCAGGCCCAGGCCGCCGTTTCCCGCCCACCAGGGACTTTTTAAAAAACCTACCGTTCTCAATAATGTGGAAACATATGCAAATGTAGCACAGATCATCCTCAAAGGTGGCGACTGGTACGCCGGAATAGGTGTGGAGAATAGCAAAGGCACCAAGGTGTTTGCGTTGACAGGGGACGTCAAAAACATCGGTCTTGTTGAAGTTCCCATGGGTACATCGCTTCGGAGTATCATCTATGACGTGGGCGGAGGGATCGTCGGCAAGAAACGGAAATTCAAGGCCGTTCAGTTGGGTGGCCCATCCGGTGGCTGCGTACCGGCCGAGTTCATCGATACTCCTGTGGATTATGAATCCATTGCAAAGGTGGGTGCCATCATGGGGTCGGGTGGTATGATTATTATGGATGATCACACCTGCATGGTGGACATGGCCCGATTTTTCATGGATTTTATTCAGGATGAATCCTGCGGCAAGTGTACGCCCTGCCGCGAGGGGACAAAGCGGATGCTTCAGATCCTGGAAAAGATCACCAACGGAGAGGGTGAGTCCGGTGACATCGAACTCCTTGAAGAGCTTAGTGAAGGAATCAAGGACGGGGCCTTGTGCGGACTGGGTCAGACCGGTCCGAATCCTGTTCTATCAACCCTTCAGCACTTCCGGGATGAATACGATGCCCATATTTACGAAAAAAGATGTCCTGCAAAACGGTGCCCGGCCCTCCTGGAGTTTGAAGTGGACCAGGATTTGTGCATTAAATGCGGGATCTGTTACAGGCATTGTCCCGCCGATGCCATCGAGTGGAAAAAGAAAGAACCCGCTTCCATAGATAAAAATAAATGTATCAAGTGCATGTCCTGTTTCAGCAATTGTCCTTCCGACGCTATCTTTTAGGGTTTAGGCCGAACAAGTGGTTTCCTCGAAAGCCCATTTAAGCCTACCTGACATCGAAAACACCCTTCACCATCTGAATTATCGGTGGAATTTAGAGGCCCTTGCCCTGTGGAAAGGGGACAAGGTCCCTTTTGAGGCATACCGGATCTACGAGGGTTTGGCGAGTATTCAGGAGATTGAAGACAGGGTAACAAGGACACGCCTCGAACATGCCTTGATTGACCATTATCTGCAACGTGAACTTCTTCCCCATGAGACCGAGATGCGGACCTGGATGAGAGGGGCCGCGGCCCACGTGAACGGCCAAAAGATATACTTCCGGGACATCATTCCCTGGTGCCAGAAGGGAAGCACCTTTGACGAAAGGCAGGTCCTCCAGAAAGAGACCGGTCCCCTATGTAAGCTTCTTAAACCCTTTCCACTCAATTACTGGAAAATAATGCTTGACATCCTGCGGAAAGATTTTGGGTTTGAAAACTACATAGATTACTGTCATGCCAAAAAGGGAATTGACTACCCTCGTTACTACGAAATCCTGAAGGACATACTTCAGAAGACAGATGAACTATACTTCCCTGTCATGGAAAAATGGGTACGGCAACGGTTTGATCGGCCGCTGGAAACACTTACCCGGTTTGATGCCATCAATATCCTGGGTCTCGGAGAATTCGATTCCCTGTTCCCTGAAAAGCGGATAGAGGCGTTGACAGGATTTTTTCAATACTGGAGGATTGATCTTGAGAAGACGCCGGGTCTGAATTTGGAACTGGGCCGGGAAGAGGGAAAAAGCGCACAGGCCATGTGCTTTATCCTTCAGGTGCCGGAAGAGGTCTATATCCTGATGAAGCCCGAAGGGGGATGGGTTGACCTGGAAACCCTGTGGCATGAACTCGGTCACGGTCTCTCTGCCGTTTTTACCTCGCCCGGGCTTTCCATTACTGACCGGGACATGACCACATCCTTTAGCCTGTCCGAGTCGTTTGCATTCCTTTTACAGAATTTGACCATGTCCCGGCCTTTTTTGGAGGATTACTTAGGTCTCAATCCGGCTAATGCGGAAACAATATTCTATCACAAGGTGCTTAAGGACCTTTCCGTGTTCAGGCGATATGCGGCCAAATTTTTAGTGGAATATGAAATGTTTTTGAGCGGCGATTTTTCAAACGGAGAACCTTATGCGGAATTGATGGCCAGTTATACCGGCTTCTACTATCAACAGGAAAGTCACCTTTTTGATCTGGTCCCCGAGTTTTACAGCCTGGACTATGTTTTAGGATGGATGGCCGAGGCGATAATGGAGGAACGGCTGAAAGATATTTTGGGGTTTAAATGGATATTTCACTCCGAAACCGGTAAAATTCTAAAAGAATGGTGGGAGAAGGGTAATCGTTACGATATTTTTCAGTTTATTGAGAGAAACGGCTTTGGTCCCCTGGGTCCGGAAGTGCTATTGAGAAGATGGCAGGAAGTTCTGAATTTGGGGACTTGTGTTTTTTAATGAGATATGTTAACTAATACGATACGAGTTCGCCGTTAGTTCCCTACCATAGGTTAAAAAAATGACAACAGAAAGGATCGACCTGAAAAATGCCGGCCCCCAGGACCCTGATCGCGCCCTGAATGCGATTAAGGATAAGGCCGTTATACTGAGGATGGCGGTCAAGTATGTTTGTGAAGATCCTTTTTTAATAAAAATGGGAGCCGGCATAGCACAAAATATCGAGGTCTTGAAAAACCATATTGAGGACCTTGAGAAACAATTCGTGGGCAAGCCTACTGATGACATTAAGCTGAATGAACAGGTGGAAGGGATTAAAGATATTTCCAGTCGCCTGCAAGAGTCTGAAAGGAGCACCAATGATAAATGCGTCAAAGGTGAATTGGGAAAAGAACTAAGCGAAAAGGTCATATCCTTAGCCGGAGGGTTAAAGGAGCTTGAAAGGAGGGTAAGCGGGGAGGCCGTTTCCTATACCAGATCTGATTCCGTCAAGGGTGCCTTTGGCCGGATGAAGTTCATCACTGACCCGTTTGTCCTTCATTACCGCGCCATGCTCAAGCTTCTGACCGTCCTGGTCCTGGCGGTTATTGCAGTTTTTTTGTATCTGTTCTTCACCATGGAAACGGAAAAAGGCCTGCAGGAAAAGATTGACCGGAGCAGGGCTCATATCGAGTCCCTTCAGACGCCCCTATCTGAGATCAAAGAAGAAGTATGGCAGATTCGAAAAGAAATAGGGCGCATCACGCAAAAGGAATTGACCAGGCAGGGGAAGGCGGCAGTTATGGATTTGAATGTAAAGGCCTTCGCGCTTACCGAAAAACTGGGAAAGGCCCATATTGAGATAAAAATTCATCAAAAGGCATTAGACGAAAACCAGAAGAAGTTGGAAGAAATGAAGCAGAAATCATTTTTTGAGAGGATTTTGAGAAGGTAACGTGGTTATATCATATAGCTTCTGAACTCCGCCTTATCACGCACCCCTGTCACCGACATCCTGTCACCCGCTCCCCCTATAACCCTGACCGAAATGTTTTCACCAACCTTTGCATCACTATACGCCACTGTAATTTCCGCTGCCAGTTTTAAGGATGCATTCGAATAATCTCCCGAGACCAGGACCGTGGGTCCGGGGACCGACATCGAGACTAAAAGAATGTCCTTATCATTTGCCAGGGCAGTGAGGGCTTCATTTTCCTCTTTATTTCGACCCGCGACCACCTTTGTATTTGTATCAATCCGGAAGTGCCTCCCTAATTTCAACAGCTCGATCTCCCGAGATTCAGGATCATGCCGCGCGGAAAGCAGGTCCTTTAATCGCCGTGAAAAGGCATTATCGGTGAGGAGACAGCCGCCGGCCGGAGAAGGGTATTCGCTTATATTCAGATTATTTGCCAGTTCTATCTGGGGTTTCCTTGACCGTCCCTGGAAATCCATGAGCAGGTCCCTTATTACCCATCCTTTTTTTTCGGGTGTGGTGGGAGCCAGTTTTTTGGCTGAAAGGGGCCTCAGAAGAAGGCCTTCAAGACCACTTTCGCGTGCGATCAGAGAGAGGGATCTCTTGTTTTGGGACATGGGTCTCTGGCCCAGGACCTCCCCGGAAAAGACAAAATCCGCCCCTTCCTGTCTAAGCATCTCGCCCGCGATTCGAAACATGAGGGCATGGCAGTCAATGCATGGGTTCATGTTGTTGCCATAGCCGTGTTTGGGGTGTTTCACTATTTCCATGTGACGTTTTGTGATATTTACTACCTTGAAAAAAATCCCCATTTTCCGGGCGGATTTGGCGGCTTTTTCGGATGTAAAGAAGGGGGTCTCAAAAAAAAGGGCCAGGACTTCAATGCCCTGTGCCCTTATTAATTCCGCAGCCAACATGCTGTCAAGCCCCCCTGAATAAACACATAGGGCTTTCATTTATATTAGACTCCGTCTCGCTCTTATTACTATAATCCTTCCTTTTTTAAGGACTCCACAATTGCTTTTTGTTTTTTGTTGAGCTTTTTCGGGACTGCGATGCTTATCTCCGCATACGCATCTCCCCGACCCTGGCCCTTCATATGGGGCAGGCCGTAGCCCTTGAGCCTGAATTTGGCATTGTTCTGTGTCCCGGGTGGTATCCTTAGTTTCAGGAGTTTTTTATCAATGGTCGACACTTCGATTTCCGTGCCAAGAACGGCATCGGAGAAACTGATTATTTGTTTCAAATAAAGGTCGTCGTTTTCCCTTCTAAAAACCGGATGGTCAAGCACTCTAATTTTTACATACAGATCTCCCGCTGGGCCGCCGTAGGGTCCTGCCTGTCCTTTTCCCTGAAGCCTCAACTTCCGGCCTGCCGCAATTCCCGCAGGGATCTTTACCGAGACCGTTTCCTGGCGACCGTCCAATTGATATGAGATGATTTTACTGTTAGTCTCGAATAATTCTTCCAGAGTCAGGGGGAGTTCATAGAGCAGATCCTGGCCTTTCATTGCCCGGTTTTGGCCTCGGAAACCGCCGGTGCGGTAATGACGCTGGCCCGGCCCCCCCGCTCCACCAAACATCTGGCTGAAAATGTTCTGGGATCTTCCCCCGCCCCCAAACCCGAACTCACTGAAAATACTCCCGAAATCAAAACCGCGAAAGATATCTTCCTGGGAGAACCGGTTCTGGAAGCCTTCGGCCCCAAACATATCATATTGTTTTTTCTTTTCCGGATTACTCAGGACGGCGTAGGCCTCACTTAAGTCCTTGAATCTGGCCTCGGCCTCTTTGTCTCCCTTGTTGTGGTCCGGGTGATATTTAAGGGCCAGCTTGCGATATGCCTTTTTGATCTCCTCAACGGAGGCCGATTTTGAGACCCCTAATATATTGTAATAGTCTTTACCTGGCATAATTATCAGTCATTTCTATAATTAACGATTAGATTTTCATATAACAATAGATAAAATAATCACCTCACACATCATGTCAAGGCGTGATATGACTTGCAAAGCCATCCTTCATATCATAAATTTGGTTTCTCCTTGACACAAAAACCGTGTCCCGCTTATATTGGCAATGTCTGGAAGTGAATTACGCTCAACAATTTTTCAGTTTTCTTATAACTACTTGTCTTTTCTTTAAATTTATTACTAAATTCTAATCCGGTCTGTTACTTGATGGACAAAAATTTCCCTAAGAGGTTGTTTCAGGTGTACACGGAAATCAACAGATTCCCTTTCTCAGGTTTCGTGAAAGATTCGGGGACCGTGCCGGAACAGGCCCTGTTCAGCGGGATCTTTTGGATTTAAAACCTTAACTCTAAGACATAAGGAGGGACAGAAATGAAGGCCAGACATTTAACCGTTTTGGTGGTTCTTTTGGTAGCGGTCCTGTTTGTTTTTCCCGGAAACAGGGCGATGGCTGAAAAACCGATCGTTATTGGTTGTCCTCTGTCAACTGCATTTCTTTACGGCTGGGATGCGGAAAGGGGAGTTAAACTGGCAGTGGAAGAGATTAACGCCCAGGGTGGTGTCAACGTGGGGGGCGAAAAACGGCCGTTCAAGGTAGAGGTGATTGATACCCGTGACCTGGAACCCGGGGTCCCGGTCAGCGAGGCCCTCCTTGCGGTGGAAAAGCTGATTTTGGATAAAAAGGCCGATTTCATCTTAGGCGGGCCGGTTCGTTCCGAGGCGGCCCTGGCGGCTATGTCCCTTTTATCCAAGTACAAAAAAGTCTCAATTGTTACCACCGGCGTATTGACGCCCAAATACCATGCGTTGGTGGCAAAACAATATGACAAATACAAATATTGTTTTCGTATTCACGGTGAAGCCAGACAGCTTGTTGGTGAGATGTTTGCTAACTTCACCGAATTGAAGGAAAAATATGGGTTTAACAACTTGTTCATAATCGCCCAGGATGTCTCACATGCGCGGGGTGCGGCCAAGGTTATGAAAAAGGTGGCCCTTAAAAAGGGCTGGAATGTGACCGGAGTGGAGATTTACCCCACCGGTGCCAGCGATTTTTCCATGGGATTGCTCAAAGTAAAAAGGACCAAAACGGAAATCATCAACATATGGATGGATATGCCTGAGAGCTCAATTCTCCTGAAACAGTGGTATGACATGAAGATCCCCGCTCTTCCCTTTGGTTCCACACTTGCTGCGGCCGAACAACCGGGCTTCTGGAAGGCCACGGAAGGAAAGGGAGAATATACCCTTTGCAATGTGGTCAATGCAGGCAATGCCCCATCCGAAGCCACACCGTGGACCATGAAATTTTACAATGCATATGCAAAGAAATGGAAGGTCGAGCCTGAAGGGCTGGGCAGTTCCAGCAGTTATATGGCGGTATATGTGTTAAGGGATGCAATCGAGCGTGCAGGTACGTTGAATTCCGACAAGGTGGTTTCCGAGCTGGAAAAGACGGATGTCATGGGTGTATATGGAAGGCTCAGATTTGATCCGAAGAGCCACCAGGTTATTCCAAGCTCAGACCCGAAGGAAGGGGCCGTAGGCACTATCCTGCAATGGCAGGCGGGAAAAAGGATTGTGGTATTTCCCAAGAGTATTGCCACAGGCACTATCAAACTGCCTCCCTGGATGAAGAAATAAAACTACTTCGCAATTTTATATAACGTCCGGCGCTCACAACGGACTGAGCGCCGGACAGCCTCCTCTTGAAATTCTGAAATGGAATTATGGATATCCTAATCTATGGAACCATCAACAGCATTGCATTAGCGCTTATGGCCCTGGGCTTTGCCCTGGTTTACGGAATAAGCAGGGTTCCCAATTTTGCCCACGGGGCCCTTTACGTGATAACCGGCTTTATAGCCTGGAGCTTATTGCGGACCTTAGGGCTTAACTATTTTTTCAGCATTGTATTGGCCATTCTTGCCATCGGGGTGGTGGGTGCCCTCATATATCAGTTTGTGCTCATTCGCGTGCGGGGGATGGCTATATCGGAGATCATTGCTTCCTATGCAATCGGGCTGGCTATCTTAGAAGGATTGCGATGGGGAGGATTCAAAGGATCGACCTATACACTGCCTGTATTCATTGAGGGGAGCATAACCATCGGCGATATTCCTGTCGATTTCCATCGCATTTTAGTTGTTGGTATCGGGGCCGCGGTTGTTGTCTTCCTCTGGCTTTTTACCCATTATACAAGAATAGGCCTGGCACTGCGAGGAATGGCCCAGGATGAACGTGCGGCCCTGATGCTGGGAATCGATTCCGATGTCATGGCGGTTGTGGCCATGGCATCTGGTGCCATGCTTGCGGGCCTGGCCGGTATTGTTTTGCTCCCTTTGGGAAACATAGTGGTGGAAAAGGGGTACGATGTCTTGATCCAGGCCATTGCCGTATGTATCGTGGGGGGGCTGGGAAGCTGGATGGGCGCCGTACTGGCGGCCTTTCTCATCGGATTTGCACAGATATTGACAGTGGTCTATTTAGGGACCCATTTTCAAATGGTGGTGGCCCTGCTGGCGATTATTCTTACCCTCATATTTCGGCCTTCAGGACTCTTTGGTCGACAAAAGGAACTGGAAGAAAGGGTGTAAGGCTTTAGTATGGAGCAACGTCGCAAGGAAAGGATTGACCGGGGTATCAAGGTCCGAACAGATGGTCTGTATGCCCTGATGTCCTGGCGGGAGCTGGGCTATCTTACCCTGCCCAGGGTGATGCTGATTGTGGGAATGCTGATCCTCCCTTTTGTAATGCCCAGCATGTACTGGCAGAGGGTCATCTCCATCGTGTGTATCTATGCCCTGCTGGCCGTGAGCTTTGATCTCTTAGCCCACTTTGTCGGTCTTGTTTCCTTAGGCGGTGCGTTTTTTATCGGTGTGGGCGGGTATATTTCCGCCATAATGAACACTTCTTTCGGGTTCCCACCCCTTCTGGCGATCCCCATCGCCACTATTGCAGGCGCCGGTATCTGCACCCTGCTCCTGTTACCCTGTCTTCCCTTGCGAGGTGTCTATTTTGCTATTGTGAGCCTCATGTATCCCCTGGCAATGGCCCGGGTTATCGAGGCCCTGGACATACTGGGGGGCACGGACGGGATTATGGGTATAGACAGCTTTCCCAATCGCTGGATCGAGCAGTATTTTGTTATTCTTATGGTGCTTCTGTTTCTATTCGGGGTGAGACGACTGGTCAACCTGGATCTCGGTCTGGTGTTGCGCGCGGTCAAGGATAACGACCAGGCAGTGAGGGCCTCGGGCATGAGCATCACGTTTTACAAGGCCGTGGCCGTCTTCATCTCCTCTGCCATGGGGTGTCTTGGCGGCGCCTGCCTTGTGCATATTTACATGTGGTCCGGCATATCCCTGTTTGCCCTGGATTTTTCTATCCTTCCCATTGCGGCGACAGTCATTGGCGGAGCAGGCACCATCGTGGGCCCGGTTTTGGGGTGTCTTATCCTGGTCCCGGTCTCCGAGTTGTTGCGGGACTTCGGAACACTGCGTATTGTTTTTTATTCCCTGATACTCGTGGCATTCATTGTTTTTCGCAGTGAGGGGATTATGGTTTACGGTCAGCGTAAGTACCATCAGATTGAAAGGTGGGTTAAGGTATGAGCGATCAACCTATCCTGGAAGTCAAAGAGGCCACAAAAACCTTTGGCGGCATTCTTGCCCTAAACCGCGTCAGTTTCCACGTCAATGAGGGAGAGATACTGGGCATCATCGGCCCGAACGGTTCGGGCAAGACAACCCTGATCAACTGTATCACGGCATTCATCAGGATGACCTCGGGCAAGGTCTATTTCCGTGGAACAGATATCACCCGTAAACCGGCCCACAAAATCGCGGACATGGGGCTGACCAGGACTTTCCAGATTATGCGGCCTTATTATAGCCTGCCTGCTTATAAGAACCTGGTGATCCCCCTGTTTTCACCGCGTGCCAAACGCACGGGAGGCTGGAGGGGCGGCGGCAAACTTGGGGACCGGAATACCGTGGGTATTGACATTCTGGAAGAGATCGGTTTTGAACGGGATTCCTTTGTTCCCTACAAAATGGCTTCCACCCTGCCCACTGGCTACCTGAAACGCCTGGAGCTTGCCCGGTGCCTTGCCCTGAAACCGGAGATTATACTCTGTGACGAAGTCTTTTCAGGGTTAAGCATGAGTGAGATCGCCAGCATGGTGCCCCTGATAGAGCGCCTGCAGATGGATGGTATTGCCTTAGTCATGATAGAACACCGATTGCGGGAGCTTTTCCGGGTTGCCCGAAGGATTATGGTATTGAACTTCGGCGAAAAGCTGATTGAAGGGACTCCGGAAGAGGTCATGGCCGACGAGAAGGTAAAAGAGGCATATTTTGGGTCTGCTGAGGAGGTCGAGGAGGACATGACCTATGCTTGAGGCTACCGGCCTGATGGTCTTCTATGAAAACATGCTTGCCCTCAATAATGTCAGTATCAAGTGTGAGGACAAACAGATCGTGGGGGTGTTTGGTGCCAACAGCGCCGGTAAATCTACCCTCATGTATACGCTTTCGGGTATCATGGAGGATATCAGGAAAAAGGAGACAATGGCCGGTGGCGAGAGAATCACCGTTTTAGGGCAGATACGGTTTTTGGGGCGGGACATCACGGACCTTAAACCGAGCAAGCGGGCCAGGGAAGGGATTATCCTCTGCCCTGAGCGAAGGAGAATATTTCCCGAATGTAGCGTGATTGAGAATCTGCGCATAGGGGCCTACTTAGCCACTCCATCCCAGGCCAAAGACACCCTGGAATATGTGTTTAAAGTGTACCCTTCCCTTGAAAGACTCCAGAAAAGGGTGGGCGGGTTCTTGAGCGGGGGAGAGCAGCAGATGCTGGCAGTCGGCCGCGCGCTCATGGCCCAGCCAAAACTGTTACTTATGGATGAACCGTTATTAGGCTTGAGCCCTCGTATCCAGGCCATGCTGGTGCGGTCTACAAAAGAGATCCGGGACGAAAAAGGGATTTCCATTATCGTGACCGAGCAGTATGCCCGGCCGGTCCTGCCAATCGTAGATTATGCATTTATACTGGAAAACGGTGCTGCAGTGTTAGAGGGGCCCCGGGATGAGGTGTTGAACAACCCGGACGTACGCTCGGCTTATTTCGGGGTTTCAGAATAGTGTCAAAAATCCCCGTTACCGGCCGTTAATCAGGGTCTGCACCCGAAAAATTCCAGATGGAAACAACCGGTCAGTGATTAGGGCAACAGGTATAACGAGGAGCCAAACAGGTAATGAGCAATAACGAACAGGCATGGGAAAAGGAGTTGACCTTTACCCGGTTTGACCGGATGAGTGAAAAGTATCCTGACCGTGCCGCCGTGGTCTATTTAGGAGAGAAGTTCTCCTATGCACGCCTGCGTGACCTGAGCGAGCGGTTTGCCGGCTCTCTGGTTGACATAGGGATCAAAAAGGGCGATCGGGTCATGGTTTACATCTCCAACTGCGTCCAGTGGCTCATTGCATTCTTAGGCATCCAGAAAGCCGGGGCCGTGCTTGTGCCGGTCGCCCCGATCTATACCTCTTTTGAGATCGAATATATGATCAAAGACTCAGGGGCCGAGATAATCATCTGTCTTGATACCAATTTTTGCTATGTCAAGGAGGTTTTTGACAAGACAGAACTCAAGAGTGCCATTGTGACCAACCTGGTGGACCTCCTTCCCTTTTGGAAAAGGGGCCTCGGTGTACTGTTCGACAAGATCCCGCACGGCAAGGTGGACCGGGATAGCCGGGTCCATTCCTTCAAATCCTTTCTGAAGCACCCGCCCCTGAAATCACAGGTGAAACTGGACCCAAGAAAGGACCTTTCCTATATCCTCTATACCGGAGGTACCACCGGTTTTCCAAAGGGAGTGCCGGGCAATCACTTAGGCATGACGTCCTATGTAAACGATGTGACCGAAGACGTTGCAGGGAACTATCTCAAGGAAGGAGAGGACGTATATGTCGCGGTAAACCCCCTTTTCCATATCATGGCCCTTGGCCTGTGTATGGCAGTTGGTCTTAATAAGGGGAACACTACGTTGCTTATGCCCGTGCCCCAGGTGGACGCAATCCTTGAAACCATAGAGCGCTACAAGACCCGCTGGATGTTAGGCGTTCCCGCCCTTTACCGCATGATCCTGGAAAATGACCGCCTGGAACGTTATGACCTGAGTTCTCTGACCTATTGTTATTGCGGCGGGGATGTACTGCCGGTCGAGGTCTTTAACCGGTGGAAAGAGCTGTTCGGTGTCCCCATTTATCAGGTCTATGGCTCTACCGAGGCGGGTCATGTGACCTACAGCCGGCTGAAAAGCAGGGAATGTATTGTGGTGGACCCGGAGACCCTGAAACCGGTCCCCCCCGGTGAAAGCGGGGAGCTTTTGGTCACCTCACCCTACACCCTGAAAGAATACTGGAATAAGCCGGAGGAAACCGAGTATTCATACGTGGAGATAAACGGAAAGATCTTTTATCGTATGGGCGATTTTGTGTCCCAGGATGAGGACGGCGAACTGGTTTATGTGGAGCGTTCGGCAGACATAATAAAGCATAAGGCCTACCGGGTCTCGGCATCAGAAATAGAAGCGGTGCTCCAGGACCATCCCACGGTTATCGGGGCCTGCGTGGTGGGCATCCCTGATCCCAAGGTGGGTGAACGGATCAAGGCCATCGTGGTCTTGAAAGAGGATGCCAGGGGAGTGGGCGGTGCGGAGCTTATCACGTGGTGCCGTGAACGGCTGGCATCCTATAAGGTCCCGAGCTATATTGAGTTCAGGGATATGTTGCCCAAGTCCAAGGTGGGGAAGCTCTTGAGAAGGGAAATCCGGGACGAGGAACGCCGGCGGATGTCCGAGGAAAAGGGTTGATTAATCGCGGTGTAAGCCGGGACTTGAAATCTTTTCTTCGATTCTGACAAATCATTATTATCCTGTTATCCCGTCAGAATAAAATGAAACATTTTTAGGTTGTTAAAGGAGGGAAAATGGACATTTTTGAGGCAATGAAAGAAAGGCGGAGCTGCCGTAATTTTTCGAGCGAACCGGTCAGTGATGAGACCATTGAAAAGATTTTGGAAGCAGCCGGTTGGGCGCCTTCCCCCCTGAACACACAGCCATGGGAATTTATCATTATTACCGCTCAGGATGTGAAGGAAAAGATATTTTCCGAGGCAGACAGGTGCCGTAAATGGGCGCTTGAAACAAGCGGGTGGAAGTGGCTGGGAGGTTACGGCCTTGATTTTTTAAAGGCGGCCCCGGTTATTGTAGCTATCACGGGAGATCCCAAGAAAACGGGTGTGGACATGTTCATGGAAGAGGGGAGCGTGGGTTATCAGCACGCCTGTGCCGCGGCCATTCAGAACATGCATCTTGCGGCCCATGCCCTGGGACTTGGCAGCCTCTGGTTTACCTTTTTTGATAAAAAGGCCATTCGAGAGATATTAGGCATTGACCCTGAAAAAACGCCTATTGCGCTTGTCTGCCTCGGCAAGGCTGGCGGAGAACCCACGCCTGCACCCAGAAAGGACGTTAGGAAGAAAACAACTTATATCAGATGATCCTTAAAGGTTATGGTGCACGGGTGTTTTTCTCAAATAACGAGAAAGCCCGGAGAGATTGAGTAATGGTGGAAAGCATATTAAATAACAAGCGAATACTTGCAGTGGATGATGAACCTGACGTGCTCGAAACCTTGGAGGAACAGTTGGACGGATTTGATGGCCTGATATTTGACAGGGCCATTGATTATGATACGGGCTATCAACTGATCAGGTCGTGGACATATGATCTCGTCATACTCGATATCATGGGTGTTCGAGGCTTTGATCTCCTGAACGCCTCGGTTGCATTGGGTTTCCCAACGGTTATGCTGACTGCCCACGCCCTGTCGGTTGATGCCCTGAGGACATCCATCAAAATGGGCGCAATGGCATATATTCCCAAGGAAAAGATGTTCGAAATTGCCACCTTTCTCGAAGATGTTTTGACCCTGGAGCACAGGCCAGGCTGGCGCCGTCTGTTCGAGCGGTTGGGCGGCTTCTTCAATGCGACCTTTGGGCCTGACTGGCAGAAAGATGAAAAAAACTTTTGGAAAGTAGTCGCATCCGGAGAATACCGGTCCGGGCCGGTTATTCTGAAAAAGTGACACCTGCCGATGATAGGGAGCCCTCAGCAGTCATAGTTTATCCTTCAGCGAAGGTATCATGCTGATAGCTCCACACCTTGAATTCTCTAATCGTTGTCCCCTAAATGATTGGCTGACCGGTGGCTGCTTTATATTATAACCGCCACGTGTTCACAGAACGGGTTATTAAGTCTTTTCTTTGATTCCGGGTCTCCAGACCTCATAACCCTTCCCCATATAAAAACGAATTATTATCCACAGATTTTTGTGAGGGGCCAGGAATTTTACTTTGAGTTTTCAGATTCCTGATCATGCTTATCCAGATAGTAAAGCGTTGCCCCAACCGGTGCGAAGGAGAGAAAGACAATGTTCAGGCCGGGAATCAGGAACCAGAGCCCGAAGCCTAAATGAAAGGAGAGCGTTTTCCTCAAAAACCGGAAGCGGTCCCTGAAGGGGAAGAGTCGCCTGGCAGGGAGTAGATCGGTATTGTCCCATGAAAGAAATATTATGGCGATGGCCGATGCAAGTATCGCTATGACCGGTCCCAATGGAGTGAGCCAGCCTATGACCATGAGCACAAGGGAGATTACAACAGGAATTATAGTCCTCGGAATCTCCTGTCTGATCAGGTAAAAAAACAGCTTTGTTACGGGCATCTTTTCAGCCTCTTTTTCCTGGCCTTTGGTCATGCGCTCGGTAATTCGGGACATGTAATCCATGATGATCACGCTGAAAAGGATCTGTGAGACGAGATAGGAAAGTATTGCCGAGATACCAACGAGAATAAAGGAAAGGATCCAGGACAGGACGTGCCACAGCCAGACAATCCACTGGCTTTCAGGCTTGGTCCAGATGAGGTCCAGTATCTCTTGGTGATACAAAAGGATAAGGCTGGCCGCAAAAATGGTAATCAGGATGACCGCTGCAAAGCGAATAAAGCCCAGGAGCAGGAGCTTGGGTGTCTTTATACTCAGCCCCAGTCCGCGTACGTTATAAGTAATCCCGCTTATAAATTCCATTTAAACCTCCTTGCCATTAAATATTTCATGGAAAAATACGCCTGTGCTCATAGATCTATTCCTTGGCTTCTGTGTTTTCAGGGTATTAAACTATAGCACACCTCATACTGAGATCAAAAACAATCTGCATTAGTTCACCACCCGTTCTCCCTCCACAGCGGGATCACTTGAGCCACAGAGAACTCAGAGAAACATTTTTATGCATGAAGTTAAGATGTGAATTGTTTAACATTATAGGCAGATGGCCTTTTCTTTCGCTTCCTCGAATGAGCACAGCGAGTGGGTGGTAAATAAAGAATCTTGTTTATCATGTAAATCCTGTCAAAAAAGTCTCGTAACCCTGAACCTCTGAACACCTACAAAAATCTTTTCATGTTTACAAAAAAATATGTATATTTAAAGTTTAAACTTAATTTTACATGTATTTTTAAGGTAGAGTCTTAAATCTACACCGTATACGAATTGACGATCAGTAGCGGATATGTTTTAAATGGCAAAAAGGAAATGCATACCACGTTGAAATTGTTGATAAAACGAAAGGGGCAAATTATGATTCCCGAGATTTTGGCTCACTGTCTCTGGGAAATGACTTTATACGTCATTTCCTCAGCGCGAGGGTGTGGGAGGTGGAGGACGAATTCATATAGTCAGCTTTACAATGGATTAAACACCTGATAAAATAATTTTATGGTAAAAGGGAAAGGCAAAAAGAAACAATCATTTCAAAAGGTTGTAAGTGAACTGTTTCCCGTTGAAGAAAAGCGTGGCGGGGGTTTGATCAAAATTGAGGCGTGGGAAGATATAGACGGAAAAATAGTAAAATACAGCATAGTGTATATCAACCATTTCATTTATGCGGATGATAATAGTAGGGTTCTTGGCTACGACAATACACATAACTATCATCACAAACACTATTTGGGGCAAATTACGCCGGTTGAAAATTTTGCCAGCTATCAGGATTTGATTGAACGATTTGAAAAGGAAATAAGGGAGTTCATAAAATGACTATTGAAATTAAAAAAGGGAGCATATCAGATTTTTTTGCTTCAGCAAAAGAAACGGCAAAAGAAATTGATAAGGGGAAAAAAGTAACCAGGAAAAAAACGATATGGGTTGAGTCAAAAGACCTTATGGATTTGCTCAAGCCTGAAAGGACCAAGTTGGTCAAATATATACGTGGAAAGAAAAGAATCGTTTTTGCAGAGCTCGTAAATGAAATGAATCGTACATCTGTGAGCCTTAACAGGGATCTAAATCTTTTGTCAAAATATCAATTGATTCGAATACATAAGGAACCTAATCCTGGACACGGTGTTCATAAAATTATTGAACCAATGTTTCGTAATCAAAAAATACAGTTTAAAGCTGAAATTTGATAGTTACAGGAAATGCCAATTATTGCGATCATCATTCTGCTGATTGCCTCATACATTGTCGTAATGAACTGGGGATGCGTATTCGTCAGCATGCGAAACAGACGGAAGGGAATCGACAAGCACCACTCGACCGTTCCCCTGGTCTCGCTCATCCTTGCAGGTGTTGCGTTCGCTGCCTATCCATACACGCCGAAGATGTGGATTGGAATCATACCACTCGTGGACATTGCCAACTGGTCTATGCTTTGCTTACCGGTCGTTCTGATCAAAGAGGCGAGAGAAAAAAAAGGAGCACCGAGCCATCGGATGCACTCGAAAAAAAATAGCGCGCAAATAAAGAAAAGAGGACAGAGACAAATAATGTAATGTCAAGAATAAACCGCCCGGTATATTCCGTTAATAGACAAAAATGTGACCGAATCAAAAAAACTGGTTTTTTTGAAAATAGTAACTTGTGAAATTGTGTGATAATTGATTTTGGAGCTAACGGCTCATTTTAAGGCGGTATATTCAGAATGCTGCTTCGAAACAATACTCATTTAGTCTTTTGGATTATGAACAAAGTTTTGTAAGGACAGTTGCAAAATGTTCGGAATTGGTTTAACGGAAATTATTATTCTACTTACAATTGCAGCTATTATTTTCAGCCCAATTGTCATTGTAATTGCTGTTCTTGCCTATGCAAGGGGAAAAAAGAAATCTAATGATGCCACAATTAATTTAAAACCACCGCCATTACCAACACCAACTGAAAATACGAAAAGGGGGGTAGGGCCAAACTAATTATTTGATTTTCAATGTAAAGATGTCAAACTATGGGCCAATTTCGGGGCAATAATTGCATTTTTAGGGGCGAAAAAGCAACGTTGTGAAATTTTTGTCCGGTTTTCCGGCTAACGTCTCATTTGCCTTGTTAACAAGATAGCAAACTCCACATTCGCAGGATAAAAATTAGACTTGACATGCGGTCCTTTTTTGGTACTATATTCGGACCGGAGGTAAACAAAATGAATATTACAACCGATATAAAACCCGTTACCTAAAATCAAAAGCTGCAGATTTATTAAACCAGATCAACACAACCCATCGGCCTGTGATAATAACCCAAAACGGTGAACCCAGGGCTGTCCTTCAAGACCCTGAAAGTTACGAAAATATGCGTAATGCAATTGGCCTTTTAAAGCTGCTGTCTCAAGGAGAAAACGATTTGAGAAATGGCAGGCTAAAGCTACAAGAGGACGTATTTAAAGACATTGAAGTTGAGCTGAAAGAAAAGTTTTGATGAACCCAAAGTATAAAGTTATTTGGACAAATGTTGCGGAGAATGATCTTAAGGAAATCATTGATTTCATTTCCATAGACAGTCCTCAAAATGCATTAAAAATACTGAAAAGAATCAAACAAAAAGCATCGAATCTCTACATCCTTCCTGAAAGAGGCCGCATCGTACCGGAACTTCAAGGCCAAGGAATATTGCAATATAGAGAATTAATTGTCCCGCCATGGAGACTAATGTACAGGATCAATGAACGAAAAGTATATATTTTATCGGTAATCGATTCACGGCGTAATGTTGAAGATATCCTTTTGGCAAGATTGGTTGGTAACTGAAAAAAACTTGCAAATTACTTTTATAATGTTTACAATGTATCACAACTAAATACACTGGAGGCAATGTATGAGTAAAGCATTATCAGTAAGAGTTTCTGACGAGCTCGCCTTAAAGTTAGCTGAAATAGCAGAAGAAACAGAACGGCCAAAATCGTTTCATGTCCAAAAAGCGTTGGAATCCTATTTGTCTGAAATCGCTGATTTGCAGGTTGCTTATGATCGTCTGCATGATACCTCTGATCAGGTTATTTCTATTGAGGACATGAGGAAAGAGCTTGGAATATAAAATAGCATTCAAGAAATCCGTTTCCCGTGATCTAAAAAAAATTGATAAGGAACAGGCCGATAGAATTCTGAAAAAAATTGAAGATGAACTACCCCAAAAAGCTGAAACTTTACCAGGATTAACAGGTAAATTCTCAGGTTTAAGAAAATTTAGGGTCGGCGATTTCAGGGTAATTTTTTCGATCATAGGTGACACGGCTCTCATCTTAAGAATTTGGCGCAGAAAAGAAGTCTACAGATCCAATATAACCTCTCACTGAACACGACGGGTTATTGAGCTGCCGTCTCCAAGTTTGGGGCAGGGGATCAGCCCTTGGTATACGGCAAAATGCTTTTGATAAAGACCCGACTGCTTAACGATCCGCACCAACAAAATGTATTGACTCGTCAAATGTCAAGGGCTTATCTCCCTGGTTCTTTATTTTTTGTATATACTCAAAATATGGAGGAAAACATTATGGAGAATGCTAATTCGGCAAAAGTAGTAATTAGAAGCATAGAGGAATCTGATGTAAGTGCAATAGTGGAGATAGAAGAGAAAAACCTTGGCATAAAACGGAATCAATATTGGAAGAGGGAACTTCGAAAGAATAAGGAAGGGCGATTCTTAGGATCATGTGTAGCCGAGATTGAAGGAAATGTGATAGGTTTTATCCTGGGCGATATTGGCTCAAGGGAGTTTGGAATGCCGGAAAATATGGGTTGGATCCATACCATAGGCGTTCATCCGGATTATCAGCACAAGGGAATTGCGAGGGCGTTGTTTGATGATTACAGAAAACGATTTTTGAAATTAGATGTGGATACTATTTATACTATTGTTTCGTTGTCTGATAATATGCAATTGCCATTTTTTGAAAAAATTGGATTCAGGCCGGGAAACCGCATCTATCTTGAATTTGATACTAAGAATGAAGTACCGAAAGCTGATAAGTTAGCCGATTATGATTTTAGGCGGATAATGTAGGGGTTAAAAGTTGATAAGCTCAAGGCAGTTTCAAAACGTCCCCTTTTGCACAATATCTGCGTCAGACTCAAATTTGACGACCTCGTAAAAAGTCGCTCTGCGCCTTTTTACTCGGCGAGGGAGGGCTGCCCCTCCCCCGCCATTTGAAGTGAATTCAAATGGTTCCACCCCTACCCTCCCGCTATGCGGGATTGATGGACTTTTTACGAGTCCATCAAATTTTAATCCTCGAAATACTCAATGTATTCCTGTAGCTAAAATTTTCGCCTTCCTTGATCTTGGAATGTATGGTTGTCTTTTGATGTTTAGGGCAATAGAAACGATCAGGTTGCCAGGTTCACGGTTCAGAGTTCAAGGTTAAATGTTTTGCTATTTTCTTAATATCTCCTCTGCAACATAGAATTCGCTCCGGATTTGTGTGCAATAGCACTTGGCGTTCTGCAAGAAGTGGATGAACTCTGCATTCGGTTTAGAATAGAACCCGTCTTCCATCAATCTAACTTTGAACGTTGAACCTGACCAGTTACGGGTAATAAAAGGGGATGATATTTCTAAAACGACTTGGTAGTCAAGAAATCGGTTGAATATTGTTTTATAGGTAGCGATAAAATCCAAAAGCTATTTGGTGTCGGCCCAAGGGGCGCTGCTATTAGTCTTTTACTACTGGTGTTGATCGCATGGGTAGACCGCGTGGTTGGACATCCGGCCATAATGGTGAATGAGGTGCCAATGAAGACCGCCGGTGTTATACTGGTCGTCATTGGATTAGGCCTCCATTTTTGGGCGTTTTTTACATTGCGAAACTGGTGGGTGAATAGCAGGCTTTGCACGCTGGGGCCATTCAAATTGTTTCGTCATCCCATGTACGCCGCCTGGATTACATTCATATGTTCAGGTGTGATCTTGTATCTTAATTCCTGGACTTATATTTTATGGCTTGTATTGCTGCATCCCATATGGCACCGGCTTGTTATCAAAGAGGAAACAGCGATGCTTGATAATTTCGGAGATGAATACCGCGAATATGCAATGAGAACGGGGCGGTTTATTCCGCGGATGTTAAATCGGAGACGTAAATGATTTAAGGTGTAAGAAGCTATATAACTTCCCTGTTGTTCTACTACCCGCCGAATTCAAAAGGAGGAAATCAGACCTGTGTACGACGTATGTCCATCTACAAGAAGAATAGGAATAATGGAGGTAGCATTATGTCAAGAATAAGCGAAATGTTGGGTTCCCGATATCCTGTTATTCAAGGGGCGATGGGGGTTATCTGTAATCCCGAGTTGGTCGCCGCAGTATCGGAGGCCGGCGGGTTCGGCCTTTTGGCCACTGCATTTGCAGAGGATCCTGAAATGGTGAGGGATGAGGTGAGGAGGACAAAGGAACTTACTGACAATCCCTTTGGGGCCAACCTCTTTGTAATGAACCCGTTGGCCGCAAAATTCGCGGAGGTGCTGGCAGAGGAAGGAATCAGGGCCGTTACGGTATCCGCAGGCTCGCCGAAAGAACTCATTCCACTTCTGCACGATAAGTGTGTCAAGGTAATTGTGGTCGTTTCCGCAGTGAATGCTGCACGCGGTGCGGAGGCGGCAGGTGCCGACGCCATAGTTGCCGAGGGTGCTGAATCGGGTGGAGTGCAGGGTTTTCAGGGTATCTCCACCATGGTCCTGGTACCATCGGTGGTTGATGCGGTAAATGTTCCTGTCATTGCTGCGGGTGGCATCGGGGACTCACGAGGTTACAGAGCGGCCATGGCTTTAGGTGCCCAAGGGGTGCAGGTGGGCACACGGTTTATTGCTACTAAGGAGTGCATAGCCAATGGTATTTATAAAAACACAATTGTTGAGGTTGGTGAGTTCGGCACCGGACTTGTGAACATGGGCCGGTTCCAAATCAGGGCACTGCGCACGCCCTTGGCTGAAAAAATGATCAAGGGAGAGAAAGGACCTGACAACATTTTTACCCCCGCGGCCCTGAAGGAGGCCTGGATAAAGGGAGATCTTGAAGCCGGTGTATTGGCTGCCGGGCAGATCTCGGGCTCGGTTCACGATATCCTTTCCGTGAGAGAGGTTATCGAGGAGATGGTCGATGGAGAAAAACGCTCACCGTGATATGGGTATTTTAAGGATTCCATCGCGAGGATTTAGCAAACAGAGACATGGATCTTGTTCCGGAGGGTGATATTATCCACAACGAGCTAAAAATATTGACAAAGAAGCCTGATAAGTTGACTTTATGTCTTAAATCAAGTAATAATAAATAATTGAAACTTTTTTGCCTTTTTAGATTCGGCGTTTTTTCGAGTGAAAGCGCAAAGCAGAATACGGGATTTCCGGAAATGAAAAAGAAATACCAGATTGTTACGGTGGTTATAATTAGTCTATTTCTTGTGGCTTTTTTTCTGAGTATCTATATCACGGTTGAAGAAAAAATGCCGAAAAATGCGGTAGTTGTGATCACCATAGAAGACAAACTTTATCATTCCATTCACTTTGACTATATTTGCCTGGCAAAGAAAACGGCAAAAACCACGACCCTGGCAGAAGCAATGGCTAAAGGATACAAGCCCGATCCCCATTGCGAGAGCTTAGGTTATTTCAGAGGAAACACGAGATTCCTCTTCCACCATCTTCTTTCAAATCTCGGGATTAAAATGAACAGTCGATGGGATGCACAGGGAAACTGGTTATGGTAAAAGGAAAGGTGTCATGCCCAGCTTGTATGTAATAACCGGTGATGGGCATGTTTCAAATTTTCCCATCTTAAAACAAAAAATCACCATTGGTCGAAGCAAGAATAATGACTTGGTCCTCCATGACGACACTGTATCTCGCCACCATGCTGAAATTCTGGAAACGAAAAAGGGTTATTTTGTCGGCGATCTCGGTAGTTACAACAAAACGACCGTCAACGGAAAATCCGTCGAAAGCGCCTTTCTTAAACATGGTGACAAGATACAACTCGGTTTGACCAAACTATCTTTTCTTGAAAGCACCAACACTCCTGATAAAGCCGGTGAGTCCCTTGTCATAAGCACTGAAGACCATGATGAAAGAGAAGTCCAGCATATCCTTCAGAGCAGTGGCGTATTTGAAAACCTCGGGGACTCTCGTGAACTTCTGGTTTCATTAGAAGGCAAAGAAGAAGCGGACATAGACAAAACCGAGGATATCAGCTCAAAAAAACTAGGCCATGAGCCAGAATTGAATTTGTCCACTTTGGCGAGAAGTAATAAGGTCCTGTTCGTACTTTATGAGATCAGCCGACACCTGAACCAGATACACGACTTTGATGAACTCCTGAAAAAGATTGTGGACCTTATCTTTATGGTCATCGATGCTGATTACGGGTTTCTGGTCCTTACCAGTGGCATGAAAGGAGAGGAACTCATACCGGTTGTGGTCAAACACAAAACGGATCACGGAACCCCCCCCGGCGAAATAAGGGCAAGCCGCACCCTGATTAACAAAGTCATCAACGACAAGGTTGCCCTTCTAACGTCCAATGCCATGGCCGATTCCCGTTTGGACATGGCCAAAAGCGTGATGGTACAGAAGATTAAGTCCGCCATTTGCGTCCCCCTCTGGCGAAAGGATAAGGTCATCGGGGTAATCCAGGTGGACAGTGTTCAATTCAATAACCAGTTCACCCAGGACGATCTGGAATTACTCAAGGCCATCGGGAGCCAGGTGTCCCTGGTCATTGAACAAGCCACCTTAAACGAGCAGATCCGTGAAGAAGAGCGTATGAGGAACCGCTTAGAGCGATTTCATTCTCCCCAGGTCATCGAAATGATCCTGAAAGGCGGGTCGGAAACTAAAGATGATATTATGGAGCCAAAAGAGCTGACAGCGACCATCCTCTTTACAGACATTGTTAATTTCACACGCCTTTCGGAAACCATGCCGCCCCGCGAGACCAATATCATTCTGAACAGATATTTTTCAAAGATGACCGACGTCATCTTCAAGCATGACGGAACCTTAGACAAATATATCGGCGACGGGATGATGGCTGTTTTCGGTGCCCCCATGGAAAAAGAAGATGATGCGGAGAGGGCCGTTCGCGCGGGCCTTGAAATAATTCGGCAATTGGCAGACATGATGAAAGAAACGAGTGAAGACCGTAGATTTGATATTCGTATAGGAATAAACACCGGCCGCGTGGTGGCAGGCAATATGGGATCGCCAAAAAGGATGGAGTACACGGTCATCGGAGACCCGGTAAATGTTGCCTCGCGATTGGAATCCATTGCCCGGCCAAACCAGATCCTTATAGGTGAGGAGACCTTTAAAAGCATAAAGGACAAATTTGACATTCGAAAGGTGGGAGCCAGAAAGGTTAAGGGGAAGAGATCGGAGATTATGGTTTATGAAGTGACCTCCTAATCTTCTTTTTTCTTTTTGCGAATAATGGAGGCGATATTTTTTGTCAGCAGGTTATAGCTTTCCGTGAGTTTTTTCAGCTTTTCTTCACTCTCAATCGCCCGGCGCCCCGCATTTTTCAGCCTCAGCTTGAGGGCGGTTATATCCGTATTGATAATAACACATTCTTCAATCTCTCCCGAAGGAGCAGGGGCGGGCCTGGCCCTGACAACCATATAAACGGGCTTGCCCTTGCCGGTACCATACTTCCATTCCAGGCCCTTGAAAGATTCTCCCTTCAACACTCGAAGGATCGTGTCCCGGAAGTTAGGACGATATTCTTTTGATACTAATGATAAGGCACTTTTTCCTAATACCTTGGATTCCGGATAACCAAAGCTCCTTTCGCATGCCTTGTTCCAGGCCGCTATTCTGCCCTTAGCATCCACTCTGAATGCCGGATACCACGAGTTGTCGATACTGGGACTCACGTGATCGGACCCGGCCTTTGGCTCTGCGTCGCCCTCGTGAAAATTCTCAATGATCTGTATGGCGCCCTTCACATTGCCGTCCTCATCTAAGATCGGGGCAGCTTTAATACTTGCCTGCACACCTCCTTTCAGCTTGGGAAGCATTGCCTCTACCGAAAAACTCCCGCTGTCTGTCATGGATATAATGGATTCGCTGTATTTTTCATAAAGCACATCCGGATTATCCAGCAGTTTGTCGGCCATGCTCCCCTCTTCATCTAAGGAAAACCCTTCCCATACCGGCTTGCCTAATATATCCTGGGGCGCAATGCCGGTCAGCTCATGGCATGCGCGATTCCACTCCACCACACGGTGGCTGTTATCCAGTACAAAGGTGGGGACGGGCAGTCTCTCTAAGATGTTCTCCATATACCTTCTTGAGTCCACGAGCATCCTCGATTTTTCCTGTTCACGAATGCTGGCCTCTGCTCTCTCTTTTTCAAACAGAAATGCAAACAGTAGGATTGCCAGAAGGCCCGTGAGATAAAAACCCAATGAATATACCGGGGAGATTTCGGGAGGGATGAGATTGACGAAATGATGACCGGTCCGGAACAGGGTAACGGACAGGCCGCTTTCCAGAAATACCAGGCATGCCCAGACGGTCCCCCACATGTAACCCGTCAGGAAAATAGCGAGAAGAACCAGAACTCCGTTCCACACCCAGGATAGAAGTATCAACCCTTCAGGGGACATGCCTCCGCTGTTCCATCTGATGATGACGAAGAGGGCCCAGAGGAAAAATATGGCAAAATTGCTGCTTAGAGTGAGATTCTTAGTCAGCCTTAGAACAAGCATCACTCCAAGACCGGTGAGGCCTGCAATGACACAGATGTAAAAAAGCAGGAAGGCCCCGATCTGAAAATAAAACAGCCCTAAAAGCGGGGCAACAATGACAAAGACCAGCTCAAACATGTTGAGGACCTTGGTCTTTCTCAAGGTTTCAGTGTCCGCCAGTTTCAGGCCGCTGGTCAGGAAATTATTGAATAGAGCGTTTGTTTTTGAACCCATAGTCGGGGTAAGGTGGTTTTCTGTTTAATTAAAAGGCATGCAGATGTCTAAGGGCCTTTTAGTCACGTTTAATCATGAAGGGAGTAATATGATCCGTAAACATCACATTATCCGAAACCAAAGGAATCATAATCCGTAATTGTGACATTTCCCTTTTTATCAATAATCGCCATAATGTAGAGTCGGCCATTTCTAAATAAAGGAAAAGAAGCCTCAATCCGTATAAAGCAAGAGCCACCCCCGGTATTACTAATTTGGTACTCAAGGCGTCCATTCGGCGTTATAGCTATTTGCAGTGCATCTTTTATACTGTCTACAGCGCCTGCTGGGCTTACCGTACCATCTTTGTATACAAAGTACGTTGGATATCCAGGATCATCTGATTTTGGAAAATAGTCATCATGCTCCAAAAAATACAAAATCTGCCCTTCTGTAAGCTGCTTCATCATAATGATGGCTTCCGAGCCGTAGGCACGCTGCTGCCAGGTGTTGTACAGGGGAATGGCCGTGGCCCCCAAAATTCCCAAAATAGCCACTACTACCATAAGCTCGATAAGGGTAAATCCGCGTTCTTTTTTCATGAGGATTCACCTCCCGACGGTTGGGCGTATTTCACACCCTTGGGTGTGAGGATAAGGCTCATATCCCCTGTCCGGGGGTTTGCAATGGAAAGTTCATAGCCGGTCCCGGGAACTTTAATATATGAAAGCCTACCCAGGATTTGAGTCTGGTCCTTTCTCATTTGCAGATATTGAGGGACCAGATCGGTCAAGGTATCCGGGTATCTGTTCCCCTCATAATGGGCGTAGCGCTTGAGGGCCCCGTCAACTAAGAAGAGAAGCACCCTGTTCGCCTTGCCCCTTTCCAGGACAACGCCGCTCTTCTCAGGGGCCTTTTGCCCGCCAAAGATAATGACCATCCACATGACCAGGATTAATGTTGAAGAAACCGTCAGGAAGTACTGAAAAGGACCCCATTTTTTTTTCTTTTTGGCCCTTTTTTCGACTGCTTTCGCTTGCTTCTCCGTCAGGCCGGTGCCAACTGCCGAAACCGAGTGGAGCATGGCGCATTGAAAACATGAATAAACGCCCACCCTAATTTCTTCAGCACAATCTTCGCAGAGCGGGGCATTGCAACTGGAACAAATGTGTGTCGCCTTTCGATCAGGATGATGTTTACACTGCATTTGAGTTTAGTAACCTCGTATGAACGCCGCTTTAAAAATAAACACTCTACGAACAAAAAAACTAATAAAATTAGTATGTTTAGTCAAGAAAAAACATCGAGTACCTTGATCAGACTTCAACCTCCGGTCTCAGATCGTTTCGACAGTAAGGGCAAACCAGCCACTCCGGTTGGACTATTCTCTTGCAGGTCTCACATGTGGGCACCAGCGGACGCTTGCAAAAGGGACAGTCCCTGAAATCCAGGCTTACCGCCTTTCCGCAGTGCGAACAAATGGTGGTCAATTCCTCTTTCTGGTAGACCGCCCTGAGGACTTCCTCTATGGTCGTAATACCCTGCCGGATTTTCTGGAGCCCACTGTAACCCAGCGTAGTCATGCCCGTTGCCATGCCCGCCTCCCTGATGGCGTCCGCGGTAGCTCCGGACTGGATAAGCTCCCTTATTTTGTAACCCACGATCATGATTTCCTCAAGGGCCGTCCTTCCCTTGAATCCCGTCTTGTTGCATTTGTCGCAGCCGGCCCCCCGGTAGAATTTAAAGGGGAGGTCCTCCTGATGCATGCTGATCCGGGAGAGCAGTTCATGATTAGGTATATATTCCTCCTTGCAGTCAGGGCAGATGACCCTCACTAATCGCTGGGCAATAATTCCGACCAGGGAGGATGAAATCATAAACGGAGGAATTCCGATATCAATAAGCCTTGTGACGGCAGATGCAGCATCATTGGTATGAAGGGTCGACAGAACTAAATGGCCGGTCAGTGATGCCTGTAGCGCAATCTCTGCGGTTTCCTGGTCCCTGATCTCCCCAACCATCAGGACATTCGGGTCCTGTCTCAAGATAGAACGGAGAATAAAAGGGAAGGTCAATCCTACTTTTTCATTGATCTGGACCTGGTTGATTCCGGGCAGTTCATACTCCACAGGATCTTCTACCGTAATAAGGTTGGCTTCATCGGACTTGATTTCGCTCATGCAGGCATAAAGGGTTGACGTCTTTCCGCTCCCGGTAGGGCCTGTAATCAAAATCATGCCCTGGGGTCGCCGGATAAACCGTCTCAGGATGATTATATTTTCTGCACTGAAGCCGATCTCATCTAACGTCATAGAAGCTTCCTGCTTGTTCAATATCCGGATAACGGCTTTTTCGCCATAGAACGTGGGAAGGGTCGAAACGCGTAAGTCAGCAGAGAAATTCTTGGCCTTGACCTTGATCCTGCCGTCCTGGGGGAGCCTTCTTTCGGCAATATCCATGCCCCCTAAGACCTTGATACGGGAAATGATAATGGGCTGAGTCCACTTCGGGAGTTTTATGGATTCCTGTAACACCCCGTCAACGCGGTTCCTCACCCTGACATGGTTCTCCTGGGCCTCGACGTGGACATCACTGGCCCCCTTTTTGATGGCGTTCCGTATGATAAGGTCAACCATTTTGACAAACGGCGAATCCTGGAGTTTGTCCATTTCCGCTTCCGCATCAATCTCCTCCTCTTCAGGGGTAAACTCTAAGAATTCTTCCTTGGCCAACTCGTCCGTAACATCGCTAATGGACTTTTCAGGGTGGTAGTGTTTCTGGAGCCGATCAAGGATCTGAGTGGCTGTAGATATGGCAGGTTGAATATTGAAACCGGTTATAAACCGTACTTCCGTCATCATATTGAGGTCAAGCGGATCAGCCATAGAAACATGAAGCACATTATCATTCATTTCAATGGGAATGCAGAAAAACTTCCGGCAAACCTCCTCCGGGATGGATTCGATTACCCCCTCTGTAATGTCATAATCCGTTAGGTCGATGAAGGGCACCTTTAGCTGCATGGCCAGGGCAAATGCCATCTCATCTTCTGAAATAAACTCCAGTTCGACCAGGACCAGCCCCAACCTTCTACCCGTACCTTTCTGAGCATTTAGCGCCTCTTCGAGCCTGGCGCGGGTCAAAAGACCGGTTTCCACCAACAATTCACCTAACCTTCGCCTGTCGACAAAATTTTTCTTTTCACTTGGGGGGTGAAGGCGTTCTACCTTCTGTTCCGGCATATGAGTGTTCCTTTCTTATTATTCTGCTTTAAGCGGCTAAGTCTTCTTATTAAAAAATTAATTTAACACATTATATCAGCTATTTCAAGGGAAATATTGGCCCAGGGCTCATCACCATTTAAATTCAACAACTGTTTTCGGCCTACCCGGTTTGCCACGCTGCGTCGCAAACACCCTGTTTTTCTTTGACATTAGTCGTTTGTTCTGATATTTTTTTAATAATTTTGATGGACCCATAAAAAGGCTGTAAACGCCCGTTTTCGTCATTCCAGCGAAGGCGTGAATCCAGGAAAATCAACCACTTGTGGACTATCGCCTTCGCGGGAGTGACGGTTATGGAGACTTTTTACGAGACCATCAATTTTTGATAATTCTCTTATAAAATTCTTGATTCCAAAATACTTAAGCTTTCCGGGTCCCGGCCCGGGACACGATTAAACCCATTGAACAAAGCCACGTGAATGAAAACCTCCGCTAAAAAAACAGATATCCTTATTGCTGCGATTATTGCTCTTGCCTTTATTGCGCTTTCTTTTAAGGCCTTCCCCTTGTTTGAGGGCCTGGAGAGGATTATCTACAGTGTGGAGATGCGTTTGGATCTTCCCGGATCTGTGGGGGAAAATAGAATCGCTATCGTAAATATCGATGAAAAAAGCTTGAAACAGCTTGGTCCGTGGCCGTGGCCGAGGAATTTGCTTGCCGAGATGATTAATATCCTAAAGGCCAACGGTGCAAAGTTGATCGGGCTGGACCTGCTTTATAGTCAAAAGGAACACAACCCCGGTCTGAATGAGATAAGAAAACTCCACGAAAGCATCTCCGAATACGAAAAGGCAGCGGAGGCGGACGTCGCCCACTCCCATGAATGGATTCTCGGGAGATTGGAACAGATTGAAAAGAAGATGGATAATGACAGGGAGCTTTCCCGGGCAGTCAGGGCATCGAAAAACATTATTCTCCCGGTTGTGGGGAAATTCGGCAAGTTAGATACCGAACTCGTTATACCCCTTGACTCTTTTCTCAAGACCAATTCCCTGGTATCCACCCGCCTGAGCAAAGATATTAAGGACCATATCTCTGTGATCCGGCTCAGGACTCCATATAGGGAACTGTCGGAAAATTGCCGCGGTCTGGGCCACATCAACCTTTCTCGCGTCAAGAGCATGGAGGGGCAGGCCCATCTGCCTTTTATCAACTATCGTGGGAATGTCATACCTTCCATGTCCCTGCGCCTGGCCCTTGACTATTTGAACAAATCCGTTGAACATTTAGTTATCCTGGATGAAGGGGTAAAGCTGGACCAGCAGTTCATCCCCACAACGAACGGGGAGATCTTTATCAAGTTTAAAGGAGGGCGGCGATCTTTTCCCTACTATTCTTTTGTTGACATATTAAAAGTAAAAAAGGTCCCCGCCGTGTTTGACAACAAGATCGTGCTGATAGGATATACTGCCACAGAGGGCGGCGTGTCTATAAATACACCGGTAGACCCACATATGCCCCGGGTAGAGCTGATAGCCAATATCATAGAAGGTTTTATGGGCGGACGATATCTCAAGCGGCCCAATAACGTTCTCTATGCGGAAGCAATTCTGATGCTTGTCCTGGGATTTGTTGCATCATTTTTCTTTCCCCGATTGAATTATTTTCCCAGGACCTTGATGATAGGGGCAATGCTTTTTGGCATTTTCGTGACCAGCCTGGTTTTTTTTATGGCCTTTGATATTTGGTTCAAAACCATTTATGTGGCCTTTTCTTTAGTGGTCCTTTATGTGGTATTTTCCGTAAAAGAACTCGTGGTCAGCGAAAAATCCATGATCCTGTCCGCTAAGGAAAGCATTGAAACAAACAGGATGTTAGGGCTTAGCTTACAGAGCCAGGGTCTTCTGGACCTGGCATTTGAAAAGTTCAGGAAATGCCCCTTAGATGACGCTATGAAGGACGTCATATATAATCTGGCCCTCGATTTTGAGCGCAAGCGCATGATGAATAAGGCCATATCCGTACATGAACACATCCTTCGTGAAGGGGGTACTTTTCGAGATTTACATGTACGCATTCCAAAATTGAGAAAATTCGCCGGAGAAATGCAGCTTGGAAAACACGGGGGGCAAAAGGCAGGACAAATCCTGATATCAGATGATCTTGAGACAAAACCAACGGTCGGACGATACGAAATCTTAGGGGAATTAGGCCAGGGCGCCATGGGTGTCGTGTACAAGGCCAAAGACCCCAGGATCAACCGTCTCGTAGCTATCAAGACTATCCGTTTTTCCGACGATTTTGAAGAAAAGCAGGCCAAAGAGGTAAAGGAGCGCTTTTTCAAGGAAGCCGAGTTAGCCGGCAAATTGTCCCATCCCTCAATTATTTCCATTCACGATGTGGGTGAGGACTATGAACTCACTTACATGGCCATGGAGCTTTTGGAAGGAAAGGACCTGGATTACTATTGCCAGAAAAAGAACCTGCTTCCTTTGAGGAAAATATTAGACATCGTTGCCGATACGGCCGATGCCCTGGACTATGCGCATAGCCATGGTGTCATCCACAGGGATGTGAAACCCGGAAATATTATGCTCTTGAAAAACGGAACAATCAAAGTTACCGATTTCGGTATTGCCAAGGCCGTCTCTTCTTCACAGACCAGGAGTGGGATCATTTTAGGGACCCCGAATTACATGTCACCAGAACAAATAAACGGAATGCCGCTCGATGGTCGCTC
>JAFDDR010000065.1 GCA_019310785.1 Deltaproteobacteria bacterium
AGGATGTTCATATTTTGAACAGCACTGCCGGCCTGGCCTTTGACTAAGTTATCGATCAGGCTCACTACAATCAGCCTTCCCGTCCTTTCATCCACATTTATGGAAAGATTGCAGAAGTTACTGCCCCGCACGTTGACACTGGTCTGTGGCGTTTCCGGCCCGAACACCCTCACAAACATATCGTTTTCATAAAAAGAGCGATATGCCTCCTCCGCTTTTTTGAGGTCCTGTCCCTCCGCTAATCGGCCGTATATGGTGGTCAGAATTCCCCTGCACAGCGGTACGACATGCGGGGTAAAGGTGATCCTTATGTCATGACTTGCGAGAAGGCCCAGTTCCCTTTCCACCTCGTATACGTGCTGGTGCCCGGATATCCTGTAAGCGTTCATGGCGTCATAACGGGCCGGATAATGGAACGTTGGGCTGGGATTTTTTCCGGCCCCTGAAACACCGGTTTTGGCATCGCAGATAATCGATTCCGGTACTATGAGATTCGATTTTATGGCAGGGGCTAAGCCGAGGATACAACTCACCGCAAAACAGCCGGGGTTCCCTACAAGGTCGGACCGGAAGATTTCATCTCTGTGTAACTCTGCCAGACCGTAAACCGATTGCGGCAGGAGGTCCGGAGAGGCGTGTTCCTGTTCCCGGCCTATTCTGGCGGCATATCCCCTGTATGTCTCTATGTCGTTGAACCGGAAATCGCCGCTGTAGTCAATGACCTTGATGCCCTTTTTAAGCCATGAGGGCGCGGTTTTCTGGCCCACGCCGTCGGGCGTGGAAAAAAAGACCACATTGAAATCATCGGGGCAGTCCGGATCATCCGGGGCAATGAGGGGTAAGTCGCAAAAACCGGTAAGATGAGGATAAAGGTCACTTATGGGCCTGCCGATATCCTGCAGGTCAATAAGGGCTGTGATCTCTGCATTGGGATGGTTTTGTAGCAGCTCGATTGCGCCGCAACCACCGTAACCCCCTGCCCCGATAATGCCCACTTTTATTTTGTCCATGATTACCCCATTACTTATTGTTGAGTGAAGATTGTAGATTGTCGATTGATGGAATCATAAAAAGTCGAAATGACAGATTCATTAAGTCGACTTTTTACGAGTCCATCAAACATTAAATCGAAAATTAATAATGTCCCCATCTTTCACTTCATATTCCTTGCCTTCAAGACGTACCACTCCGGCCTTTTTGGCATCCTGAAAACTCCCGTGGGTCTTCAAATCTTCAAAGGACAGGGTCTCTGCCCGGATAAAGCCCTTTTGCATATCCGTATGCACTGTGCCCGCCGCCTCTATGGCCGAAGTACCCGCGGTAATGGACCAGGCCCTCACCTCATCCGAGAGGACTGTAAAGAACGAGATACGGTTCAGGACCTGATAAGATTTGTTTATGACACGATCAAGGGCGGATTCCTGAATATTGTAGGCATCAAGGAATTCTTCCGCCTCTTCAGGTGACATTGATGCTATGTCCATCTCAAGCCGGGCCCGCACTGCTAACATTTCCACATTATCCGGCTTTTGAGCCCACTCCGGAAATGCCTCGTCCTCATCCTCGTTGTTGACGATCACGAGCACGGGTTTTGCAGAGAGGAATGTAAATCCCTTGAGCGCGGGTTCTAATGCCAGTTCCGGCACGTTACGGAGCGGTTCCCCTTTTTCCAGGAGTTCACAGCACGATTTCAAGAGGGCTGGCTCTTCTCCCTGTGGTTTTTTACCCCTTTTTAGGTCCAGTTCGATTTTTTCAATCCGCTTTTCCGCTACAACAAGATCACTCAGGATCATCTCTTCTTCAAGCTGCCGGAAGTCATACTCGGGCATTGCTGAAGGCCCGCCGGATGTCTGAAAATTCCGTACCACGTGCAGGAGGGCGTCGCATATTCGAATCCGGTTCCAGCCGCCTCCTTCCGACCCGGAAGGAGATGATGAAGGCATATCCGAGGGGAGCAGGTATTCAATTTTGGTATAAGTCGTCTTTTTCGGCTTGTATAGTTGTTTCAGGAAATCAACGCGTTCGTCAAGGACCGTAACCATGGCGATTCTCGTGTCTGCGCGGGAAGCCGGGCGATCTCCTTTTTGACCCCTTGCCCCTGTGAGAGCGGCAAATACGGTTGATTTGCCTGATTGGGGAAGCCCCAAGACACCCAATTTCATTGCTATAAAATCTCCATTATTTTTGTGTCAGTGGCACAGGTCATAATCCGATCAAATTACTACAGACAAGCAGACCATGAGCAAGTTTAGAATCATACTAACAGACGAACCATTTAAAATCAATTAACCTTTACCCTCCCCCTTTTGCCTTTCTCAGAAGAATATAAATCGCCCCGGTCCCACCGTCGTAAGGCATGGCAGTAGAAAATGCCAGGACGATTTTTTTTACAGGCCCCCTGCTCAACCAGATGGGCAATCGTTCCTTTAAAACCGGTATATGGTCCTCGGAATTCAGGCCCCGGCCGTGAATCACGAGCACACATCTCAATCCAAGCCGATTGCTTTGAAGGAGAAAATCCCTGATTCTCATCTCTGCATCCTGCTTTGTCAGCCCGTGGAGATCCACATAATCCTGGACCGGGAACCGGCCTTTCTTAAGCTTCCGCATCAGTTTTCTGCTGAACCCATGCACAGAGCCCTCGATATATTCGTCACTAAAGGTAATGTCCATCTCGGCCGCCCCGCTCACCAGATCGGAGAGATGCGCCATGCCCTCTAATTCGTCATCCCTGACAGGATGGGCCGGCCTCATATTGGGATTGGGGATACGTGTAACCGTTTTTCTGCTTCCCGGCAGGGGTTTGACATCCGACATGGCTTCAAGAAAATACCGGACTTCATCCGGCTCTCCATCAGGTTCGGGCGGTATTTTCTTTTCAGGTTCTTTAAGGGCCTCCTCGCTTTTCTTTTCCAGCGAGACAAGCCCTTTAAAGGCCCTATTGAAGGCCGCTGTCTCCTTTTTCTGTGTCTTTTGCCTTTGGGAGTGCCTTTTTCGTTTTTTTCTGCGTGCCATGGACGTTCCTCTCATCTTTTCTCTTGAAAACTAGGCAAGCGGGAAATAACTTGAAATTCGAGCCAAAAATTTATTATAAACTGACTTGAGATGTTCGTAAATCGCTAAATGTGACTCAATCAAAAGGACCGGGAATGGCAAAAATTGATGATTACAGACAAGCCGTTGAATTAGGTAAAGAGGGTTTGAAGGATAAAAATCCCAAGAGAATAGCTGACCAGAGCGGGGCCGATTTTGAGGCGGATTCAGAGGGAAAAGCAATCCTGACCATGGATTTTTTGAATAAAAAGGTGGTCATTACCTGGCCCGACCTTGCGTTTTACTTCAGGGAATCTGAAGAAGAATTGCCCATTCAACAACAGGTTTTGCTGCTTCATTACCTCAATGGGGCTTCAGGAGCAAAGATAACCGGCAAATGGATTGCATACCAGGAAGTGCCTGACGGCAAATTCTATCTTGATGCCTTTGTTAGAAGGGCCAAAAATCCCATGGTCCGGGGATTTGGGCATAGACCAGAGTTGATGGTAAAGCTAACAACAGAGGTCTATGGTGCAAAAACCCTGAATGAGGGAGACGTATCGGTGGAGGTAAAGGCCCTGCCAATGGTTCCTGTGGCCTTGATCCTCTGGAAAGGGGACGATGAATTTCCGCCCGAGGGGACTATACTCTTTGACCGGAGTGTTTCAGGCATTCTCTCTGCAGAGGATATTGCCTGGTTGGCCGGGATGATTATCTATCCGCTTATGGGAATGGCAGGGTAGTCTTGAGCGGAATGTCTCCATGGTGGACTTTTAGAGAAACGATCATTTGTAAAGATCCTGGTCCGGAGGGCCGGGCTTTGAGTTAGGCCCAGAGGGAATTTGCTTTGTTGGAGTTTCATTGACTTATTGAAATTCCAAATATCAAATCCCAAATATCAAACAAATTCCAATGACCAAAATTCGAAAATCCAAACAATGTCTTATCCTGGAAGGTTTTGGTCATTGAATATTGGAGCTTGAGATTTATTTGTATTTTGGTGCTTGGAATTTGTATTTTTAGACACAAAACACCAAGGCAGAGCCATTTAGCTCTGACTTGACCCAGAGGACCAAGTTTTAAAAGGCGAATAAGATTCCAAAGGAGATGAAATGCCGGATGAAAAGCCATTGGTGGGTGTCGTTATGGGGAGCACGTCTGATGCGGACGTGATGAGGGGTTGTGCGGATATCCTTCGGGAACTTGGAATACCTTATGAGATGAAGGTGCTGTCGGCTCACCGGACGCCTGATCAGACAAGGGAATATGCCGTGTCAGCGACCGGTCGTGGTATTGAGGTTATAATTGCGGGGGCAGGCTGGGCCGCGCATTTGGCCGGATTCATGGCTGCAAACACCATACTGCCGGTCATCGGGATTCCTATCGATTCTTCGCCTTTAAAAGGGAATGATGCCCTTTTGTCCACGGTGCAGATGCCGCCCGGTATTCCCGTTGCCACGATGGCCGTGGGAAGCGGGGGAGCAAAGAATGCCGCTGTTCTCGCCGCACAAATTCTGGCATTGAAATACGCACACATTTCGGAAAAACTTCAAGATTATCGCAAGGAATTAACGCAAAAGGCCATGGAAAAGGCAGACGCCTGGACGGAATAGGGGGAAAGGGGGATAAGATGGCAGGGGAATATGTGTACAACTTAGCCGGCGAAGAGACCTATGAAGACGGCCAGACTATCATCAAAGAGGGAAGCCCTGGCGATTGGATATATGTTATCCTGTCCGGGTCTGTGGAAATTTCCAAGGTCATTCGAGGGAAGAAATGTGTTATAGAGGTATTAAAGACCGATGAAGTTTTCGGAGAACTCGGGTTTATCGGAGGCATGAAGAGAACCGCTACCGCCTGCGCGGTTGGAGAGACGACCCTCGGTATTATTGACCGGGGATTTCTTGAGGAAGAGTACAACAGGCTTTCAGGGCAGTTCAGGAGTATTCTTGAAACCATAACTCATCGTTTCGAAAGAATTCTTGAAAGGATATATGATCAAGGCGGCAGGACAAAGCCCAGGGTGCCAAAGGTCCTGTCACTAACATACAAAGAACGTGAGGCTTTCATCAATGCCTACACAGCCAATGCGAGCAACGGAGGGATCTTCATAAAGACGGAAAAGCCGCTTAAGGTCGGATTTCAGTTTATTCTCAAGCTACAGCTTCCGGGTGTGCCCAATCTCCTCCAGATCAAGTCAGAAGTGCGCTGGGCACGATCGCCGGAAAAGGCTCAGCCGGGCCAGCCATCCGGAATGGGCATCCAGTTTCTTGAAATATCAGAGAACGATACCCGGGTCCTGAAAGAATGCCTTGCAGCCCCGGGGCCGGATAAGTAAACTCATAGTTGAACTTATGTGGCATTCCGCACAAGATCCAGTGCCAGCTGAACCCCTGCCGTTGGGATCATGCTGCATCCCTTGGCCGGCCGGATATGCCAGCCATCTTCCAGTTCAACTATTTCAATCCAGAAATTCTGGAGCAGGTTGTCCTCTCCCACTACGGATCTGACCATACCTTTTCGTTGTTCCGGGTCGTACAGGAACTCTTTAAAATCCACCATGATCTCGCCCCGACCGTTTAAGGGTTTGAAATCTTTCGGTTCAAAATGATCCACACAATGGGTTATCAATGCTGCTTCCTCCTTTACCTTGATTTCCATATGCCTGCGTTTGACCATCCGCAATTCAAAAAACCGCTGCTGTCCCAATCCCTGCCATTTCCGCTCGTACTTGGTCAAAAAACGCGGGGGGATGGATTGCGTGTGCACTTCAAATCCGGTCTCTGAAGCCTGAGTCAGTATCCAATCAAAATAGGGCCGATCATCCGTAACAATCAGTAGTTCACCTTCATCAATTAATCTGCTGTTTAATAATTTCAGGAAGTCATCTGTAAAAAGGCGATGTTTAACGTGCTTTTTTTTGGGCCATGGACAGGGAAAAAGGGCCCAGGCACGGCCCAATGATTTTTCAGAAAAGAGTCTTTCAAAGGAAACCCGCGCATCCGCCCGTATGACTCTAGCATTTGGCATACCGGCTATGGCTATTTTTCTGAGGGCACGGCGGACCAGGACCCAGCTCACCTCAATACCCACAAGGTCTTTTTCAGGATGCTCCCGTGCCCGGCGCACCAGGAAATCCCCCAGACCGAAGCCTATCTCCACCTCAAGCCCGGCAGAACGTCCAAATACTCTTTGCCATTCAATGGGGCGTTCTTCTCTTTTCCAGAGGATAAAGGGCTTAAGAGAAAGATATTTGGGTTTCATGTGTATAGTAGACAACTCCATTTTAGTGTTTATTATTAAACCATTTCCTGATAAGAGGACAATAAAGAAAAAACTCAAAAGACGCAATCGCCTTGGATAGGAAAATGTCAAAGTACAAATAGTAGATAGAGAAAAATCCCCCCTGCCCGCCAGAGGCGGATAAATCCCCTTTTTTAAAGGGGGTTAGGGGGGATTTTAAAATAGGGCCATAAGGTTAAAAGAGAAAGGAGCAACACATGCCATCAAAAAGTAAAGCGGCAAGACTGAATCAAAAAGATTCTTTGGAGAATAAGCTGGAACAGAGATTGACTGTTTTGGCCGAAAAGGGGCTTAAACCGGGAGAGATTTCCAAAGATGCCAATGTCAGGGGCATAAGAGCAAAGATAAGGGAAACAAACGCAAGGCTAACCGCCATCTCCGCCCTGGAAAAAAAGGCTGAGGAAATGGCCAGGATCAAGGCTGAAAAGGAGGCCGCGCCTAAAGAGGAAAAGGGCAAGAAAAAGAAAGAAGAAGCGGCTGAGACGAGTAAACGCCAGAAGAAAAAAAAGAAGAAAAAGGAGGGCAAGGGAAAAGGTGAATCATAATTGGAATTTCACTAATTCAATGAAATTGCAACAGACCATATACCCTTTGGAGAATAAGCAAAGCCTGGTCCTCCCTCCGGGCCGTAGGCCCTATGGGCCGGAGGCTGGACCAAGCTTTTTCTACCACGAGGAGGCTATCCGATAGCGTTCGCCAGATCCAGGGCCATTTTCTTTTTCGATTCCAGGTCCGCGATACGGTAAATGGACACATACTGACTCTGGCTCGGACCGGATCCCTGGTAGGTTCCGATACCGTGAAGCCCTGCAACCCAGTTTTGCAGGAAGCGTGCGATTCGCATTCTCTGATCTGCCGGGGCCGCGGCTTTGAGATATTTGGCCACATAATCCTTGATTTCAGGGTTGTCTAATTCCTTTTCACTCGGCATTGTGGCCGGAATGCCTCCGGCAATATCGCCGGCTAAGGCTATGACTTCCCAGAATCCATCATTGGTATTCAGTTTGGCGATGTTGCCCATGGTTTCATCCGGCATGAAAACACCGGAACCCTCGGGTTCCTCTTTCCCAAAGTAGGCCGCGGCAGTAGCACAGGCAAGCGATGTATCGTTCAGTTGCAGCATGCGGGTTATTTTTTGGGCAATATGTGAGGCTTTCGATAGGCCGTTATATTCGGCCATAAGCTTTGTTGCGCCGATAATCAGGTCCATAAACCCGACCTTGCAGGCGCCTCCGCAGTTCATTCGATGGGTCTTGGCAAACCGGGTGATAAATTTCTGAGTATACTCGACCTCGCCGCACATGAAAACCCGGTCCCAGGGGACAAAGACATGATCAAAAACGATGAGGCACGTTTCTCTCTGACCATAAATCGGATTTCCCAGGACCCTGGTCTCCTTTTCATATTCCCTTTCCACACTAAAAGAATTGTACTGCCCAATATAGGTTACCCCGGGGCTGCCGTTTGGAATGACAAATGCCAGGGCATAGTCTTCCTCGCCTTTTTTCGAGGAGATGCCGGGTAAAACCAGGGTTTCGTCGGCTGCATAGGCCCCCGTGGCATGCTGTTTAGCCCCATTGACCACAATTCCGTCGGCCTTTTTTTCCACCACGTGCACATAGAAATCGGGATCCTGCTCAAGGGGTCTTTTGCTGCGATCGCCTTTTGGGTCCGTAACTGACCCGCTGACCACGAGATCGTTTTCCTGGGCGTAGCGCATATAATCGTTAAAGCGCTGGTGATATTCCGTTCCCTTATCGTGGTCGATCTCCCAGGTGGTGGCTGCTAAGGAGGGGAGCATCTCATTGCCGGGGCAACGGTAGTTGCAGGTCCCCAGTTTCTGGCTGCCCAACCGGGCCATGTCCAGGCGTTTAAAGAGGTCTTCTTTGCTCTGATGAATATGCAGGGCGCGGCTGATGGGTTCGCCGGTCAAATGGGATATGGCCGTCATAGTATCTGCGTATTCAGGGTCTGTGGTCAGTTCGTAAACACGCGCCGTTGCATCAATGACCCCTTTACTGATCGGATGGTCGTTCAGCCTTTCTACCTTTTTTCCGCCGAAAAAAAGTTTTGGCCGAAGTTTGTCAATACGTTCCCGGTATTCTTTTTCCGTCTTGATTGCCATGTTATTCTCCTTTTTCCTGCCATATGTTTAAGCATGTTCATAAGCGAAATCCCCGGTTCCCAAACAACCCATTAGCAACCTGTCGTATCCCGCCGGATATTTGGCTTTTGGGCCTTAAAATGACGGTGAATTTATGCGCAAGCCTTTATGCCATCCAGGCAACCAGACCGGCCAGAAGTCCCTTAACCCGGTTTTCAACATCCAGGAGATCACTCTCATTGGGACGGCCGCGAATATCACCCAGCCTCCCATTGATATTAGGCTCGTCCTGTTTGTGAAATTCGCCGACAATGTTCCACTCGGCCATCACCCGGCACCCTAAGTGCTCCAGAAAGGAACTGAACCACTTTGTCAGAGGTATGGCCTCATTTTCTCCTATGTGAGTGCCCGAAAAAGTGCAGAAGCTCACGGCAAATTTTCCCGGTCTGAGTGGTGCCGAAGGTTGGATCCTGGTTTTGTGATACTCCCGAAGCTTTTTCATGACGAAATCCCTCATTGTGTTGGTCGGACCCCAGGCTATGACCGGGGAACCTAAGAACAGCAAGTCATAATCGTAGAGATCCGGATCAGTATCCTCTGATACTTTGACAAGCTCGGTTTGGACCCCTCCATTGGCCAAGGTGCTGTGAATCCGTTTCGCTACCTTCTCCGTGTTTCCGCCCAGGGAATCATACAAGACAAGTGCCTTCATAGTTTTCCTCCTTATTTAGTGCCCTTTTTAACCAGGGTGCTTGATACTTCCCTTGTCTCACCATTTCTGAAAATGACGAGACGGATTCTATTGCCAGGCATAAGCCCCAGAAGCTTTCTCTTGAAAACAAAAAAATTCTCAACAGGTTGACCGTTCACCTCTATAATAATATCTTTGGGCTTTACGCCCTCTTTTTCTGCGGGACTGCCCTTTTCCACATTGAGGACAAGGACACCTCCCTTACCCGAATAACCCAGGACCTCAGCCTGTTTGAAAGTCAGCGGGGCCGCCTCTGCGCCGAACCAGCCTCTTTCCGTCTGACCAAGGACAAGCATGGGCATTACTTCCTTGGTCGTATTTATGGGGACGGCGAAACCAATGGACTGTGCCCGGGCGACAATGGCCGTATTGATACCTACTACTTCTCCGTAAAGATTGAGCAGGGGTCCCCCGCTGCTGCCCGGGTTGATAGCGGAATCCGTCTGGATAAAATCCACATACTTCTCATTCAAACGGGGCGAGATTCGCTCCTTGGCGCTGACGATCCCAAAGGTTACCGAGTGCCTGAGGCCCAAGGGATTTCCCATGGCAATGACCATTTCGCCCGTCCTCAGACTGTCCGAATCGCCAAGAGGCAGTACCTTCAACGTGACATCGGCCTCCATCTTGATGAGGGCCGTATCAGTCACCCTGTCCATACCGATGATTTTTGCAGGGTAATCCCTTCTGCCCTCGGAGAGGACTACCCTGATATCCGTGGCGTTATGGACAACATGGGCATTGGTCAGGATATAGCCTTGTCTATTTACAATGAACCCTGAACCGAGGCTGTACGCATCGGTCACGTAAGGGATGGGAACCTTGAAAGGAATGATTTCGAAAAGGGTTGAGACGAGGGGTATCCTGATAGGAAGGATATCGTTCGGTGAGATGCCGAATTTCATTTCCCTCTCTTCCAGCCGGCGGGTGTAAAGGTTCACGACCCCGCCTTTTACCTTCTCGGCGATATCGGCAATAGTATTGTTGTAGATGGCGATATCCTTGTGCCTTTTGTAATATTCTCCCTCTGTCCATAAGTTTTTTGCATTGATGTCCTTAAACGAGAGATCATGGAACCGTTTGTCGAAAATGGCGTCTTCCTCGCTGACAAGAGATTCTTCCGTCTGCTTCGGCCTTGGCGAGACACTGCATGCATAACAAACAAGAACCAGGATCAACACCATGAAAAGCTTTATCTTATGTCCATTTTGTTCTAACAGCATTTATCCTCTCTCTGTCCTTTCGCCTTTTTTGACATGGTGATTATTCAGCATACTTGAGGGACTCGTACAAAGTTCAAAGCTATGTTTCTTAGGCCCATAGGTTACTGATATTACAGTATGAAGTTTTTACTTTTTGTGTATTTTGCCTGCCCTGTGGAATGCGGAGCCTATTCCTCTGGGGCGCCTTTTTGCGGCTATATCCTTATCAATTCAAAAACAGGAGGGGCAGGCTGTCTGCCACAAGAAATCCTGTTCGTGTGGGAATAACCCTGCCTGCATGAACCTTCACGAGCCCTGATTCCGCTAATTCACCAATAATCTTCTTTGATTGGTGCTGTTTGTCGACAAGTCCCGGATCAACACCGTCCACTGTTCTCAAACCGAGATAGAGCATTTCGAGATCACTCTGTTCTTTAGAGAGCGTCTCGCTTTCCTCAACCGGCGGATAACCTTTCGAGAGCATTCGGCAATAGTCGAAAACGGATTTGATGTTCCACCAGCGGCGTCCCTCATTGAATGAATGGGCTCCGGGCCCTATCCCCAAGTAGGGGACATGCCTCCAGTACTTAAGATTATGATGGGAAACGTGTTTTTCATCTCTGGCAAAGTTGGAGATCTCATAGTGTATATATCCGTGTTCTTCAAGAAATCGTGAGGTCAGGAGAAAAAAGGTCCTTTCCTCCTCTTCACCCATCTGTGTGATACGGCCTTGTGTTAGCATCTTCCCAAACGGCGTCTCCGGTGAATAGGTCATTTGATAGCATGAAAGATGTTCCGGCCTGAAATCAAGGGCACGTTTCATGGTACGAACCCATGCCGATTCTGTCTGCCCTTCAAATCCATACATCAGGTCTATGCCAAGATTGCCAAACCCCGCGGCCCTGATCCATCCCAATATCTTTTCCGTTTGCCGGGACGTATGCCTCCTTTTGAGGTATTGAAGCGCCCTGTCATCAAAGGACTGGACACCGAGACTGATGCGATTTATGCCGATATCCCTGTAGTATTTGAGTTTGTCCTGAGTTATGTCATCCGGGTTGGCCTCTATGGTGATTTCCGTGTCCGGCGAGAACTCGAAATTGCGGAACAGAAAATCCATAAGCGTGGAAAGCTGGTTTGGGTTGAGTAGAGAAGGCGTACCCCCGCCCATGTAGAGGGTGTCAAAGGTGGAGAAGCGATCCTTGTAGATTTTCAGCTCCTCGATGACCCCCTCAAGCCAGTTTGGAATAAGGGAAATGGAGGTTGTGGAATAAAAATCACAGTAAGGGCATTTTGAGAGGCAGAATGGGACATGAATATAGAGGCCCGGGGTATTGCCGTTAAAATGTTTCGACCCTTTATTTTCCATTGAAAACATGGTCCTCTGGGACCGTCGAAGATCCCGCTACGCGGGAGTGAGAGATATATGGCTCTGCCTTGGATTTTTGTGTCTAAAAATACAAATAATAAGCACCAAATTACAAACAAATCTCAAATTCCAATATTCAATGACCAAAACCTTCCAGGACAAGACATTGTTTGGATTTTCGAATTTTGGTCATTGGAATTTGTTTGATATTTGTTGATATTTGGAATTTCAATAACTCAATAAAACTCCAACAAAGCAACTCCCCTCTGGGGATAACCAAAGCTTGGTCCTCCCTCCGGGCCGTAGGCCCTATGGGCCGAAGGCTGGATCAGGATTTTTATTCATTATCCGACTTTAACACGGAAACGAATGCACTCTGGGGGATCATGACAGAGCCCACCATCTTCATCCGTTTCTTCCCCTTTTTTTGTTTTTCCAGGAGTTTTCTCTTCCTTGTGATGTCACCCCCGTAGCATTTGGCCGTGACATCCTTTCGAAAGGCTGAGATAGTAGACCTGGATATTATTTTTCCTCCGATTGCACCCTGTATGGCTATTTTGAACTGGTGCCTGGGGATTTCATCCTTCAGCCGGTCACAGACCTGCACGCCCCATGTCCTGGCACGGTCCCTGTGGACGATAAGTGATAGGGCGTCTACCCTTTCTCCGTTCACCAGAATATCCAATTTGACCAGATCACTCTCCCGGTTCTCAATAAAATCATAATCAAATGAACCATAACCCTGTGTAATGGTCTTCAGTCTGTCATAGAAGTCAAATATCACCTCGGCAAGGGGCATATCAAAGACGAGTTCAATGCGGCCCGGCGCGGGGTAGTTAGATCGCGGATTGATTCCGCGGCGCTCCATGCAGAGCTTCATAACCGCTCCCATATAGCGTTCGGGAATAAGGATCCCCGCCCTGATAAATGGTTCCGATGCACTCTCAATATCAACCGGGTCCGGGTAGTACTGGGGATTATCGACCGTAAGGGTCTCGCCGTTCCGAAGCAAAAATTTGTACCGGACACTCGGCACGGTCATAATAATGGACTGACCATACTCCCGTTCAAGCCTTTCCTGGACGATCTCTAAGTGAAGCAGGCCAAGGAATCCGCAACGGAAACCCTGCCCCAGGGCCGCGGACGAGTCTTTTTGATAAACCAGGGCCGCGTCATTGAGCTTGTATTTTTCAAGAGAATCCAGGAGTGATGGATAATCATCCGAGGCTATGGGGTATATGGAGGAGAAGACCACGGGCTTAACTTCTTTGAATCCGGGAAGCGCTTCTCCTGCCGGCCGCTCGTCAAGGGTTATGGTATCCCCTATCCGCGTATCGCTTACGGTCTTTATCCCTGAGATAACATAGCCCACATCGCCGGCCGCAAGTACTTCTCTTGATTCCATGTCCAACCGGAAGACACCCACCTCTTCCACCCTGTAATGGGCGTCATTGGACATGAAGCGGATGATATCACCGGGCCTGACAGACCCGTCAAAGAGGCGGCAACTTATGATCGCCCCGCGAAAAGGGTCATAGTGGGCATCAAATATCAGGGCCGACAGGGGATTCTGTTTGTCCCCGCCCGGAGGCGGTATATGCTTAACCACGGCCTCAAGGACCTCCTCGATGCCGATCCCCTCTTTAGCGGAACAGAGAATGGCCGTTTCCGGGTCAAGTCCGAGTTCGTTCTCTATCTGTTCCTTTACCCGATCCACATCAGCGGATATGAGATCGATCTTGTTTATGACCGGGACGATCTCAAGATCGTGATCCATGGCCATGTAGACATTGGCCACGGTCTGGGCCTCCACGCCCTGGGAAGCGTCCACAAGGAGCAGGACCCCCTCGCATGATGCAAGGGCCCGGGATACCTCATAGGAAAAGTCCACATGTCCGGGGGTGTCGATAAGATTCAGTTCATATTCTTTCCCGTCCCCGGCCCTGTAAGGCAGGGTAACGGTCTGGCTCTTTATGGTAATCCCCCTTTCCCTTTCAATATCCATGGTATCCAGTATCTGGTCCCGGAACTCCCGGTCCGTTACCAGTCCGGTATATTGAATAAGGCGGTCGGCAAGGGTGGATTTCCCGTGATCGATATGGGCAATAATGCTGAAATTTCTTATGTTTTGCATATCAGTAAATCTCGAATTTAGCTAATCTACCGTCAAGCCCCCCGTTTTTCAAGGGCTTCTTCCAGGATGGTTTCAGACCGATTTCCGGGATCAATCCTCGATCCCCAAAGTATATGTATGCCGTGGATCCTTTGCATCGCTGCTTCAAAAAATCCCCCAATTCCCCGTATAATTTACTTAGGTCCTTATCCCTTTCGAGACGAACACCGGAAGGAGGATTGCAGACAATGATAGTATTCTCTAACTGTTGAATCTTTTTGTAATCCATAACCCGAAGACCGATTTTCTCTCCATCGGGCAGTTTCTTGATATTGGTCCTTGCGGCTTCAACAACCTCGGAGGATATGTCACTCCCTGAAATCAGACCTTTTGGCAGTCCTCGAATCTTTTGATCGGCATCCCGTTTTATTGAGTTCCATAAGTCATACTCAAAATCGGGCAGGAATTCAAATCCAAACCGTTGTCTGAGAAAACCGGACGGGATTCGGCAGTAGAACATCAATGCCTCGCTGAGTAAAGTACCGGAACCGCACATGGGATCATAAATGGGTTTTGAGCCGTCCCATGCCGCCAGGCTGATGATGGCCGCGGCCAAGGTCTCCTGCATTGGGGCCTTAACGGTCCTTGCTCGATATCCCCGGCGATGAAGCGAGCCCAAAGATGTGTCGAGGCTTATGACGGCCCTGTTATTCTCTATATGGAGATTGATCCATACATCGGGGTCAATCCTTTCGATATTGGGTCTCTTTTTGAAATGCTCATTAAACCAGTCCACCATGGCGTCTTTTAATCGAAGCGTGGCATAGAGAGAATGCTTGATTCTGCTGTTGGAAACCGTTGAAAAAATAGCAAAAGAATTATCCACCGTAAAAATATCGGTCCAGTTGATTTCCTTTGCCTTATTATAAAGATAACGTGTGCTGTGGCATTTAAAGGAGACCAGGGGCGCCAGTATCCTCGTGATATAACGGGACGTGTAATTTATGCGGTACAGGGCGGCCTTGTTCGCACTGAAATAGATCCCGCCATAGGCCGGGCTGATATCTTCGGCCCCCTGTCCGGATAATTCTTCCATACCCAATTCGCTCATATCATTCTGGATCTGGGCAAAAAATCTGTTGTTGCGTTGATATTCGTACATTTCTTTTGGGGTATCTTCTCAATAAATAGGGGCATCCGAATCCGGATGCTTGTGAATTGGGCTTTGCGTCCCAAAATTGCAGTATACAAGCGGTTAGTTTGCTTAGCCTGAGGGTTACGGGGTTCACCCCTGTCCGGTGGTGGGCTTGTTTTTCCTTTTTTGGCGGGATCTGTGCCTTTTCTTTGCAAAGACGGGCCTTGGCATGGCAAGCCAGCTTTCCTCCGGTTCGATACAGTTCAGCTTGCGGTCAATGAACTCCTCGATGGCGGGAATATAGAAGGCGTCATTCTCATCGGCAAAGCTGATCGAGGTGCCGGCCGCGCCGGCCCGGCCTGTGCGCCCTATCCGGTGCACGTAATCTTCCGGATCATGCGGCAACTTAAAATTGACCACATGATCCATTCCCTCGATGTGAATGCCGCGTCCGGCCACATCCGTTGCGACCAGGACCCGGATTTTTCCGTTTTTGAAATCCTCGAGACGGCGAATCCTTTTTTGCTGGGGAACTTCACCTGAGAGCATGGAGCAGTTGATACCGTGGCGGGTCAGGGTCTCCGCGAGCCGTCTCACTTCATCGCGTCTGTTGCAGAAAACCAGGACCCGATGCAAGTCCTCTTTGTCGATGATGTTGAAGAGCAGTGCGAATTTTTCGCCGGCCGTCACTATGTAGACTATCTGCTCCACGGTATCGATGGCGACTTTTTCAGGTTCAATCTCGACGGTCACAGGGTTGCGGGTCCATTGCGAGGCCAGGCGGGTAATCTCCCCGGTCAACGTCGCGCCGAAAAGCAGGGTCTGGCGTTTGTCTTTTGACGGCGTAGCGTAGATGATCTTTCTAATATCAGGGATAAAACCCATATCGAGCATGCGGTCGGCCTCATCGATGATAAGCACCTCGATCTTTTTCAGGGTTAAGTCGTGTCGCCGCTGAAAGTCGAGCAGCCTTCCGGGTGTTGCCACTATAATATCGACCGGACCTGCCGCTAATTGTTTTCTCTGCTTCACGTAATCCATGCCGCCGAAAACGGAAACAATCTTCAGGCCACAGTATTTGGAGAGCTGGCGGGCTTCCTCGGAGATCTGGAGCACCAGTTCCCGGGTGGGGGCAATAATCAGGACCCGGGGCGTTCCCGGTTTTCGTTTTCCCTGGATGGGGTTTAAAAGTATCCGGGTGATGACGCTGATCAAAAAGGCGGCAGTCTTCCCCGTACCGGTCTGGGCCCGGCCGTTTGCATCCTTGCCGGACAGGCTGCTGGGAAGAATTTCTGCCTGGATTGGCGTACAGTACTCGAAGCCGAGATCACAGATGGCATGAAGCAGCGGGTCCGGAAGATCGAAATCCTGAAAACGGGTCTTGCCTTCGACCGGCGGGACCTTGAACTGTGAAACAGCCCAGACCTCTTCAAGTGCCGTGCCTGCAGATACTGCCGGTGAACCCTCTATGCTACTGCTTTTTCTACCTTTTTTCCGAGGAGAACGCCTATGAGTGTAACCGCTTTTTTGATCAGGACTAAACGGCCCGGCCTTGGGTCCCGCGGTGGAGGTTTTTCTTTTCGGGGGGATCTTTTTCAGAATAATTTTTCCCTTTGTTTTCGATTTGCACATTTTATATATTTTTTCGGTGCTTTTTGAAAGAAATTTCTCATTTTTTAAAAAGATAACCTCGTAAAAAGTCGTCACCCCTTTTTCCTATGGCCAAAATTAAAGATATTCACTATATCTTATCCATGAATAACAGGCCCTTCAGGATTGAATGGCGCAAACTCTTTCTTACGCATCTATTTGTGTTTGTCGCCGCAACAATTACATTTACATTGCTGAGCCATGCGGGTCTCTCCCTGTGGCTGTTTTACAATTCCATTGCCACAATCTATCTTGTTACTGCCCTTATGACCAAATATGAGTCTCTTATCTCGATAAAACGGCGCTATGCCAAGGATAGGCTTGGCACTTCAGGCAGACCGGTTCCCCGCGCCTCCTTTATCATTCCCGCCTATCTCCCCAACGAAGAAGGGATCATACTTGATACGGTGAGGCATATCCTTACAAGGGTGGAACGTCCGGTAGCTGGATTGGAGGTCGTTCTTGTCTATAACACCCCTTGTGACCTCCCCGTGGAGAAAGAACTGAAAAGTCTGGAAAAAGAATACCCTGAGTTCAGGGCCGTGAGGGTGGAAAAAAGCAGATCAAAGGCAGAAAACCTCAACCGTGCCGTTACCCTGATAAATGGAGAAATTACAGTCATAATTGATGCTGATCATCGGCCCTATCCCGATTGCCTGACAAGGGCCTGGCGGTGGCTGGCAAATGAGTATCACGTGGTTCAGGGTAGAAATGTGGTCCGGAATTCTGCCCGGAATTGGTTTACCCGCATGATAGCCGTTGAGTTTGAAACCATTTATGCCGTTTCCCATACAGGTAAATCCCTGATCGCTGACACGGCACTCTTCGGTGGGTCCAACGGTTTCTGGCGCACGGACGTGTTAAGGCGCTTTTCCTTTGACAGGGCAATGCTGACTGAAGACATTGACATTACAGTCAGGATTCTGATGGAAGGATATAGAATCGTCCATGACAGGAGCCTGATATCGAGTGAAGAATGCCCGGACAATCTGACCGGTTTCTGGTTTCAGAGAAAAAGGTGGGCCCAGGGCTGGCTTCAGGTTATGCTGAGGCATCAAAGGTCCATCTGGAGTTCCCGCCATCTCAATATTCTACAAAAATGCTTTTGGAGCTATCTCCTGATCTGGCGTGAGATCCATAATCTTGTATCCCACCTGCCCTTCCCGCTTATGGTATGTTTCTGGATTGCCAATGAAGAGATCTTTTTCCCATTTAACTGGTATATAATCCTGACAATTATTGTCTCACTGACAGGGGCATTTATCCAGATTCTGGCAGCATACGTGCGCAGGGATAAAGAGACCCCGCTGGCCTGGTATGTGTGGTACTCGGCCTTCTATTTATTTTTTGCCACTTTCAAAAACAGCATAGCGCTTGTAGGTCTAAGGGATGAGATAATGCGAGAGAGGAACTGGGTAGTTACGCGCAGGACAGGATGAACGCTCGTTTTCGGTGGTTTGTATTAAAAGATTTAAAAATGGTATATTAAGATACTGAAATGAGGATTGTCCCTGGATGCCGACTGTTTCATCTGTAACCTTAAGAAAGGATCTGTGCTGTCATGTTACGGAAGCTTATTAAATGGACCATTGTACTGCTCATTGTCGCCGCCATCGGTCTTGTGATCCTGCGCTACACGCGCCCAAAGCCCATAGAAGTGGCTGTGAAACCGGTAACCCGCGGGATTGTAGAGAGCACCGCAAGCGGCTTTTGGCACCTTTTGACGGGTTAATCGCTGAAATAACCGGTGAGCTGTTCGAGTATGTCACCCCCTCGCCGGTTGGTGTGCCGACTCCACCCCCAGTGGATATCGTAGACAATGCCTGCTTCTATGTTACGGCTCCAATAGACAAGGTCGACGCCGGGGATATCAGGGTGGGCATGACGGCACGAATAACCATGGACGCTTTTGCTGACAGGAGTTTCAAGGGCAAAGTGCGACGCATTGCAGACTACGTGCTGGATCTGGAGAAGCAGGCGCGCACCGTGGACGTGGAAGTGGTATTCAGCAACCAGGGGGACCCTATCGAAGCACTTCGAGCGGAGTAAGCCCATCAGGTAGGGTTTAGGAGCGAGATTGTTTTATTGTTCGAAGTATGAAAAAAATATATCTTAACAACCAATTGCTAAATTGTTAGACTTATCAAAAAAAGGGGAAAGAAATATGCAGGTTGTACGAATGTCACCCAAGGGGCAGATTTTGATTCCAAAGAGAATCAGAGATAAATATGGCGTTAAGCCATGTCTGAATGTTCAAATTATGGAGGAATCGGATGGAATATTCATCAAACCTGCCCCTGAAGACCCGATTGCTGCGGCGTGCGGATCCTTGGAGGGGGATTTTTCTCTTACAGAAGACCTGATTAAAGAACATGAAAAAGAGCTTGAGAATGAAAAACACAATCGTCCTCGATAGCTTCGCTCTTGTAAGTTTTTTTCACAAGGAATCCGGGGGAAAAAATTCGTCAGGTTCTTTACGAACTATCTTCTTCTGAAAAAAACCCTCTTGAGTGTGATAAACTGGGGTGAATTCTACTACATAACCAAAAGAAGGGTGGGGAAACGAAAAGCCGAAGAGTCACTTGGTCTTTTATCGCAGCTCCCCGTGACAATCATTTCCGTAGATGACGATTTAGTAAAAGAAGCAGCGGAAATAAAATCAGACTATTCAGTTTCGTACGCAGATGCCTTCTGCATTGCCACTGCACAGCGCTCCAACGGTCAAATACTCACTAATGATCCGGAATTCAAATCAGTTCAACATCTTGTCCAAGTACTCTGGCTCACCTGAATCCTATCAAACTTTAGACGAGCTGCTTGCTAATCTCCGCTCCCAGCGGAAAAAATTCACGGATGAAGCCTATTCGGCAGACAGATAAGAGTAGGCTTGAAGTATTTTTGGATAGCAGCGCCGTTGTGGCCGGCATTGCTTCGGAGACAGGGGCTTCTGGTGCTGTCCCGGATCTATGCGAGGCAATCCATCTGTGGAACTGATTGGGCTTAAACAAATCAAAGGTGTAAAAGTATTATTTGTCCCCTTACTTCGTCCCAGGTTTTTTCTTGCCAGAGTGACTGCTGGCTTGAGATAATATCCCTGGTCTCGATATTTTTTAATCCCCTTCAACATGCTCAGATTTAACTCGGTAAAATGCCTGTAAAAACGGTCGCCATGAATAACTCTTTCAACCTCCAGCAAGAGATCGTCACCCACATATCGTCTTACACGTTTAACTGATAGACCGTGCAGATCTGCAGCCCCGCTTATGAAATAAAGTTGTCTTTTTTTCATTTCTAACCCCCGTAAATTTATTTGGAAGGATTTTACTGCCTCCCTGCCTTTACTAAGGTCAGTTAATTCCATTGCGGGGAATGTCTTTTAGGCATTGTGTGAATTGTCGGGGAAATAAATGGATGAATAAGTGTAGAATAGTAAGGTGAGGGGATGAAAAGACGGAAGGATAATTAGGGGATTACGGAAACCCTAAAGCGGACGACCGTTATTAAAGACGGTGTAATGGCATTGTCAGGTGAAATTTATAGGTGGTTGAGGTAATGCCGGGCTGCTCTGTTGAAATTCATTAACGGATATGATAAATCTCGTATGCGAGAATAGGCTTACCTCTCTTGCAACCGGTACCGTCTTGGTCGTAACATAATCATACATGACCGTCATTACTGTTATCTTTATCGTCACACGCAATATGCTATTATTTCGGGATGATACTGCCACAATGTCACCGGTGATCTGAAACAGTACTAATACTGGGGGTTTGAAAATGCTGTGTTTTCTTCCTGAAATGGTTATGTGAAACCCATGTTATTTTTGATATTCTTCATATTCGCTGTAATCACCAATAGTTACAGTTCATATATAGCAAGTATTATGCCAGAAAAAATGCTGCATTTTCATGCGGCCCACTTTCATACATGGATACGAGACCGCTAACACCACAATGACGATATGAGGATAGAATGATGAAATCTCTAATTGATTAGAGAAAATTCACTTCATGGCTGTAAGATATTGTAAATTAAATCGTAAGTGCCCGGATTAACACCCGGCTTATTATAGATAGCAGTATTGGAAAGTTGCGCCTTTAACAAACTGAAGCAGGAAAAGCACACATCAAAAACGTAATCTACTGATAGAGGAATTCGATAAGCGATCTAAGATTCCGAAGAACAGATGTTGTAGCAAATTCGTTGTAGATCCGAATAACTTTGTCCTGTGGGTTGTGCATTATCTGATTACCTGCAGTTCTAATAAATTCCGCCATCTTTTGCATCTCATCATCATCTTTTAGACCTTTTATTTGAAACCATTTCTCGTTTAAGATGTCATAAAAGGATAGATCCTTTACCTTTAAAACCGGGAATCTATCTTTTAAAGCCATTTCAAGTATTGCTCTTGCCAAAGCGATAGAAGCGAGGAAATTGCCGTATATGAAGGAGAAATATGCTTCTTTAATCCGTGGGATCAAATATGGAGGGACTTTGTTTGTTTGAGACAGATAAATACCTTGAATAAGATACTTGCGTCTGACCCAATCATCTGGACTATAGTTAGGCAACTGCGCAAGCTGATCAAGTGCTTTCGCTCTTCTATCTTCCTCCCCATCAGACATAAGATCTGCTATCATATCCCTTGCTTCTCCTAAAGAGAATCCCACTGAGAACTCGGGATCTGGTTTTAAAGTGATCTTTTCAAGAAGCTCATATATCTTCTTAAATTCCTTTGGGTAAGTAAAGAATTTCCCCACCGACGTTGCTTCTCTGAACTCATTCAAAGAATTCAACATGGTGTCAAACGATTTATAAGCCTTTTCATCGTTTTCAATTAGAATTGATAGTTTGCTCCAATCGCCTTTTGCCTTTTCAATAATTACCTCGCTGAGCTGGAGGCGTGCTTCAACATATTTAATCAGAATCTCTTCAATGTTCTGCATTTCAAATCCTCTTTCCAAGATGCAGCATGCTTTTATGACAATTGCTTTTTTCTCCATGTATCAGCTAATGTCCATCTTGAAGATCCTGGAATCATGAGTTCCCAATCTCTCCAGCCGTCTCTACTTGTGTTTGAAATTGCAACAGATGCTCCTGAAAATGATCTGAATTGACCGTAATGAGGAACGGCAAAGATCCCATTTTCAATCTTTCCCTCATATGTTTGTCCTTTATATGCGAACCGGCACACAGTACCATCGGGCGGAAATTTTGTTGATTTTTTAGTTTTCGGTGGCTTGGTGGGTTTTGCTCCTGTCTCATTGGCTTGCGGAGTTGATTCAAACAATGATTTCTTTGAGCCAAACTTTTCAATAAATAGTTTAGCTTCCTTTTCTGAAATAGACAAACCAGATTGAGATGCAACTTGGATAATTGCTTGTGGTAAGCTGGGATATGGAGATCCCAGAATGATTCGACGTGCTTTGGGCAAGGCATCCTCCATAGCCCTCTGTTTTTGATTAAGTTGTAAATAACCTTGTGCAGCAGTTTTTGCATTTCCGTTTTGAATTGCACTTCTAGAAAGGAAGGCATAAAATGATTGTTCGACATCCTCAATATTATCTTCAATTAAATCTAATACCTTAAAGCATTTTTGTGAGAATTCACCACCAGTTTGTGAGAAATATAACCGCCATTTTCGTCCATCAGTGATAATAGAAAATAATGCTGTATTATTTCGATTGTAGTCACGGAGCTGCGTTTCGATTTGCGATATGTTGCCCTCCAATTTACCAACTGCTTTAATTTCGATAAAAACGGAAGGGATATAGGAATTCAAAAACAGAGCCAGATCGACACGGGATTTGTCCTCATGAGGAAGAACTGAAAATTCAGAATTTACCTCATTTGGGTTCCATAAATTCCAATCTAACTTTGTTAAGATCCTAGACACTAGTGACAGTCTGACGTGCTCTTCATTTTGATAGACACCTTCAGAAAGCTTTTTGATAATGTCGGTTAAGGTTTCTTTCATATCTTCCCCCTAATAAAGAACATCGGCATTAGCGCGTTTGCGGAACGTATAGCGTAAAGCAAATCTCTAAATACCCTTGTTAGCTTATTCTCTGCCTTCCTCCTATGTCTGATATGCCAAGCTCCCATCCATTTATAGCCTCTTTTTCGCTTTCGTAAATTGGGCCACGAGCACCACAGTTGTCGCACTGAACTTGCAGACCTTCCACCGCTGGCGGCACAGATTTAACTATATCGATTACATCTTCGCGACAAAATGGACACCCTTTCTTTGATTTCACGGGGATTCCTCCTTGCTTAAAGGTTTGCTGACCCTTCTTATCTCAATTAGGTTAAGATATAATTTTGAGCCAATTTCCAAAAGGTTTGAATGGTTAGGTTACTTGCCAAATGTAAAACATCCGCTCAAATCCATTTGATGATAGACATAGTATTGTAATAATAAGTTCAATTATTTCATTTTAGCCCATTATTTCAATCTATACAAGCATAATCAGCCACATTGGAGATCGTCTTTTCGGCATTCATCAGTCGGCGGATTATCGGCTTTATTAATCGTTAGCATAGTATGATAACACATTGAATTGTAAAGAATAAAAGCGAGCAATAGTGGTAGCGTAGAATCATAACCAGTATCACCACCAGGTCTTCATGAAGAACCAGGTAGCCTCACTCAGATCTACGGCATTTAGTAACGGCCTGCCGGATACTTCATTATGGTATAGGCAGCGGCTTGTGAGGGGGCATGGAGCATGGACAAGAAGAACCTACCTGCATGTTTAGACTGCCATCGTAAGTGGTTGCAAATGCAATAGAGAATGCCTCCGGATATGCTTACAGAATCCCGCTTCCGCTTTTATCTGTACGCCATAGCGGAGCAGTTTGTAGACAATTTTGTTGTTGGTATAGAGGCTTTCGTTGTAGTTGCCGGCAGTAAGACGGACTTCGTGCAGGGCTTTGTTGATGAGGGTAGGATGGTATCCTTTATTATTTTCCAGTAACCGCCTTTCGCCGGACCAATGCGCTCTAATATCTTCTCCTTTTTCATTTTATTTAATTGATATTTGACACCATCTTCCGTAATATCACCAAGAATTAGAGCTATCTCTTTTCTACTTGCCGACGGGTTTTCTTTAAGGATAGATAGAATTTTCTGGGTAGTTTTCTGGGTAGTTTTCTGGGTAGTTTTCCCCCAAGTTTTCCCCGACACTTCTTCGCCCTTTGCCCCAAACTCGACCATGAGGCCCGAAAAATCACAGTTGAATGTCGGCAGAGCAACGCCAAATGTCTTACATTCACTGATAATTTTGTATATACCACGGCCCCAGGCTTCAATCAGTCCAGCACGAAAGAAAGCATTCGCGATGAGGGGGGTTGTAAGGCATTGATGCATGCTTTTCGAACAGTCGACCGACAGTCCAGTTCTCGGGCAATTGTCCGCTATTCCAGAAAATGATTTTGTGGATTTAGGTCGGACCAAGCCAAGGATTTAAAATCTTGTGATAATTGCGATAAATCGGCCCTGAAATTGGGCTTAGAAGCACGTTTTCAACCTCAAAACAGGCTTTCTAAGATCAAAGGCGAGTGAGTTGTCAGCCGGCCTAAGACCAGGCTGGAAAAGACCTGAGCTAGAGAGGGTATAAAAGGGGGACAGGGCAAAAATAAATACTCAATAGTGTCAGATCTACACAGTTTACATCAATCGCATGTAGGCCTGACACCCATTGAATTGTAGCTGATCAGGTGCATTGTGATGTCATCCATCCTTTGATATTAATTCCCCCTCGATGTATCGGTGAATCATAGCTGAGATTAGAGTTTGATATGGGATACCCATTTCCAATGCTTTTTTTTGAATCCCTTTATAATCATGGTCGTAAAGTCTTATTGTGATTCTTTTGTCCTTTTTAAAAGTACTTTTGGCTATAGCTTTAATATTTTCCAACTCCTTTTTCGATGGTGTAGAAAGTTTCATTTTTCCACTTTCATAAGCATCTATGATGTCTTTTTCTTCTTTATCGTATTTCATTTTTGTCCTCCCTGTTCTTTTTGATATGCCTTTGTAGCTTTTCTACTCGGGATAATTGTTTTTAAAAATACGTATCCTTCCTGGATAACATGCGGGACCATGCAAATATAATCTTCAATGATAACAAAGTAGATTTTTTGACCTGGATATTTTTGTTGATCCGGATGGTCTGCGATTTTCCACACATCACCTTGTGATAAATGAAAAACTACCTGTTCAAAAGATAGTTTTCTTTCCTTTTTTAGCCATTCATTTTTTTCTGGATTCCAGTCGTATTTCATGTTTGCAGTGTACATCTTTTGCATGTACAAGTCAAGGGTCTATTATTTCTTAGGCAGGGTAATTTTTTTCTATCAGTAAAAATCAAAAAAATCGAAGCGGTAGAATAAAAACTGATATCTTGGTTGATAAAAAGTAATCAAAAGACAGTTTTTAGTCATTCCGGCGGAAGCCGGAAGCCGGTCGGTTCAATTGGTTAGCGAGAAACTGGGCTCCGGCTTTCGTTGTAGTTGCCGGCAGTAAGACGGAGTTCATGCGGGGTTTTGTTGCTGAGGGTAGGATGGTATCCTTTATTTTTTTCCAGTAACCGCCTTTAGCTGGACCAATGCGCTCTAATATCCTCTCCTTTTTCATTTTATATAATTGATATTTGACACCATCTTCCGTAATATCACCAAGAATTAGAGCTATCTCTTTTCTACTGGCCGACGGGTTTTCTTTAAGGATAGATAGAATTTTCTGGGTAGTTTTCTCCCTAGTTTTTTGGGTAGTTTTCCCCGACACTTCTTCGCCCTTTGCCCTAAACTCGACCATGAGGCCCGAAAAATCACAGTTGAATGTCGGCAGAGCAACGCTGATAAAAAAATACGTTTTCGGACACAAATAAGGAAGAAACGGGGATAGGGGACATTGTTGATCCCGCTTAAATATCAAAACCAGAATCATTTGATTGCAGGACACCCAAAATAGACATTTGCCGGTCCAATTCCTCTGCGGTGATTTTTACCCACTGAAGAAGACGCTCTCGTCGCTGCTCTTTCACGTTTAGTGAGCTTATTCTTTCTGTAAGGATTTTTACATCAATCATTTTCTCGGTGTCCTTTGAAACATCACAGGCTGCCCGGATTGCGTGTTCAAGTTGATCACGTGTCATTTATTTCCTCCAAGTCATCGACCAGTTGAGCCCTTTCATCGGAGTTTAAGA
>JAFDDR010000263.1 GCA_019310785.1 Deltaproteobacteria bacterium
CTTCAAGGGAGTCCGGGTGATCCGGACGGACGGAATCTACGGGGCGTTCCGGCCTTCCGGGATTCACGGGACGTTCAGGCGCTTTTGCATTCAAATAGTCCAGGACCTCATTTGAGATGGGCGGGGGATCCAGACCCATGTCCCGGTTGGCCTCTATCATATTTTTCAGTTGACCAAGGATATCCTTAATTTCCGTTTCCATCTTTTAAAGACTTAATCCTGTCTAAGACCAGATCGGCCACCTCATCCTTTGTCATTAACGGGGAATCTTCCACATGCCCGTCAGCGAATATCATTTTTACGATATTGGTATCTGTTTCAAATCCCGCATCATCTCTTGAGACATCGTTTGCCACGATCATATCCAGGTTCTTGGCCTTGAGTTTTGCTTCGGCATTGGCCAGCAGGTCCTCTGTTTCCGCTGCAAACCCCACCAATACGCAAGGAAATTTTTTCTTTGTGTCCCCTAATTCCGATAAGATGTCAGGATTTTTCACTAAGTCAAGGGACAGTGAATCCGGTCCTTTCTTAATTTTTTGTTGTGCACTCTCTTTTGGCCTGTAGTCGGAAACTGCCGCTGCCTTGATAATGATATCGCAGCCGGGCCTGTTCTCCAAGACCGTATTCCTCATCTCCTCTGCCGTTTTTACCGGGATGAAGGTAACGCCATACGGTGGCATCAGTGATACAGGCCCGCTTACAAGGGTCACGGATGCCCCCCTTCGCCTCGCAGCCTTGGCCAAGGCAAAACCCATCCTTCCGCTGGACCTGTTCGAAATATATCGAACTGGGTCAATTGGCTCTACGGTCGGGCCGGCCGTGACAAGGACCTTTTGCCCTGAAAGATCCTGAGGGGAAAGCAGGGTCCATGCGTGTTCCGCAATCTCCTGTGGTTCAGGCAGCCGGCCAGGGCCTTCGCTGTGGCAGGCCAGTTGCCCTTCCCCTGTTTCCATGACCTCAAAGTTTCTGTCGTTGAGTATCCTTAGATTATTCTGAACAGCCGGGTTCATTAACATTTGATCATTCATGGAGGGGCAAACCAATATCTTGGCCGTGGCGGCAACAACCATGGTGGAAATGAAATCATCTGCAATGCCATGGGCCATCTTGGCAATAATATTGGCCGTTGCCGGGGCAATGATAATCAAATCCGATTCCTGTCCATAGGTGATATGATCTATGGTAGTCTCTACCTGTCCCCACATATCCCATATCACGCGGTTTCCCGACAGTGCCTCAAGAGTAAGGGGTGTTATAAACCGAACAGCATTGCCCGTCATTGCCACCCTGACTTGTGCATTCGCCTTCATAAGAAGCCTGACAAGCTCTGCCGCCTTGTAGGCGGCAATACCACCGGTTATCCCAACAATGATTTTTTTGTCTTTCATCTCTAACCTTTCGCCCTTAATTTATTCCTCAATACCCCCCAAACCTCTCTCTCTCCATTTTTCCTATCTTCGCTATCCAGGCGTCATCTTCTTTGAAAACCGATTTGATCTTTTTGGCAGCAGCGGTTGCCTCTGATCGGTTTCTGAAAAACCCGGCCCGCAGTCTCAACCATTCCTTTCCCTTTATCGTGACATTTGTAATGTATACGCGGTAACCGTTTTTCATAAGCTTGATCGCTGCAGGAACGATTTTTTTTGAGTTTTGTGAAGAAAATACATTAACCACCCAGGGTTTTGCGCATAATTTTCTCAAGTTCCGAGCAGCTTCCTGTGATGTCACAAATCTTAGTTCAAGCCCTTCAGGGATTTCCTTGTCCTGAAAACTTTCCGCTGTTTCCATGTTGTCAAGTTTTTTCAGGTTGATACGAAAAAGGCTGGGCCATTTCATGGGATCGTCATAAACATCCTTTCGCCCTGCGATCTTGAAAAGCGTATCCCCTCTCTGAACCCTGTAATAGCCCTCCCTCTTTTTCTTTTCCACTTTCTTTTTGGGCTGTTTTACCCCGGGCGGCGGGGCTGGTTGTTTTTTTTCAGGAGCGGAAGGCTTTTTTGCCGGCGCCGCCATTGGCGGTTTTTGCACGGGTCTCTTTATACGCACAACGACCTTGGGTGCCTGAATTTCTTGCGGTTCTTCTTTTGAACAGGCTCCCCCCAAGAAAACCGGGGAAATAAAAAAGAAGGCAATAATGGCGTTCAAGCGAAACAAATGCTTATATGATGAAGGCTTTCCCACAAAATACATAATATCCCCCTGGATCACAAATCAAAAAAGCATTTTACGAGCAGATATGATACTGTTATTATCATCTTCATTATTTAAGCCTAAAAACGAGCAATTGACAATAAAAATCGAATCAGAGCCCTGATCGCCCACAAAATCCCCACATGAGGAGGATAACAGATGACGGACAAAAATCATAAGACCGGAAATGGATATTGCGGTAAAATCCTGAATGTGGACCTGAGTAGCGGCACGATTTCCTACCGGGAATTGAATGATGCCTTTTACAATAAGTATCTGAGCGGTGTCGGGCTTGGCGCCAAGATACTCTGGGACAACATAAAACCGGGGATTGACCCCCTGGGGCCGGAAAATGTCCTTGGCTTTACCACCGGCCTCCTCACAGACACGGGAGCTCTTTTCACCGGGCGGTTCACCGTTGTGGGCAAATCACCGGCCTCGGGAGGCTGGGGAGATGCCAACTGCGGCGGGTACTTTTCCCCTTCCCTGAAAAGATGCGGGGTGGATGCCGTGTTTTTATATGGCGCAAGTCCTGAACCCGTATACCTTTATATAGACGATCAGTCTGCGGAAATCAGAGATGCATCCCACCTGTGGGGGGAAGACGCTATTGAAACCGAGATAAGACTCAGGGAGCAGCACGGAAAAAGGGCCCAGGTCGCGTGTATCGGCCCTGCCGGAGAACGGCTCAGCTATATGGCGGGGATCGTAAATGACAGGGGACGCATCGCGGCAAGGAGCGGGCTCGGCGCGGTCATGGGTTCAAAAAGGCTCAAGGCGGTTGTAGCGGCGGGCAGGAAAAAGGTGGGTATAGTTGACAGCGAAAAGATAGGCGAGCTTAGAAAGGCATTTCGAAAAAGAATTGAGCGATTTAAGTTTATGGAACGATCTTTAGGGGACAGGGTCCTTGGCCTCACGGGAAGGCTTACAAGGATCGGGCTGGTATACCCGCGTCAACCCGCGGATCTATGGCGCCTCCTTTTGAGCAAGTTCGGCACACCCTCTTTGACGGCCCTGAGTGCGGAATCCGGGGACAGTCCCATAAAAAACTGGGGAGGTATCGGCTACAGGGATTTTCCGCTCAAGCAATCGCAGAAGATCGGGGCCGAATCAATCCTTAAATACCAGGGAAAAAAATACGGCTGCCACTCCTGCCCGATCCGCTGCGGGGGAATCATGCAAATTACCGAGGGCCCTAACATGATAGAAGAGATGCACAAGCCCGAATACGAAACCATCTGCGCGTTCGGCAGCCTGCTCTTAAATGACGATCTTTATTCCATATTCAGGCTGAACGATCTCGTAAACCGGGCCGGTATAGATTCCATTTCCTGCGGAGGGACCGTGGCCTTTGCCATAGAATGCTTTGAAAACGGCATCCTGACCCTGAAAGA
>JAFDDR010000264.1 GCA_019310785.1 Deltaproteobacteria bacterium
TTTATGAAGCCAACCACTTGTGAAACCGCATATTTGGGTGGAATCGAAATCAGCATGTGTGCATGATCTGCCATAAGATGTCCTTCTAATATTTCACATTCTCGTCTCTGTGCCAGATCTCTGAACACATCACCCAAATATCTGCGAAGATCACCATAAAGTTCCTTTTTACGATATTTGGGAATCCATGTTAGATGATATTTGCATTCCCACTTTGTATGGCTTAAACTTTGTTCATTATCCATTATAAAGCCTCTCTTTCTGTGAATTTTGAGCGGTTCACTTTTAGAGGGGCTTTCATATAATCCCGGAAATGTCAAACTTTGGGAGTCCTCCGGCACAGCCGGAGGTTTACCCGGGATTAATTATTTTTAAAGGACGATATTTCCGCATGATTTGCCCAACAATACTTTCAATTTCTGATGTAATTTCGTTTAGTTCCATAGCCTAATATATTTCACGTTTTTGAGAGAAAAGCAATAATAATAATGTGATAGTGAGACCTTTGAATTATTGATAGAATGAAAAAATATCCTTGAAATGAAAAATCTTGACAAATGACAGCGCCCATATGGGCTTTTTCTTTGGTCGATATGCCCACTTTTTGTGTTTGGGCATGCCTCACACCATAACATTTGACTGATTTGGCATGCTTTTATTTGTATAAGCCATCAAATGGGTGTCATCATATAATAGCAATTCCTTCTTTTCTAATTCGATTGATGATTGTTCCCTCATTCCGGTCAAATGCATCCTCAAGAAAACAAACTACTTCTAAAAGCGCATTGTATTGCTGCGCCTCGTGAAATATCTCAAAGTCCTCATCATAGATCGCTTCGTCTGCAGTTCGCAGGGACCCTAATACGACAGCGAGGTCAACGTCGCTATAATCCTTTACCGTTCCTTTAGCAAAGGAACCAAAAATGTATGCACGTTTTATATCATGTTTTTTAGAACAGGCATCCAAGAATCCTTTCGCCATTTTTATTGCTTCATTTTTTGATAAAGCCATTTGATAATCTCCTCGGAAAATTGAATGAAGTCCTGAGCTGTTTTCTCCGTTATCCCTTTGGATAATTCTTGAAGGTCCTCTTTATACCGGGCATTAATGTAATAGCGCGAGAGAAAATCCAGCTTAATCAACCTGGAATTTTCCAACTCCTCAATAATTCCTGCCAGCGCACTAAGTCTTCGTAGGTTATGTATTGGTGTGACCTCTTTTCCCATGTATGCCAGCATTGCCTTTAAGCACTTTTCAATAGACTGTTGACACATGAAAATGACATAGATATATTTTTTTGCTTTGAGCATAGCTATTGCGGTGTCCATATCGTATTCTACACGCTCAAGCCACTTTCGGATTATCTCCGTCCGAACCATATGCCTCTCTCCTTCGCCTTGAGAAGTGAGTCTTTTAGTGAGAAAATTGGGTAATAACTTGATTTTTGTAAAATCAGTGTCAAACCGTCGACTACTGAAAGACGACCTTCAATATGATTGGGGCGACCTTTGACAAACTCGCAAAAAGTCAAGAATTCCCTTTTGGCGTCATTCCCGCCCCGCATCAAGTACGGGATAAACTGCGGCAGGAACCAAGTAAGTTAACAATACTTATGTTGCAATACTATGCATGCCGGTATCTGAATGATGGCGGGCAGTAACCATTAGATCCAAGCCTTCATTACTCTGTAAACAACTTAGAATCTTAAAAAAATTGTTTGCACTCGGATTGCCGTCATGGCTTAGCATCCGATGAAGGCTTTTGCTGGGTTTGCGAATCTGTTGACTGAGTGCTTCAAAACCAATGGTAGCATTTATGTAGTCACGCAGCATAGCCTTTCCTATCTCTACGTCACCGGACAAAAAGCTGTCAACCGCCTCGGTCAGCATTGCTTCGCGGTATGCAGGGTCCCTTTTCGCACGGGTTTGTATTGTTTTCCGAAAATCTTTTGTTAAAGCCATTGCAATACCTCTATTCGGAAGGTAACATAACTGTTACCTTCCGTCAAGGTTCATTTAGAAAACGACTATCTTTTGACTCTTGCTGCACCAATCTCTACTGTTTTGCTATTTTTCAAGGGTCTCGAAGTTGGTTATGCAATTTACAGGGCAGGGCTGGGATTGCGAATCAAAACTCAAAGCAGAAATGCCTGTTCAATGGTCCATTTCACCGGTGGCGGTTCAAGGCCCAGTTCCTCACGCATCCGGTCCGTGTTCATGGTGGTATTCTGCCAAACCGCCTCCATAGCCATCCCGGCCTCGGCCATTGACCAAGGCTGAACCAACCCTGAATCCGATTCGAGGACATCGGCCCCCCATTTAGCGGCCCTGGCATAACTTACATCACGCTCACCCGATATCTGCCAGCTTCCGCCGGACCGGCGATCCCCGATTCGCCCAAGCGCAGATACGACGGTATCGAGGGGGACAGGGGAGAGGACCATATCCGTGAAGGGCCGAATAATTCTGTCGGCCTTGAGGAAGCGGGACCATTCAGTAAAGAGCGAATCGGGCCCCAATACCTTTGAGAGCCTCACCGTGGCAACATTTTTCGGCCACTGGCCTAGAATCCGCTCGGCCTTCGCCTTTTGCCAGCCATACTCGCTTTTGGGGGATCTGGGATGGTCGGGCCTGACGTGGGGTATTCGCCCGTCAAATACCTGGTTCGTTGAAAGGAAAACAACAAAGGCGCCTTGCTCCATTAGCGCCTTTGCAAGGGCGCATGTACCGGTTACGTTTATTCGGGCCGACCTCAGAGGATCTCGGCGGCAGTCATCCAGCCTGGTCACCCCAGCGCAGATATAGGCCGTTTTAACTGGCCTGGGGGGCTTCCAGCCTGACAGATTTTCGGACAAATCAAGGAGGATGCGGTCTTTTTCTGTTTGTTCAGGACGGCGGGTGGTTCCGATAACCAATTCACCGGCATCGGTGAGGTAAGTTATCATTGCTTGCCCGATCATACTATCGGCGCCGACAACCAGGGTGACCTTTTCTTTCATTCCATGACCACCAGCACCCGGCCGGCCTCACCGCTTCTCATCATTTGGATTGCCTCGTTTATCTCGTCAAGGCCGAATTCGTGGGTGATGAGACCATCGAGCTTCAGTTTGCCGGCCCTCCAGAGATTGATGAGCCGGGGGATCTCGATGTGGGGCTCGGCGCTGCCTCCGTGGGACCCGGTCAGCACTTTCTTAAAATGGAGCGGCAGTGTGTATATGGTGGCTTTGTCCCCCTTGGAGGGGACACCCACAAGGATGGTCTTGCCGTCCGGATGGGTAAGCTCATATGCCTGCTCGATCACCCTTGCATTGCCGGTGGTATCGACTACGACATCTGCACCGTTTTCTCCAACAATCTTCCTTATCTCAGCGAACAGATCCCCTGTCTTACTCGAATTGAGAGCATGGGTCGCCCCGAATTGCCTGGCCATTTCAAGCTTTGAATCGACAATGTCTATCCCCATGACCGGATGGGCCGAGACCATGTCCGCAAATTGAACGATATTTAAACCCACTCCGCCTACACCAAAGACCACAACGGACTGGCCGATCTTCACATGAGCATCGTTGTTTATGACTCC
>JAFDDR010000265.1 GCA_019310785.1 Deltaproteobacteria bacterium
TGTGTAGTAATATCTGTGGAAAATTAGAAAATGAGAAAAAATGGTAGGAACGACGAGGAGTTTCATCACAGTAGAAAGGATGAGGGACGTCCATTTGTAAATAAATAACTTGACATGGCAGGCCCGATTTATTATTTGTTTTCCTATGCCAAGATTAGCCCGATTAGATGCCCCTGGGGTTATACATCACGTTATTATTCGTGGTATAGAGCGCCGGAAGATATTTCGAGATAATAAAGATCGCAACGATATGATAGATCGCCTTTCGGATCTGTTGCCTACCACGAATACATCTTGCTATGCCTGGGCCTTTTTATCCAACCACGCGCATTTTCTGTTCCGCTCAGGAGATCAAGGACTTTCAACCTTTATGCGGCGGCTATTAACAGGGTATGCGATGAGGTTTAATCGAAGGCACAAGCGTCATGGTCAACTTTTCCAAAATCGTTACAAATCTATCATCTGCCAGGAGGATATATATTTAAAGGAGCTGGTTCGTTATATTCACCTAAATCCATTAAGGGCAAAAATTGTCGCTGATATTAGTGGGTTAAACCGGTATAAATATAGCGGGCATAGCGTCCTGATGGGGAAAAGGGATTGCGATTGGCAGGAGACAAAATATGTACTTTCTTATTTTGGAAAGAGCATATTAAAAGGAAGAGAGAACTATTATTCCTATGTAAAAGAAGGTATGGATCAAGGAAGACGCCCTGAGTTGGTTGGTGGAGGACTGATAAGGAGCCTTGGCGGTTGGTCTGAGGCTCGGAAGTTGAGATTGAAGGGTCAAGATCGCATGAAGGGGGATGAGCGAATATTGGGGGATGGCGATTTTGTGATGGATGTTTTATCCGAAGCAAATGAACGGATGGATCGTCGCTATGAACTAAAGAGCCAAGGATATACGATTGAAAAGCTGGAGCAAAGAGTGTTGGGGCTCTATCAGATCGAGCGGGAGGAATTGTATTCAAAAAGCAGGCAAAAGGTTCGAGCGGAAGCTAGGAGTGTGTTTTGCTATTGGGCGGTGCGTGAGCTAGGAGTAGAAGGGACTCATATGGCGAAACGTTTAAACATGAGCCAACCGGGAGTCGCATATGCAGTTGGAAAGGGGGAGAAAATTGTTAAGGATAACAATTTTCAAATGATAGAATAATTACTGAATTACAAATGGACGTCCCCCATAGCCCACCCATAGCCCACAAATATAATACTAACAAATTGACAAATGTATATATCGAATATATACTAGACTTATTATGGATATATTTAAAAAAGTGCAAGAATGCTCTGGATTTCAATGGGATAGACATAATATCCAAAAAATTTTGGAAAGACATAAAGTTTCACCAGTTGAAAGCGAACAGGCTTTTTTCAATAGGCCTTTGATAATTGTTGAAGATGTTCATCATTCACAAGAAGAAGAAAGATTCTATGCTTTAGGTAAAACGGATCAAGATCGTAGATTGCTTATTGCTTTTACATTACGTAAAAAGCTTATTCGTGTAATATCTTCAAGAGATATGAGCAAGAAAGAGAGGAAGATTTGTGAAAAAGGCTAAAAAGAAGAGAATCCCTAAGTTCAAAAATGAAGATGAGGAAAGGGAATTCTGGGCATCGCATGATTCTACTGATTATATAGATTGGTCTGCAGCAAAGGAAGTTATCATGCCAAATTTAAAACCAACACTTAAGACCATTTCAATCAGACTTCCTGAAATTATGATTGAGGAATTAAAGCTGATTGCTAATAAAAGAGATGTGCCATATCAATCCCTAATGAAAATGTTCTTAGCAGAAAAGGTTGAACAGGAACTTCATAAATAACAACTTATTGAGATAACCTGGCTTTTAACAAGGACTGGCTTTTTCGCTGGCCGCTTCAAAAGCCAGCCTGTTAAAGCCGCCGTTGTGCATGTTGGAAACTATGTTGCATAGATCAATTATCATATTAGTTGTCGTGCTCACCTCAAGCGTCTCTTTTGCTTTCAGAGAAGGAGAGCCGGCGGGCTTCAGCCAGCGTCTCTCTAAAACCGCAATCGAAAGGACAGCACATAAAGTTATATATGACGGAGCTTATCGTAAAATCGAATATCCAAATGGTGACGTTCCAGTGCATGTTGGCGTCTGCACAGACGTTGTAATCAGGACCTACCGCAAACTTGGAATTGATCTTCAAACCGACGTTCACGAAGAAATGAAATCTCATTTTGACGTCTTTCCCAAGAAATGGGGGTTGTCTCACCCAGATCCCAATATTGATCATCGCCGCGTTCCAAATCTCCAAACCCTCTTCAAGAGAAAAGGAATCGTACTCCCTATTACCGACAATCCAAAAGACTATGTAACTGGGGATCTTATTACCTGGGTTGTTGCTGGCACCCTTCCGCATATTGGTATCGTTGTAAACCGGCTCTCCAGTGATGGCAAACGTCCATTAATCGTGCACAATATTGGACGCGGGCCTCAGCTTGAAGATATGCTTTTTGAATATCCAATTACAGGGCACTATAGATACTACGGAAAAATGGGGTCAGGTCTTCATTCTTCACGGTTAAAGCAACGCAATGAAGAATGAATGCCTGACCCCAGGGAGCTATAAAGACATGAAAATCGAGTACACACCAATTGGCGTCATCCATTCGCCCTTTACAGAGCTGCAAGGCATGCCCATTCAGCCTTCCGGGGCCGACGGCGTGATGGGCACTGTTGAGGTATTTCAGGAGTTCCATGCCGGACTGAAAGATCTCGCCGGCTTCTCCCATATTGTTTTGCTGTACCATTTCCATCGGAGTCAGGGATTCAAACTGCACGTGGTCCCCTTCATGGATTCTCAAGCGCGAGGGCTGTTTGCCACACGAGCCCCCAAACGACCCAATCCGATCGGGCTCTCAATCGTCCGCCTCCACAGCATTGAAAGCGGCGTACTTAACATCGAGAACATGGACGTTCTCGACGGCACCCCACTTCTGGACATCAAGCCGTATGTGCCTGAATTTGATGCCCACACGGACGTTTGGACAGGCTGGCTTGAAGAAGCCAGAAGGACCGTGTCGGATCGTAAATCCGATGATCGATTCAGATAGGAACGCGAACAAGCCCATAAAGGCGCGCGGGTACCGCGTCGCCTGTATGGGCAGCGCCAGACCTCTCAAGAAAGGAAATAGTGATGGCGAAAATTGATTACAAAAAAGAGCTCAAGCATTTATACAGACCATCGACAAAGAAAGTTGAGATTGTGGATGTTCCTCAAATGAGCTTTATTATGATCGATGGAGAGGGAGATCCAAATACATCGAAGTCATTTCAAGATGCTGTGGAAGCCTTATATGCCGTTTCCTATACAATAAAGTTTATGGTTAAGAAAGGAGCATCGGGAATAGATTATGGGGTTCTGCCACTTGAAGGTTTGTGGTGGGCAGATGATATGTCCAAGTTTAGTGTTGAGGACAAAAAAAACTGGAAATGGACACTAATGATTATGCAGCCAGAACAAGTCACGGCTGAACTGGTTAAAGAAGCAATAGAGCAGGTAAGAGAGAAGAAAAATCCAGATGCTCTTTCGAGGGTCAGATT
>JAFDDR010000066.1 GCA_019310785.1 Deltaproteobacteria bacterium
GGTTGCAAGGTTTCAGGATCAATTATCTCCGGATAGAAATAGTCCTCATTGATGTGATACCCTGCTTTTTCTGGACATTCGATGGAAACACCGGGCCCTCCCAGTTCTGTGAGGCCGTAATCCCCTATGGCCAATGTCCCCAATTTTTTCTCAATCTCCTCTCTCATCTCTTCGGTCATGGGTTCTGCTCCATGAATACTGAGCCGCAGGGAGAGAGAATCCCTATCAACTCCCATCTCGCTCATCTTTTCTGCAACGGTGACAGCATAGGATGGGGTACAATGAAACACCGTGGTCCCAAAATCCTGAATCATCATTATCTGTCTTTCAGTCTGCCCGGAACTCGTGGGGATCACCATGGCGCCGATCTTTTCTACGCCGTAGTGATGACCGAATGCCCCTGTAAAAAGGGTGTATCGAAATCATCATCTTGGCGGACGCCGGCCATATAACAATTCCTGGCCATACAATCGACCCAGTTTTTCAAATCTCTTTTCGTGTGAAATACAGGCGTAGGTTTTCCAGTAGTTCCGGACGAGGCATGTAGTCTTACGATATCGGATTGTGGGACGGCGCACAAACCATAGGGATAATTATCTCTGAGATCTGACTTTGTCGTAAAAGGAAGCAGGGAGATACCTTCGATCGTTTTTATTTCCTCCGCACGGATACCTTTTTCGTCAAGAAGTTGTTTGTAAAACGGAACTTTCTCATAGGCATGTTTCACCGTCTGCTTCAAACTCTTTTCCTGGATACCTGTCATCTCATCCCGAGACAGGCATTCGGTCTTCTCATCCCAGAACATGTCACTCCCCCCTATAAGCATATTTTGGTGTTTTTTCCCCCTGACAGGGAATAGTTGAATGTGAATGAATAGGTGAATAGTGGTCGGGCCAAGCCAACTTATTGATATCTATAGATTAACACCCCAAAAACAGTTATTTGCAAACCCTAAGTTGCCCTTTTTGACACCAAAATGGGCTCTATGTAAGGAATAGAAGGCTCTCGAAGTTGATGGGATTCCACTGCTTCGATCGTTTTTCTGCCCAAGGCCATTGCCAAAGCAGTTCGTCAGGTGGGGATTGACAAATGCGTTAGCGCACATACGTTTCGGCACACTCTCGCCGCACACCTTCTGCAGCGCGGCACAAACATTCATACTATCCAGGCGCTGCTTGGACACAGAGATGTTTCCACCACGATGATTTACACCCATGTCCTTCAAAAAGGCGGGCAGGGAGTTCTGAGCCCCTTGAAGATCCTCAGCTGAATCATCATCTTGCCCAGAGCAAAATGCCCCGGCCAACTGCCCTCCCTTCATCGCCTTATGCTACCACGCAGGCACTTCCGGCCGATGATAGACAGAGCGGTAAAGGTGTTCCCGATATTTTCGGATACTCCACTCTACCGATATCGAATTTGCGGGTCAAGCGGAAAAGTCAATGAGCTTGTGAGGCACAGCCACAGAAAGCTTTGAGGCATACGAGGCTGCTGAAAACACCCATGCTCCTGCATTTCGCGCCATCGCCGGGCGCAAAGGCATTGTTTTTACCTGTTCTTCTGAATACCTGGCAGGCTTATGTACGTTGATTCAACCAAAGCAAGTTAGGAATAAAAGCCTTAAGTTTCTGTGGGATCTGCCGATAGAAGAAACGGGAATAACGAGGATATCGGATTCAAAAGCCAACTAACTGGATTCCTTCGCTAAGGTGTCAAACGCAGAGGACAGGAGCTCGAGGAGGTTGAATTGGGACTGTCTGAGGACATGATAGAGGATGATAAAGAAGTAATGAATGCCGGCGAGGTTTCCAATTGGCTTCGTATCCCCAAATCAACCCTGTATAAGCTGTGTGGCGAGGGCCAAATCCCCTATGCCAAGATCGGGAAACACTGGAGGTTTGACAGGGAAACGGTCAAATCATGGTTTAAAAAGCGAGTTCGAGAAACAATAGCACACAATTACTGAATGACACGGACAGGAATGGTTTCATGAACACAGCACACTTGAGAATTTCCATGTAAATATTTGAAAGCTTAGCTGCGGGAGAACAACGATAAATGGAAAGATCTCTGAAGGTAATACTTGAACCAACATGGGAGGAAATAGAAAAGGCCAGGAAAAGAAGCAGCGATTTCCTGAATGCCCATGAGTTACTACCTGAATTTTGCACGTAAATCGCCATAGCGAGCTGTGTGCCGCCGTTTTTTTGTTGCGGCCGAAGCCGACTCATAACGATTTTGAGGGTCAGCTTAGCTGGTGATGCTGCGTTTTCAAGTAATTCTTTTTCTAATCGATACTCATCTTCTATTGAATTTGCTATGAAATATTTCCGTGCAAGAAATTTCTTGTCTATGAAAGCTGTAAAGCAAAACGTTGTGACCAAGTACTATCTTCGACCCATGGCCTTGATTTCGAGCGTGCGGCATCTAAGAATTTTAAGAACTTCATCATTGCAGAAGTTCTGGCATCATGGATGGAGTATTTCACTTTGTTTCGGTTGGAATCCTTAACGACTTTAGCCGCTATAAACAGGAGCCTTAATCGGGCAATCCGAATGGTATTTGTCATAACGTCCTTAAAACTTTTTTCATCTGATGTACTACTCTTGGCGCTCATTTGAGCCATTATTTTCATATAACGCCAGATGTTATAAGCCAGCATGACAATCTGGAAAAAAGCATAATTGTTTTTGAATTTGTAAGAGGGGATAGCATCCAGTCCCTCACGTTTGGCCTCACCGACCAGGTTTTCAACATCAGCCCGTTTATCGTATTCGGCAATCACATAATGAGCCTTACCGACCAGATTCGTACAAAAAATCCGGTAGGTATAACGGTCATCTTCAAAAAGCTCACATTGAACCGGCTGTTTAGAGGCGTGCTTTTGTTCTTTTGGAATCCGCATGGCAACGAATCGGCACTCAACATCCCAGCCAATGGGCTTGTATGTGCAGCTATTATATTGGATATCCTTTCGCTTCCAGGGTCGGTACCAGGCATTAGGATCGAAAGGTGGATCGCACCCTTTATTGGCAATGATGAACTGAAATCCAGCAACGATACAGGCTTGCACACCTTGCCAGCTTAAAAATTCGCCATCTGCCCGCAACAAAACCTTTTGAACGCATTCCGGCAGATATGATTTGATCTGGGCAATAAAGGCCGCAGCCTCTTTGCCACTAATGGTTTCACCTTTACGCAGTTTTCCGGCTAAATACTCACGCGTTTCGTCGATAAAACATAGCACTGGACGATAGCCCTTTTTACCGCGATGATTGGTGTTGTGTCCCTTGCGGCCAACCTGCTGATGTCCATATAAGGTTTCAACGGTGGTATCAACACTGACATGGATCTTATGAAACTGGAAGCCGCACAATTGCCAAACCCGCCCGCGTACAATGCTCATGATTTGGAGAAAGGAATTGGCCTGGTTTATACCCAGACTGTTTACGTAGCGCCAGAAAGTGCTGACTGCCGGCAAACGCGTAAGTCGAAAAAATCCGCAAAGCATTGCGTCGAGCCGAATATATGTAAAATGCCAAAGCCGGTTAAACCCTATAAACAGTAGCATCAGGATGCCCACAATCATCGAATAGTGGCCCAGCTTGGGTTTGCGTACAGGGGCATTATAGGCAAACTTAAAAAGTTCATGAAATTTCACCAGATCCAAAAATTTGATCACGGCCAAAAGCCCGCCAAATGGGCTCAGTTGCTCTGTACAGGTCTCGTAAGACGTGGAAGCATTGATTTTTCTGGCCTTGGCGCCGTTTGCTTTAAATCCTTTACTGAACCGCTTTTCCCTGGTATTCTTCTTTCGTCTTTTTACCATCTGGGTACCTCCTGTTTTATGGTTTGTTTTTCTTGAATCCCCATTATAACAGGACCCCCAGATGGTTTTCTATTTAAGACCTGATTTTTATGCAAGATCGAGGTATTACATCGGCGTGATGAAGTGAATTAAATTACGCAAAAAAACTCAGATAGACGGGCATTTTTTAAGAAAAGCATTAAATATCCGACCACAAAGGGGCCGGAATTGTAATAACCCCTTGAAGGGGATAAATTGCCTTGCCCTCTGAGAGGGCAAGGATGAGTTGCCCCTACAGATTAATCAATATTTCGGAGTCTCAGAATTGCGTTCTTTCGATTCTTGATACTTAACGTATTTGCGAATCATTTCTGCGTTCAGGCCAACCGTGTCCACACAGTACCCTCTGGCCCAGAAATGATTACCCCAATAGGGTTTTTCTTTCAGCTTGCGAAATCGGTTGAAAATTCTTATCGCTGTCCTCCCCTTCAGCGTTCCGACATAACCCGAAATCGACTCATTTGTTTCTCCTTGGCTTAGTTGTGGGGACAACTCGGCCTTGGGTTTAACAAATGAGTCGTTCAGATGGCAAAGCCACTGAACTCTGACCTGGTCCAAAGGACCAGGGTTTCTATACTGGACTAAAATCAGCAGAAAAATTGAAAAAAATATTGACAGGATGAAAAATGTGGGTTACAAATAAAGACCATCTGGTCGGTTTTTTTATAGGGCAAGCGTTCTGGTTGAATCCTTAATTTCGGAAATAGGATGACCCACCACCATTCGAAGACAGGAAGAAAGCAAGTCGGTTGTGAACATTAATGACGGAAGGAGTTGAGACATGGAGGCTGAAACAAGGCTTGTTGAGTATTTGACCCGGACGGATTTCGAATCCATTCCCCGGGAGCCGCTCAACACCATTAAAGACATGATCCTGGGGGTTCTTGGAACAACCGTTGCCGGATCGTCGTCTGAGGGGTGTGAAGAGATGGTTGCATATCACAGGTCCATGGGGGGGAGGGAGGAGGGGACCATTTTCGTTCATGGCGGAAAGATTCCCGCCACGAATGCGGCTTTTGTCAATAGTGTGATGGCTAGGGCCCTTGATTATTGTGATGCCATGGCACCGGGGGTTCATATCGGGTCTTCCGCAGTGCCGGTTGCCTTTGCCGCGGCGGAACTAGTGGGCGGGTGCAGCGGCCGGGAGTTTCTAACCGCCTTAACTCTGGGAGCGGAATTATCGGCCCGGTTGAATCTGACTGAATCCGCTTACGATGGTTTTGACCCTACCGGCGTCTGCACGATCTTTGCCGCCACGGCCATAGCCTGCAGGATTCTGAAGCTTTCTTCCTCTCAAACTCTGAATGCCTTGGCATTGGCCTTCAATAAAAGCGGCGGAAGCTTTCAGTCCAATATTGACGGTTCATTGGCTGTTCGGATCATACAGGGGTGGGTGTCACAAAACGGCTTGACCTGTGCCCTGTTCGCCCGCACCGGGATCACCGGACCGCATCAATTTCTTGAAGGGGTCTATGGATACTTCCATTTATTCGGCAGGGACAGGCTCGACTCGGAACAAGTCTTGGGTGCATTGGGGGAGCGTTTTGATCTTCAAAAGATGGTCTTTAAAAAATATCCGAGCTGTGGTTTGACCCAGGGTTGTACCGAGGCAATCCTTGCCCTTATGCAGGAAGAAAATATAACAGCTGAAGATGTCCGTACAATCCAGGTGCATGTGCCTCCCTATGCCCATAAATTGGTGGGACATCCTTTCCAACTGGGGGAAAATCCGAGGGTCAACGCACAGTTCAGTATCCAGTACTGTGTGGCCAGTGCGTTGTTGAGAGGGAATTCTCGATTGGAAAATTTTGAGGAATCGGCTGTAAGGGATCCTGATGTCCTTTCCTTTCTAAATAAAATCAATGTGACTCCGGATCCACAGCTTGACCGTCGAGGGCATACGGCTCTGGACATGCATGTCCATACTGTAAATGGGGCACAGGTTCTCAAAAGGATTGATGTGGCCCCCGGGTTTCCGGGTAATCCTCTAACCCGGGAGGAACATCTCAAACACTTCCGGGATTGCCTTGAATCCATGCCCGGAGGTCTTTCAGGGGAAGATACGGGGGAAATTCCCGAAATGATCGACAATATTGAGGATCTTGATGATGTTCGGACAATCATTCCCCATTTGATGAAATCAGGGTAATTTTTGTTGTTCCCTAAATCCATAGTAAGCAGAGAACAGACTATCCTAAGTAAACCGCTAAGGGAGAAAATATCATGAACATTGTAGATCTATTGGAAAAAAATGCCCGTCTGTACCCTAATGCGACTGCCTATGTCGAAATTAGACCTGTTTCGCAGACTTATAGAGCTCTTTCATGGCTTGAATTTCATGAAAGGACCGATCAATTGGCCAACGTCCTCCTGGCCAGGGGAATCGGCAAGGGCGGATCGGTTTTCCTGCTGGGAAAGAACTCTCTTGACTGGCTGGAGTGTTATTTTGCGGTGTTGAAGACGGGGGCCTGGATCATCCCTTTGAATTTCAGATTTACCAACGAGGACCTCCTCTTCTGTTCTCGGGTGGCGGAAGCCACGGCCTTTATTTTCGATGAAGAATACGCCGAACGGATTGCTGGTCTTCATGATTCCATATCTTCAGTCCAAACCTATATCTGCATGAAACCAACGGATTTTGAGATCATGGAACCTTTGGAGACCGTCATTCAGCAGGGATCCACAGGTTCTCCCGGTATTCCGCTGGAAGACCGAACACCCTGCGCTCTCTATTTTACGTCCGGAACCACCGGAGTTCCAAAACCGGTTCTAATCACCCATGCGAATTTATTCAACACCGCCATCACCGAGAGTACAAACAACGGCATTGATCAGGAAGACAGCCTCCTGATGATGCCCCCATTATACCACCTCGCCATCGGACACCTGCTGGGGCTTCTGGCTGTGGGTGGGAAGACCGTGCTTCTCACGGAGCGCCTTACTCCCCGGTTTATCCTAGAAGCGATACAAAGTGAAAAAATCTCCTATCTGTTCCTGCTGGTCCCCTGGGCATTGGATTTGCTTGAGGCCCTGGACAAAAAAGAGGTCCTGCAAAAGAACTATGACTTAGGTGCATGGCGCTTTACCCAAATGGGGGCCCAGCCCATCCCTCCCAGTATCGTCAATCGGTTGAAAGACTATTTTCCGGATATGCGGTTCGATACGACCTATGGCCTGAGTGAGAGCACAGGACCCGGTGTTGTCCACCTCGGGATGAAAAACGAACACAAACTGGGCGCTCTGGGAAAGGAGTCGGTCACTTGGAGTGTACGCATTGTTGACCCCGATGGAAGAGATGTGGTTCCGGGAGAGGTGGGGGAACTCTTGATCAAGGGGAACGGCGTGATGTCCGAATATTACAAGAATCCCGAACTGACAAGGCAAACCATCGAAAAGGGCTGGCTTCATACCGGTGATCTGGCGAGACGGGACGAGGACGGCTTTATTTATCTCGTGGACCGAAAAAAAGACCTCGTCATAAGCGGAGGCGAAAACATCTTCCCCGTAGAGGTGGAGCAAATCATCCTGCAACATCCCAAGGTCCATGATGTCGCGATCATCGGAACCCCTGATGAACGGCTTGGAGAGATTGTGACCGCGGTCATACAACCCTTGGAGGGAACAACCATGAGCGAAGAGGAGGTCATGAAATTTTGCGAAGAGCAACTGCCCCGGTACAAACGTCCACGGTCCATCATTTTTGACACCGTACCGCGAAGCCCTACGGGAAAAATCGAAAAACCAAAACTCAGGGCAAAATATTGTTAAAAAAACGATTCTAAAGAGGTTAAACCATGGTGGGTAACGCAAGTCAGATTTTGGTTGAAAAATCCGGTCATGTCGCGATCTTGACCTTGAATAGGCCTTCGAGGCTCAACACCTTTACCCGGCAAATGACACTGGAATTTGAAGCTGCTCTCAATGCTGGAAGAAGACGATGAAGTCCATGTGGTTGTTCTCACCGGTGCGGGAAAGGCGTTTTCAGCCGGTCAGGAACTGGAGGAGTTGGGGGAGAATGGCGGAGATCTGAGAAAGTCCCTGAAACATCTCAAAAGACCCCGCTTACTTCAATTTGAAAAGCCGGTCATTGCCGCTGTGAACGGCGCCGCTATCGGCGCAGGCGCGGATCATGTCCTTATGTGCGACATGGTGATTGCATCGGATAAGGCCTGTTTTGCTTTTCCGGGGGCAAAACTGGGTTTTGTCTGCCCCTATGCCCTGATCCGTCTTGGAGAAGAAATCGGCCGGTCTGCGGCAAAGGAATTGATGATGACGGGCCGGACAGTCGATGCGGATGAGGCCAGGGCACTGGGACTGCTGAATAAGGTCGCGCCCCATGATCAGCTCATGGAGGAAGCCGTCGCTCTGGGGAGAAGTATCTCGGAGGCCGCTCCGCTGGCGATTCAGGCCATTAAGGAGGGGGTGAACAGGGGATTGGAAGGATATGAGTACAGTTATGAAACAATGGTCGCCCTGATGAGCACGGAAGATTCCATAGAGGGAGTGCGGGCCTTTCTTGAAAAGAGAACACCTCAATTCAAGGGAAAATAACGAGGAGATAAAAGATGAAAAGAGAAACAGATTACGGGGATCCAATTAAGAGCGTGTATACTCCGAAAGACATTGAAGGCTTTGATTATGAGAAAGATCTGGGCGATCCGGGTTCATACCCCTACACGCGAGGATATCATCCCGAAGGATACCGGAGCCGCATATGGACCCGGAGGATGACCGCAGGGCTTGGATCTTCCAGACAAACCAACGAGGTGCTTAAGCGATACCGGGATATGGGTCAGAAGGGGGGCATATTAGTGATTTGCGACAGGACCAATGCCCTGCCCATCGACGCCGATCATCCCATCGGCAGGAAAGAGGCCGGTGTCCTGGGGTGGCCGGGGGCCTCGCTGCACGAATTCGAGGAACTAATGGATGGCATTCCCCTGACCGGCCAATCTATAACCCTGTTAGGTTCATGTCCGATGTCTTCCATACGACTGGCCTATATTGTCGCCCTTGCCGAGAAACGTGGAGACAATCTGAGCGAAATTCACGGGAGTGTCACGGAATATCCCTTTTGCAACTACTTCGGCCAGACTGATGGCCAGCCTCTTGATCTTAATCTGAAACTTTGGCTGGATTCCTCGGAGTACATTATTCGAAATAAAATTCATATGCGATCCGGTATCCTCAGCCAGCACTTTCAGGAATCGGGCGGGAATAACCCACAGGCCCTGGCGGTGGAAATGTCCATGCTGAGCGACCTCTGCGGCCTTTTGGTCAATGAACGGGGTCTTGATTTTGATGATGTCGCTCTATTGCCCTATGAGCTGGTAAGCGTCGGGTCCCGTTTTTTCGAGGAGATCGCCAAGATCCGGGCGCTTCGGAGGATGTGGGCCAAAATGGCGAAGGAGAAATTCAAGGCCAAAAAGGAGAAATCCTGTCATCTGCTGATCGCGGTTCATACCTCGGGCCGTACCATGACCTATCAGCAGCCGCTCAATAACATTGCACGATGCGCGATACAGACCCTGGCTGGAGCGATCGCGGGCTGCACGGCCATCGACAATGCCTGCTTTGATAACGCCCACGCGGAGCCCTCGCCGCTGGCAGCGAGGATGTCTTTAAACACCCAACACATCGTCGCGGATGAGACCGGGGCAACGGACGTGGTGGATCCCCTTGCCGGTTCTTACTATGTAGAACACCTCACCAACAAAGTCGAGGGGGAAGCCTATAAAATCTGGAACCAGATAGAAGATATGGGGGGAATGATCGCCGCCATCGAAAAAGGGTTCATCCAGGACATGTTGAAGGAGTCGGCCCGTGAAAAACAGAGGGAAGTGGAAGAGGGTGAGCGATTGATCGTCGGGGTTAATGAATTGGTTATTCCCGAAGAGGATAACTTTGATATCCCCATACAAGAGGTTCAACCCGCCGATTCAGAAGCCATTGCCAGAGAGATGAAAGTGTGGAAAAAAACAAGGAACATGCCTCTCCTCCAGGAAAAAATCGCACAATTATATTCGGATGCAAAAAAGGAAAATCAACATAATCTGATGCCCTCCATTATCGAGGCGGTCAAGGCCTATGCCACGGCGGGCGAAATGATCGGGGTGATCCGGAAGGCTCGCGGTTTGAGCTATGATACGTTGGAAATAATCGATTGTCCCTTTAATTTGAAATGAACTACCCCGCAGCAGAGCTGCGAGGTATCAAAAGGAATTTTCTTTTAACCCCGATGCAGAGCATCAAGGAATTCTTTTGATTAAATAGTTACCAACCGGAGGTTTGAAAAATGAGTAAAGGACAGGGGATTAAGGTTCTTGTTTCCGTGATCGGCCTGGATGGACACAGCACCGGTGCGGAGGTTGTGTCCAGGATTCTGATGGACAGTGGGATGGAAGTGGTATATATGGGAATTTACCAGAGGCCCGAGATGATTATCCAGGCGGCCATTCAAGAGGACGTGGATGTGATCGGGATCAGCAGCCATGCCTCCAACTATGCCCAGATTGAAGAACTGATGGACATGTTGAAGGAGAAAAATCTGGAAGATATTTGTGTGATTTGCGGCGGGACCATTCCGAAAAAACAGGTGATTGAACTCAAAAAGAAAGGCGTCGCCGAGATCTTCCCCCCCCAAAGCACGTCGGAATCCATCGTGAATTATATTGTATCTAATGTGAAGAAGCGCGAATCCATCTCTATGAATTAGCTAATATGATTGAAATATTTCCATAAATGGTAACAAATATGATGAACAACGTTGTTGAAAAGGTGGTCGCGGGTGATGTGAGAACGGCGGCCCGTTTGATCCGCGATATTGACGACGAACTGCCCGGAACGAGGGAGATCCTCAAGGCCCTGCACCCGCATATGGTAAGGGCCTATGTCATCGGTATCACGGGGGCCCCCGGAGTCGGTAAAAGCACACTCGTGGACCAGATGATACATCACCTGAGGGAGCGGGGCAAAACCGTCGGCGTGCTTGCCGTGGACCCAACCAGTCCCTTCAGCGGCGGCGCCATCCTGGGGGATCGAATTCGGATGCAGCGGCACTGCATGGACGATGGGGTGTTTATCCGTTCCCTTGCGACGCGAGGCCATTTCGGTGGTCTTACCCAGTCCACGCGGTCAGCGATTGATGTCCTGGACGCCATGGGCAAGGATTATATTATTGTGGAGACCGTCGGCGTCGGCCAGGATGAGATTGATATTGTCAAAAGCGCCCACACAACAATCGTTGTGGTGATACCCGGGATGGGAGACGATGTCCAGGCGGTTAAGGCAGGAATACTGGAGGCAGGGGATATCTTTCTAATTAACAAATCGGACCGGGAGGGCGCTCATAAGACCCTGGCGGACTTGAAAATGATGATTGATATTAACCAAAGCAAATACGATGGAGGGGAATGGAGACCGCCCGTTCTCATGGCGGAGGCTGTTTGTGATCAAGGAGTGGTGGAACTTCTGGAGGAAATAGGGAACCATGAACAGCATATAAATGCCATGTCGGAGGACTTGAAAATCCGGGAAAAAGCTGATATAGTTCGCACGGCTTTGATCGAGATGATCAAAAGCAGATTATTGAAAGAAATATTAAAGCCCATGACCGACAGCGTTGAATTTGAAAGGGCTGTTGACTCAATCGTTGATGGCACGAGGGATCCCTATAGCGCATGTGATGAATTGGCATTCCCCTGCACCCGTCCATAGATGAAGCCAGGATACAATTCGGTATGAGCGTGCAAAAAAAAGGGGGAGATCATGAAAAAGACCCGGGCACTCAATGAGAAGGGTCAACAAAAAGTCAAGAAAATATGCAGGGCCGCAGCCAGGGTTTTTTATAGAATCGGGTACCTGACGGCAAATCTGGATGATATAGCTGCCGAGGCGAAAATGAGTAAAGGCGGTATTTATCACTATTTCAGCAGCAAGGATGAGATTTTATTTTTCGTTCTGGATAATTACATGGGTTTGGTTTTGGGGGCCCTTGAGCCTCAACTGAAAGAGCTGCCCCCGGGAGAACCAAAAATCGAGTTTATTATCAAGCGTCACCTGGAGCTTTATGCTAATCATAAAGAGGAATCCAAGACCCTGCTTCACGATTCCAACTGCCTATCATCGAAATACCGTAAGAGAATCGCCCATAAAGAACGAGAATATCTCAGGATCGTGGTCAATGCCATATCGGAATACAAATGGGGTAAAGATGGGATTAAGCGTGAAGAGGTTACGGCTCTCGCCTTTCTTTTGTTCGGTATGTGTAACTGGTGTTACAACTGGTATGATCCGAAAGGGCCCATTGATGTGAACGCCATTTCACGAATAATATGGACTGTTTTCATGAAAGGAATATCCGGATACCCCGAAGATGGTATTACGAAAAAAAATTAGGGTGCCGGTTTGGGGAGGACAGTTTATTTACTATACTCAAGAAAGGTCGGGACTGATAAAGAATATCGGTCCAGGACTTATACATATCTATTATGGCCTGGGGGTGGGTAAAACCACCTGTGCAGTGGGTTTGGGTGTTCGGGCTGCTGGCGTTGGGTTTACTGTACATTTTGTTCAATTCATGAAGTCAGGGTACTCCGGGGAGACGCAGATTTTTTCGAAGATCCCTAATATCCACAATCAATGCCCGGGACGACATCCCTTTGTCCTGTCCCGGGGGCCACAAGCCATTCATTTGTAAAAGTTTTGCAGTCTGTCATGTCAAGAATGAACCTCTATTGAGGAAATAAGATCTGTTGGAAGAATTGATAAATATAAAATAACAGATCAACAGGGTGAGAGCAATTGTTTATGGTGTCATCAATTTACAAAGGTAAAAACACGTTATTTGCAAATCAATGATCCTTGCATGGATATTCGACAAAATCGGATGAAGTCCCAAACAGGTTTCTCGAGGAAAGCGGAAAGAGTGCTGGCATACTACCTTAGTATCTTTTTATTGCCATGATCAATGATGTTGATACGGCTGCTGTCTTCAAAGACGAGATTCATATCATAACTATAATAGCTTGACATGCCCCAAAGAGTGGTACCAAGTTTTAAGTTAGTCTTTGAACCAGATGGGGGGTGAGGCCTTGCATAATTTAACATAGGAAATTGGTTCTTTTACCGTGATGTTTGAGTAATGAGTTATATGAAAATATCAGTAGTGTCCGGTTAACTATCGAATAATTTCAACTGGATACCATAATCGGTAGTAATATTTCTGTAATCAAAGGCCTGAAAGGCCTGTAAAATGGGCATTTTCTCAAAAAGTGTAATACTTAAAATCTGTAAAATTGTGTAGAGACTGTGATCGATTTTCAGCCGCTTCTTTATGATTGCCACCAAGACATAAACCGAGACCGCAATGCATATTTGAGTTTTTACGGCATTCTCGGAGGTACCGTAGAAGCGCTTTATTCTTAGATGCTGTTTTATCCATTTAAAAAATATTTCAACCTGCCAACGACGCTTGTAAAGATCTGCAATAGTAATGGCAGGCAATCTTAAGTGGTTGGTGATGAAAGTTAACCGTTTCTCTCTTTCTGCATCGTAGAATTTTATACGACGCAGTTTTTCAGGATAAGCTTTCTTTGAGTAATAAGTGACCGGCACAACAATTTGATCGCACCTTAGCGGAAGAATATAGGCGACGTAAGACTGTATTCGCTTAGAGTCGTTCAAAATCCAGATAGGCTCTATCCATAATGTAAATGGCGCCGATCTTTTCCACACCGTAATGATGACCGAAGGCCCCCGTAAAAAGGGTATATCCAAATGCGATCTGGCACACATCATCCTGGCGGACACCGGCCATATAGCAATTCCTGGCCATACAATCGACCCAGTTTTCCAGATCTTTTTTTGTGTGAAATACAGGCGTCGGGTTTCCGGTAGTCCCGGATGAGGCATGTAGTCTTAAGATATCGGATTGCGGGACCGCGCACAGACCATAGGGATAATCATACAATAGAAATGAAGTTACAGGTTTTGCTTTCTACATTGGGTGTAATCCTGGATATAGCGCTGAGCAAACCGGTCCCGGCCTAAGATCAGATCAGTCGCCAGGATTGCCTGGCGTACCTTTGCCGCATCCACGGTAGGGCAGGTTACTCCTGCCTCGATGGCGAGGGCCAGAAACGCATGGTTGATTACA
>JAFDDR010000067.1 GCA_019310785.1 Deltaproteobacteria bacterium
GTAATAAATCAATAGGATGCTCATCATCATCCTGAATCACTTCTAAATGGATTTCTTTATGGAATTCTTTCCCATCAGGAAAAGCGACATGCCAACGGATATCAGGGCCGATCTGTTTACTTTTTCCAGTTGTTACACCGACTCTGCCGGGGTCGGCTTTTAAGCGTACCATGGTACCGGGTTCCATTACAATTCTCCATGAAATGCACGTTGTATGAGGGAGCGGAATAACAATTCCAATTGTTCAAGCATAGCTTTTTCCAAATTAATACCGCTAAGGTGCTTTAAAAAAACGCTTTCAAACTTTTTCTGCAAATCAAGAGAGGGCAAAGGTATTTCTATAGTCTCAAATAGTGATTTCTTCAAGATAGGTAAGGTTGTTGTGATAGCCTTTTTTATCACAAGCGATTTCAAGAAGCGCATTGCCCAATAACCATATATATCGGCAACTGAATCCCCCCATTCGATGGCATTAATTTGTTGGTTAAAAGCACAAAATGATTGTGCCATATCAACTTTTCCAATAGTCGCACCAATACAGCAAACGAGCGTGGCGCCTTCCCTAACGGTTCTCGAGTTTTTCGCCCCTTCCTCTGTAACATACCGTTTAGCGTCGGAATCACTCTCCAAGTCTCCAGGTGTAACAAAGGGGATTTTACCCCCAAACATTCCATCTTTTTGTGAAGATGGGGTAGAGCCCGTAATTACTTTTCCAAGATCCATTATTGGGTAGACCTCCCACCCCTTCGGATTGGTGACAGGGTCGCCGAACATGTCTAAAAAGACAGCGCGGAGGAATTCGTCAGCGAGCTTGATGGCTGCCTGCCGTTTCCGGCGGATGGCATCGGCCTTGTCGAGGACGGCGGCGATGCGTTTTTGTTCGGAGAGGGGCGGAAGGGGGATTTCTACTCTACTGACCACTTCCTTTGAGACTTCTTTAAAAGTAGCGCCATTCCCCATGTCAGCAATTTTAGGGGCCATCCATTTCATGCAATGATACAGATAGCCAGAATAAACATCTTGACCGGGGATTAGGCTCTTAAAGCCCTGGTTAGTGCACATATCTCTTCCAGCTATGGAAACAAGGCCTATTGGTGCTCGAGAACTAAAAAGGATAGATCCTTTGGGGAGGATTGTTGCCGAGCAACTCCTATATCCTTCTTTAGAAATGTATTCGGGAGTATCCTTCAAAACTGGGCCTTCCAAATTGCTTAAATCTTTTGGAGTAACCCAAGGAATGTCCTTTCCCCAGTATTGAGGTACATTCCGACGGGGAGTTGCCCCTGAAACAATGGTACAACATTTACCAATCTTCGCATATCGCCATGCCGATGGTAAAGTAGTGTTCATCCCAACATCCCCTCCAGCTCTTCCATATCCTTCATGATCTCCGCTTCCAATTCTCTCATCCTCGCAAGGATCTCCAGCGGTGGATCGTATTCCTCCTCCTCGTAAACGATTTCCTTGTACCGATTGATGGAAAGGTCATACTTTTTGTCCCGGATCTCCTGGACCGGTACAAAAAACGCCTTGGCCGTCCGGTCCGTGTCTTTTTTCGGGTCACGGTTTCGCCACCGATCCAACATGTCTGGAAGGTCGTTCTTATCCAGCTGCGGCACCCGTTTATCGTCCAGAGAATAGCCATCAGCCTGTACATCATAGAAAAAGACGTTATCAGTTCTACCACCCTTGGTAAAGACAATGATACCCGTGGAGACGCCAGCATAGGGTTTGAATACGCCAGAAGGGAGTGATATTACCGCCTCGAGCTGATTTTCATCTATAAGCGTCTTTCTCAGCGCCAGGTGGGCCTTGGAGGAGCCGAAAAGGACTCCGTCCGGCACGATGGTAGCAGAGCGGCCACCCATCTTGAGCATGCGCAGAATCAGGGTCACAAAAAGGAGTTCGGTCTTTTTTGTTTTGACCTTGCTTAATAGTGACGAATGAACATCTTCATAGTCAAGACTGCCTTTAAAGGGCGGATTTGCCAGGATAACGTTAAAATGTTCGTTGGCGAATTTGGGGAAACGGTCAGGAAAGCCATTGCTCAGTGTGTCCTGATAATGAATATCAGGGGCATTTATACCATGGAGAAGCAAATTCATTGATGCGATGCGGAGCATGGTTATATCAAAATCAAAACCGTTGAACATGTTCTTCTGTATATGTTCCATGTAGGGGACCAGCTTGTCTCCGGTATAATGTATGCTTCCATCATCATCCTTTATAATGGCTTTTGGAGATGTGTATGTCTCCATCAGGTATTCCATGGCCGATATCAGAAATCCTGCTGTGCCGCAAGCCGGGTCCCCTATGGTCTCCTCAGGTCGGGGATCGATGATTTCCACCATCTTTCGAATAATATGGCGTGGAGTGCGGAACTGCCCGTTGATGCCTGCCGTAGTTAGTTTGCTGAGCAGATACTCGTATAGATCACCCTTTGTATCGCCTTCTGCCAAAGGGAGTTTATCGATCATGTTTACGGCTGAGACAAGGAGGTTCGGTTTTTGGATCATGAGCTGTGCGTCTTTCATATATTCGCCCAATGCACCGCCATTTAGAATTACTTCTTTGAAATGGGGAAAAACTTTGTCGCGGACATGTACCAGCATCTTGTCTGCCGGGGTCATTTTATTAAAGTGGGACCATCGCAAGTCCTGTTTATTTTCCGGGAAGATTTGCTTGAAGGATTTCTTTGTACGCCTTGATTTCTTTTCCTCACGTGTTTCGCGGATGTCCAGCAAACGGGCGAACATGAGAAATGAGATCTGCTCAATGACCATGAGGGGGTTGGTGATGCCTCCGGTCCAGAATTCGGTCCATAGTTTATCTACTTGATTTCGTAATTCACCTGTAATCATTTATTTTAAAACTCCTTTTTTAACCGCAGACTGCCGCGGATACTCGCAGACTAATTGCCGGTCGACTTGTCCGATTATTTCGGGTCATGCCCTTCCCCGATAGCGGGATCTATGCTACGCTTCGACGGGCATGAATTAAAAAAATATGTCTGCGCCCGTCTGCGTTTGTCTTTTGAGGTCCTTGAAGCCTGGTCATGATAACGCTGCTCCCTACCTGTTCTGGGAATCATGGCCAAGCATCTCTAATCCATTCGGCGTAATCACATACCGTTGTTTCGGGCTTTTGGGCTTGTCCGGCACGGTCATGGATATGAGATGCTCCTGAATAAGCGGGTGCAAATAATTGTTCAGAAATGTTTCCCGATGCTTCAGCCCGAGGAAGTGCATGATTTCCTTTACCGACCGGCTTGCTTTGCAAAAATCAAGAATCTTAAGCATGTCCGGTTGGGTTTCAATCCATGTCCGGTTCATGTCCGGTTCATGTCCGGTACTTGTCCGAATAGCAGAGCGGGTGGAAAAGGACTTCGCTTTCTTGAACTGCGCCTGAAAGGCATGCCCTGCTTCCTGCAATTTCAGTTCGATTTCCGGGTAGTCTGCCAGTTCATCGCGCATCTTCCGGATGCCGCTGCCCCAGGCCTCGATGAGCTTGAGGTCCTTGAATATGGGGGCCAGGACACGGTTTCGGATTTCGCTCCGGCCCGTCCCCAGTTCCTCGATGGGCAGGGTGTCCGGCAGAGGACCCGGGCTGGTGATCTCCAGCAGGTCGTCATAAATGGCTACCTTTATGTCGCTGCCTAAAATGGCGTAGTCCCGATGGATAATGGCATTGATCAGTGCCTCGCGGACAGCTTCCAGAGGATATTCCCACCGCTCCTGCCGGTAGATTTCGCCGATGGTGGCCCCCAGGGCGATGTTTTTCTTGATAAAGGCCATGCACGGTTCAACAGCCTCGTGAACAGGGCCGTCGACTGTTGCCTGATCCAGGAAGACCCGTTTATCCGTACCCTTGAAACGGGCGCATTCCACCTTGGCATAAGGAAAGAATCGCTTTTTAGACGGCGACCGGGAAAGCAGAAGGGCCGCATGGGTCGGCAGAACCCGGTCTCGTTCGGGGTGCAAAAGTCCCATGTTTTGAAGCTGGGTAGTCCCGATCGATTTGCCAGTAAGGGCACGGTAGGCTTTCTCGAACCCGGACAGGTCCACCTCCTCCATCGGACAGCCATGGACCGGCAGGGAATCGTATGAGACCTTACGCCGTTGTCGCTCCAGGGCCTCGATGCTCTCTGGAGAGGCCTTTCGATTGGAGGACCCCACACGGATATAGGTGCCGGTTTGTTTGCCGGGCTTTTTGAGATAATAGGGTTTGTGGGGACCGGGAAAGATTTCGACGACCAGGAGCGTCTTTCCGGCAGCAGACTGGAGATAGATCTCGGGTACGATGGCGGGCGCACACTGATTGAAAATACTGCTGGTGACTTTTTCTTCAATGGAAAAAAGCGCTTCCTCGGGGATGCCAATAATCTTTCGAGGTTCATCCTGTACCCCGAAGACGATCTTCCCACCGGCCCCGTTTGCAAAGGCTACGGCAGTCCGGGCCACCTGTTCGCCCTTTGGAAAGCTTTCCTTGAATTCCAGTCGACGGGACTCAGGTTGGTCCAGATATTGGGGATATTTGTTAGTGGATGTCATAGGGCCTTTCCTTTGGGACTGTAGCCTTTGGCCGGAAAGTATCAATGATTCTGATCAACTCTTCAACCATATCTTCATCAATGAACACTCCATCCAGGCCGTCACTATGCAGTGTTGTAAAGGGTGGTTCATAGAGCTGATCGATTTCTATGGAGCCATAACGACTTATGTGGTTTTTAAGAAGATTAAGAAAACTGATCTGAGTGGAAGTCAGGGCCGGGTGAGCAGCAATAAATTCAACAAATCTTTCATTTACCACATCGGCATCCAGACCTATGATACTCCGGATGGCATGGTCAAGGGGCGTTGCAGTGTCGAAAAACTCTTTTAGCACATCCTGATCCACACTCGGATTTTGCGTGAGAACAAGAGAGGTCAAGGCCATTAGGTCCGCATTTGAAACAGGATTACCCGCCTTGATTTTCTGTAGTGTCTCATTTTCATCAAACACCTTAAGTAAGGCCTCTTGCACCTTTTTCCTAAACCCATGCATATCGGAGAACTTAAGGGACTGTGGAATCCGTTTATACTCCACATCCACGTCCTGAACATCGATATGTTTTGGGGGTTCGGGTTCGTAGATCATCTTTTCAGTGTATTTCATGATACCCCTGAGATCCTTACGCATCTTTTCAAGGGATTCTACTGATACAGTCTGCCAGAAATGGTTGTCTTTTATCTGGTTGATAGTATCGGCTTTCTCCCGAACAGGGTTCAGGTGCATTTGAAGACGGCTGATCCAATTCAGTATTTTGTCCTTTAGATCCGAAAACCGACCTGATTTTCTTAACAGCTCGGTTTGAATGTCGGCTATAAGGAGATCGAAACGGTATGCATCCTTATGACCATGTATGTTTACCCATTTCATGAGCGGCGCTATCTGAAGGCGGAGAGTCTGCTCTGTTGATGGAGAAAATTGCTTGAGGATTTCGGGTCTTGAAACCGCGCGTTTTTCACGCCATTTTTCCCTGACACTTATAGTATCCTCAGAAAGCCTTTCAATATCCTGCCTGATAAGCGGGACCAACAGATCAAAAGCTTTCGGTTTTCCCTGATCCAGGGTTGTTCGGCACAACTCCAACCTGGCCTCAAAAAGCTGTTCCATGAGGGACTTGGAAATGCCTGGTTCTGCTTTTTTATACTGTTTTTCAAAAAACCCAAAGTTACCCCAGTGATCAAAGATCCTGAACTGGGTTTTATCCTTTCCTGGTCCGAACAGATCCGGGCATAGTCGGGTGCCCCTTCCGATCATCTGTTCAAATTTGACCATAGACCTTATCGGTTTTGCGAACACAAGATTAACGATTTCAGGAACATCGATACCCGTATCCAGCATGTCAACCGAAATGGCTATCATGGGATAATTCTCTTTACCGGCCTTGAAGTCATCGATCAACTGTTCTGCTCGGGGATCGTAAGTGTCGATTACTCGGCAGAATTTACCACCGTATTGGGGATATAGTTCGTTGAAGACCTCGGCGAGCAGCACGGCGTGATTGTGATTGCGAGCAAAGATAACCGATTTCCCCGGGTACTGTCCGGTTTCCTCCCGGATTCCATTTTCCATCAGGTTGCGCAGGATAGCCCGATTGGTATCACGGTTGAAAATCTGCCTGTCCACATGGTGGTTCTCATAGTTGAAAAATTCAGGTTCTTCGCCATCTTCTTCGAGCTGTTTGATCTGCTCCTTTGTCAGGTCCTTATATTTTATCCCTTCTCTGAGAAATTTTGTCGTGTGTTCATATACTTCAAAAGGAACGAGATAATTCTCTTCAACCGCGTCATCCATGGAGTAATAGGCCGTGGGTGTCCTGTCCTCGCAGTCAAACATCTGAAAAGTGTTTCGGGAGATGAAATCCACCGGGGTTGCTGTAAGACCGATTTGAAGACAATCGAAATATCGAAACATGTCACGGTATCGGTTATAGATGCTTCGATGAGATTCGTCGGCAATGATCAGATCAAAAAAACCGGTATCAAATGTCTGGTAGATCTTTTTCATGGCCGGGTAAGTAGCAAGATAAATCCGTTTGTCTCTGTCCCTGGCAGTCCCGGCTGAAACTATGGTCATCGGTTCGTTAAGAAAGTCGTTAAAGGTGTTTTTGGCCTGCTTCCTGAGTTCCTTGCGGTCGCATAAAAACAGAACCCGCATGATCCAGTTGGCTCTATACAGCAGATCGGTAAGGGCTATTGCAACTCGTGTTTTCCCTGTTCCTGTAGCCTGAACCAGTAATGCCTTGCGACGTTTGGCGGAGTACTTTTCATTTACCCTTTTAATTGCCTCGATCTGATACATCCGATCCACGATCTCAATCTTTGGAGAGAATTGATTCAACGGAACTTTGTTTTTCCTCTGAAACATAAGATACTGCAGGCTGTCCTTTGAATAGAAACCATAAAGTGGTCTTGGAGGATAGCCCTGGGCATCGTCCCATATGAAAATGTCAAAGCCATTGGTGTAAAAGATGATCGGACGTTGGCCATGCATCTTCTCCAGACCGTCCGCATAAAGCCTGGCCTGCTCTTGACCAATTTCCGCCTTCTTTGCTGTTTTTTTTGCCTCGACAACAGCCAGTGGCAAACCGTTATCGTCCCAAAGCACGTAATCGGCATAGCCTATTTTTGTTTCAGTAGGTTGGTGCAAGACCTGTTCTTCCTGTCTCACCTCGGAAGTATTGGCACCGTTGGCCCCCACATCCCATCCAACGGAAGCCAACTCATTATCTATTAATCGTTTGCGGGTGGCTGCCTCATCAAATCCCAGCACATCGGCGGCAGCCTTACCTGTATGTAGAAGGGCTTCAAGCTCTTCTACCTTTTTTTGTGCGGCATAGGTTTTAGATCTGACCGACTCCAGCTCATCCAGCAGAGCCCGCATTTCTATCTCTTTTGCCGCGAGTTTTTCCTGTATTAATCGTTTTTGCTCTTTTAGTGCCTCAGCATTTTCGTATTCAGTGGTGAATTTTTCGGGCTGCGTATAAGCGGAGTAATTATCCTGTTTTCCTCCGTTAATGATGAAAAACCACCAACCAAGATCAAAAGCCTCTTTTAGAAGATCCATTACGCTGAATCGAGGGCTCAATTCACTATGAGCTGCCTTATTACCGGCCAGACGGATGTTGTGGAATGTATTGAGGACTACTGCAGGGACTGCTTTTTTAAAAACATCTGCATTGAGAAGTTCGAATAGCGAATCTGAAATCGGTTTTGGTATATTGTTTTCATCATAAAACCTGTGGATCATGGCTTCTACAAATGATCGGAGTTTAACCAGAGCGCTCTCAGGGTCAGGCCAGGCGTATTGTTCAGCGAATCCGCCAAGGATCGCGAGTTCAGGCCATTTATCCCTAAGAAACTCAAAATTCACAGATTTCATGATGATTCCGTTCATGCCCAGGGATGTAGCAACACCTGTGCCAATGTTATGCTACTTTGTGCTTTTTCATCCAGTTTGTAAAGGTCTGATAACTGGGCAACCCCACGAGCAGGGCAGCCTTTGTCTTATTCCCGTTTGATTCATCCACGGCTTTTTTCAAGTAATGTTGTGCCAATTTATCCATAAGTTCCGGCAAATTAACACCATCCTTAATGGGCCTGTTAAGGAGGCTGTCTTCCCTGGAAAGGGAGATCGGTATCAGGGCTTCCTTGATATCTTCAAGGCTAATGACTTCGCCTGTTGACCACATCGCAGCTCTCATTAGAGTGTTTTGAAGCTCCCGTACGTTGCCCGGCCATTCATATTGAAGCATAAGATTTTTGGCTCCGGCAGAAATTTGTTTATGTATATATCCGGGATCATTCTTACCCTCGTTATTTATCTGCTTGAGAAGTGCGTCAATTACCAGGCCAATATCTCCGGCACGTTCCCTTAAAGGAGGGAGTTTGATAATTGCCACAGCAATTCTATAGAAAAGGTCTTCTCTGAATCTATTTTCCGCAATTTCATTTATCAAGTCCCGGTTGGTTGCGGCAAAGATCCTGGCATCAAATTTTACTGGTTGGGTTGATCCAAGTCGATTGATTTTATTTTCCTGAAGTGCTCTAAGAAGCTTTACCTGTCCAGAGGCAGGTAGTTCACCTATCTCATCCAAAAAAAGGGTGCCTCCATTAGCTGCTTCAAAATACCCTATTTTTTGTTTATCCGCGCCAGTAAAAGCACCCTTTTCATAACCGAAGAGCTCTGATTCCAAGAGATCATTTGGAATCGCACCACAGTTTACGGCAATAAACGGCCCTTTCCTGCGAGTGCTTGTGTTATGAACGGCCCGGGCAAGGAGTTCCTTTCCTGTGCCTGATTCACCCTCAATAAGTAAAGGTACAGAGCGAGGAGCAACAAGCTGGCTTTTAAGGATAATTCTCTTCATCACATTGCTTCGATGAATAAGATGAGAAAATTCAGGCGCATTTGGGGGAAGACCTTCCGCAAGACGCTCCAAGTTATTATCAGGCCCACGGAGAAGATCCGGGATAAACTCTGCTGAAATATCAAAAGGAACGGACGCTGTTTTTACACCTTCCTGGGGTGAAGATTCGATCAGTTCTGCTGGGAAACGCGTCTTGGCAAGAATAATCCAGACGGCGGCCATGGCCGGTGTTCCGGGGCTGAGATGAAAGGATAGGGAAATGCCTTTTCCGTGTCGGGATTGAACATCGGTTATAACTCTTGCAGCTGCCTCATAGATTTCTCCGAAATTTGTAGGGCCCCTTAATTTTTCGACGTGCAAGACAATTTTGCTTTTGGTGAAAGGTTTTATCCAATTCATATAGTTGTCTGCGTCATTAGGGGGGAGATCGCTGATTAGATTGATCTCATCAAATTCCTTTGCCTGGATTGCCTGGCAAATAGGTCCGAGACCATCCTTTTCAACACCTTTGGCTGCACGGATATCGGTGAATCCAATCCAGCTCGCAAGAATTCTCTCCATGCTTTATCAGATACAAGAAATTTTATCATAATGCAAGGTATTTTATGAACGGGTCGAGGTCAAGAAAGGGAGGTAGGTTACGAAACAAATTATAACAGTGCTTCGATCTAATCTTAAAATTTGATAATGCAACCTGCGATATCTGGAATTAAGGTGGAACTATCATTCTCCACAAAACCTGTGATATGTCTGACTCCACGCTTGGCCCTAATTGCTATGGAAAGTGTGCCCTTAAGTTTTTACGTTGAAAAGATGACAGGTGAGTTTCTCGATTATACATGGAAAATCAATCGAAGAATGTTCGAGACAGCGACCCGGAAAGTCCCCTATAAATGGAAGGTAAGAGACGAATGGCTGGACCGGATAGCGCGATACCCGGAAAGGTTCCGGTGTGAAGAATAACTTTTTCCTTAAAACCTCCTTAAGTTCCTTCCTGATGAGACGGCAGGTCTATTCTCTCTATTGGATTTAACCGAAGGGGCAGGAAATGGTACGGAATGAAAATATAAAGATCAGCCCGTTTTTCCATTTCGTTCACGCAACCGTCAAGGCAAAGCCGACTCTACACTCAAAAGTTCAATAAAACAGGTGTTGCCGCTCAATAACAACCCGAAAAGGAAATAAGGAGAAGTTTGCCGGAAAAAAAGGAGTACCAGGAGTGTAGGAGGATTACATGCCGGCAGGTGCTTATGAAAAAAGCGAGCATAGTATTAACATTTGTGGCGGGGATGAATGGCATCCTTTGTCATTCCCGCGCCCGTCCTCCGCAGTAGCTATGCTACGGAGGGCGGACTAATTTTCTCCGCACTACCGGTCCCCCATGGCCCGTGCCGTCTTTGCCAGACGAACGAGGTTGAGGAACTCCGTCCTGTAGCCGAAACGGTCCCTGCCCCGTGCAGGTTCGGCCAGGTCTATGATATCGTCCCAGGAAAAATCCTTGAGATAGGGGTCTCCGCGGAGGAGTTGGCCGAAAGAGGCCACGGCCGCTGCAAAACGGGCTTCTCCGGGCGCATCCCCAATAGCGGCGTACTCACTCGGCTTGCCCACCGGCGTTTCCATAAGTCGGCTCTGGTCGGAATCCGGCAGCTTGAAGCGGATTCTTAGAAACGCATACTCTTCCGCCTCACCCGTATCCCCCGTCCCGGAGCCCGGCCGGCCGTACCGCAGGTCGTCGATCAGGCGTGCGCTGCTGCCCACCGGCGTTATTTCGTAAATGGCCGTGACGCTGTGACCGGCACCGATCTCGCCCGCGTCCACCCGGTCGTTGTTGAAATCTTCACGTCGAAGTCGCCTGGATTCATAGCCGATCAGCCGGTATTCGGCCACCCTTGCCGGGTTGAATTCCACCTGAATCTTCACGTCTTTGGCTATGGGGAAAAGGGTGGATATCGCTTCTTCAACAAGGACCTTGCGGGCCTCGTTCAGGGTGTCGATGTAGGCGGCGTTGCCGTTTCCGTTCTGGGCAAGCCGTTGCATGAGCGCATCGTTGTAGTTGCCCTGCCCGAAGCCCAGGACTGAGAGATAAATGCCCTTATTGCGCTTTCTCTCCACGAAATTCTTGAGCGTTTCGGGATCACGGATGCCCACATTGAAATCGCCGTCCGTGGCTAAGAGCAGACGGTTGACTCCCCTGGGATCGAAGTTCGCTTCGGCTAAGGCATACGCCTTTCGAATGCCCGCCCCTCCCGCCGTTGAACCGCCTGCGCTAAGCTTGTCTAAGGCGGCTAAGATCTTTCCCTTCTGACGGATTTTAGTCTGTTCCAGCACCGTTCCCGCTGCTCCCGCATATACGACCATTGCCACTGTGTCATCCGGGTCAAGGGTCTCTACCAGCATCCTGAGGGCGTTCTTCAGGAGTGGCAGCTTGTCAGGCATGTTCATTGAGCCGGAAACATCGACGAGAAAAACCAGGTTGGCCCGGGGCCGTTTTTCCGGCATCAGTTCAAATCCCTTTATACCTATGTGCAGAAGCAGCGTATCCCGGTTCCAGGGAGTGGGAAATACCGAAACCGTCGGCCGGAACGGGGCCGACCGATCCGCCGGCATAGGGTAATCGTAGTCAAAATAGTTGATCATTTCTTCGATTCGAACCGCATGCATGGGGGGCATGTGACCGTTTTGAAGGGCCCTTCGGCAAAAGGAGTACGATGCCGTGTCCACGTCCACTGAAAAAGTCGAAACCGGCTCCTCAGCGGTGCGCTTCACCGGATTCGGAGAATGATATTCGAAACGGTCCCTGCCAACGTATTCCTGCGGCAGGCGACCGGCCCCTTCTCTCTCTTCGCCCAGGCGCAGCCGGTAGGGAACGGACCCGGCTTTCCTCTGCATGGCAACGGAAGGATGTGACCTCTTCATGTTTCCGGCAGCAGGGGCCTGCAACGTGTCCAGGCCGGGGGCGGGCGCCTGCGTGGGCTTCGACCTGGAAGACATCCGGTACGCGGAAAATTGAGGAATAACAATGGCCGTGATCAGGACGGCCAAAACGAGACTGACTCCGGCGGTTACGGCTACTGGCTTGAACATGGTATGACCTCCTCGAAAGATTTTACCCAGTAGACGCACAGGCCCTGAAAATCCTTTAGAAAAATTAGCTCGGATCTTCATGTTTCGGTCGAATTCCTCTAAGGCCGCCCGCATGGCCCTGTCGGGGGCCGACTGATCCGGCTCCGGAATCGTAAGGTTTTTCAGCTTCTTCTGAATCTCTTTATCCATCATTGTTTCTCAATAAAAAGTTTTTTGAGTTTTTCCCTTGCCTGGAAGACATGTGCGGAAACAGTGGACTCGGAGCACTCCAGAACCCGGGAGGCTTCCCTGTGTGTGAGCCCCTCGGCCCAGACGAGCAGGGCCGCAGCCTTTTGCCGCGATGGCAGCCTCGCGATGGCCGCATAGAGCTCACCGGTACTCAAATCCACATCTTTCCCCGGGTTGGTAACGGTTTCACGGGTTTCAGCACTCCAGGCCTTCACGTACGCTCTACGGGTAGAACGCTTTCTGCCGAAGTCCTTGGCTGTGTTGACGGTGATCCGGTAAAGCCATGTCTTGAACGAAGATTTTCCGGCAAAGGTTTTAAACTTCCGGGCCACTTTTATGAACACCTCCTGGGTGATGTCTTCGGCATCCTCTTTGACGCCGCACCAGCGGTATGCGGCCCGGTAAACGGTCATATAGTGCCGCGTGATCAGATTCTCGAAAGCGCTCGAATCACTCCCCTGCGCGCGTTCGACAAGTTCCATGTCGCTGAAGCTTTCCATTCCGTTCAATCCTGTCTTTAGTCTTTAGACGCGCCAGACCGGAAAAACCTTTACGCGAAAAATCCAAAAAGACTCATGACACAATATCATTAACCTGATCTCGAAGTCTATCCCGCGTTCAAAAGCGAAAGAAGGGACTCCCTCAGAAACTAAATTAACAATGGGGATGATAAGAATTAAAAGGCAGTTTGTGCCGATGACATTACTTGCAAAGAGAAAAGGCTTAAGGTCACTGCGTAGAGCCGTCCCCCTTTTCATTTTATTTGAATGACACTGTTTTGGTATTATTATATAATGAATAATAGTAATAAACAAAACCTGGTTAATTTATAAACGTTGTCAGTTGCCCGTTGAAGTAAGATAAAAAATTCAAAAAACATAGAAAACTCCTTTTCAGAGGCAAACTCACACATGGAACTTCATTTCACTAAAACCAACGGCCCAGCCGATGAGGCTATCGACCGGTTAATTGAACTTGTGGGGGATATCAATCAGCCGGAAATTGTGCGAGAGATGATCCTGGCTTCACTAAAGGCAGGCCAGGAGAACAATGAAAGGGCCGACCTGAAGCTTATGAATTCCACCTTGAAGGAGATGCGGTTCACTGCCAAAGTGTTCGGCCCCTACGACAAGGTGAGAAAGGTTTCTGTTTTTGGTTCTGCCAGGACCCAATCAGATGAATCCATTTACGAGATGGCATGTCATTTAGGGCAAAAGCTATCCGAGGCAGGCTACATGGTCATTACGGGAGGGGGGCCTGGCATCATGCAGGCGGTCAATGAAGGGGCTGGCACTGAGCACTCTTTCGGCGTTAGTATACGGCTTCCTTTTGAACAAAAGTCTAACCCTGTCCTCGAAGGGCACCCCCGAAACATCATGTATAAATACTTCTTTACCAGAAAAGTGGCCTTTCTGAAGCAGTCAGATGCTATTGTGCTTTTTCCCGGGGG
>JAFDDR010000068.1 GCA_019310785.1 Deltaproteobacteria bacterium
GGGAACTGTGAACGCAGGGGATGGTCCTGGAACTTTGCTACCAGTATCTCCGCCAATTCCTTGATACTGACTTCATTATCGGGATTGCCGATATTTATTATCCGGCCATCGCACACACCGTCCCTGTTTTCGATAATCCTGTACAGGGCTTCTACACCGTCCGATACGTCAGTGAAACAGCGTTTCTGGTCTCCGCCATCGATGAGCTGAATCGGAGTCCCCTCCACGAGATTCAGAATAAGTTGAGTGATGGCACGCGAGCTCCCGATGCGAGCGGACGTGAGGCTGTCGAGTCTCGGACCTATCCAGTTGAACGGCCGGAACAGGGTAAATCCGAGACCTTTCTCCTGACCGTAGGCCCATATAACCCTGTCGAGGAGCTGTTTGCAACAGGAGTAAATCCACCGTTGCATCCGGATTGGCCCTAAGACTAACCTGGAATTATCTTCATCAAACACCTCTTCGTTGCACATTCCATACACCTCGGAAGTGGATGGAAACAAGAGCCGTTTCCCGTATTTTACGCTATACCGGACGACCCTTAAATTCTCTTCAAAATCGAGTTCAAATACCCTGAGAGGATTCCTCGTATATTCGATAGGTGTGGCAATGGCTACAAGGGGGATCACGATATCGCATTTTTTGATGTGGTATTCGATCCACTCGCGATGAATAGAAATGTCACCTTCATCAAAATGGAATCCCGGCTTGTCAAGGAGACATTCAATACAGTTTGAATGCAGGTCCATGCCGTGAACTTCGTATTTCCCGCTCTCAAGGAGTCGTTTGCTTAAGGCATTGCCTATGAACCCGTTAACACCTAAGATGAGGATGCTCTTTTTTCTGACCGCCCCGGCTTGGCTGCTTGCGCAAGGCCCAAAAGTCATGCCCTGAATAAGACCGAATTCGTGCGCAAGCTGTGTGCCGGTCATATAAATGCCCCCTTCCGGCTGGCCAAAGTCAATACGCACAGCTCCATTCCCGCAGACAATTGTTAATGGCTCCGTGGAAACGATTGTGCCGGGAGTTAGTCTTTCACCGCTAAATGGCACTTCTGTCACCATCCAGAGCATGCATTTCCTGTCACCTACATGACTAAAAGCGCCGGGATAAGGATGAGTCACGGCCCTGACCAGATTCCTGACTTCGGACGCCGTATTATGCCAGTCTATTTCTCCATCTTCAGGATGCCGTCCGCTGAAGTATGTTGCCTTTGCATGATCCTGAGGATTGCGTGGCGCAGCTCCGTCCTTAATTAATGGTAGTATCTCATTGAGCATCCCGGAGGAAGCTTCGGTCATCTTCTCATGCAGCGATTGTGCTGTGTCTTTGGCCGATATTACGATTTTTTCCTGGCAGACAATATCTCCATCATCCGGGTTCGGGGTCATGTAATGAAGAGTCACACCGGTTTCCTTTTCGCCGTTAACGAGCACCCAATTGATGGGGCACCTTCCTCTGTACTCAGGCAGGAGGGAGCCGTGGAGATTCAGGCATCCCGCCGGCGGGATATCGAGGATGGAAGGTCCAACCATGTCGCGGTAGTAGAAGGAAAAGAGGATATCCGGCTCAAGCTCGCTAATCTTGCGAACCCATATCGGATGGTTGATATTCTCCGGAGCAAATACCGGGATGTCCCGGGATGCAGCAAGTTTCGCAACGGAATCAAACCAGATGTTCTCCTTCGGATCATCCCTGTGGGTAAATACCGCCACAACCTCGAATCCGTTCCGCAACAGTGCTTCAATTCCGACACAACCGATGTTATGATAAGCCAAAATTACAGTTTTCATTTCATCTCCTTCATTTCATTTTTCCAGATCGCTCCTGCCCACAACCTTCTGTACAAAATAGCGGGGACGTGCCCTCACATCGTGGTAAATTCGGCCTATGTATTCGCCAAGCAATCCCATCCCGACAAATTGCGCGCCTATAAAGATGAATAGAATAGCAAACAGTGTAAAAACCCCCTGTGCAGCCCACTCGGGTCCGTGAATCAATCTCATTATTAGAAGAAACAGGCCGAAACCTACCCCGATGGACGATATGATCCCGCCAAGCACACTTAGAAGGCGGAGTGGAAAGGTCGTCATACTTGTCAACAGATCAAACTGGAGGTTGATCAGCTTCCATAACCCGTACTTCGAGTCGCCGTTCGGGCGTTTATCATGGCGCACCTCGATTTCAGTCGTTTTTCGGGCAAAGGTGTTGGCAAGGACGGGGATAAAGGTGCTCCGCTCGTGACACTTGAGCATTGCCTCCACGATGTGCCGGCGGTAGGCCCGCAGCATGCAGCCGTAGTCATGCATGATCACCCCGGTGGCCTTTTGGGCCACATTGTTTACCACGAAAGAAGAAATCCTCCGGAAAAGGGTGTCGCGTCTCGCTATGCGGACACTCCCGACTACATCAAACCCTTCTTCGATTTTATGGATCAGTTTCGGGATTTCCTCTGGTGGATTTTGCAGATCGGCATCGAGGGTTACGACAATATCACCATTTGACTCTGCAAAACCGGCCATAACCGCCGCGTGCTGGCCGTAATTCCTGTTCAAAACGACCCCCACGACCTTTCCATTGTCCTTTTCCGCCGTTGCCGCGATTTTTTCCGGGGAGCCGTCAATACTGCCATCATCAACAAGGATGATCTCAAAAGGCTTTCCCATACCCTCGCATACATCCAGGCATCGCTTTATGAGTTCATCGAGATTTTCCTCCTCGTTAAACACGGGAATAACCACAGATATGCCGGATTTATTGCCCTGGATTTCGCCTGCCTGCCTCACCTGAACGAGATCGCCGGCAGGTAGTGATTTCGGCTTTGTTTTCATTTTATCCGTCCCTCTATGTTGCACATCATCTCCGCAAGACCTCCTTTATCGCATCCACCACATCATCTACATCTTCCCCGGTCATTTCCGGGAAGAGAGGAAGAGAACATATCCGGTCCGAATTCCATTCGGTATTGGGCAACATACCGAGGTGAGTGCCCATTCTTTCAAGATAATATTTCTGAATGTGCACGGCCCGGAAATGAAGCCCCGTACCGATATTTCTTTCTTCCAATTCAGCCATGAAATCATCCCGGCTCATTCCAGCCCTGCCCGTAACCAGTCGGACGATGAAGAGGTGCCAAGCATGTTTAATGGGATAGAACGGGTCTGAAAGGGGTAGGATTTCATCGACCTCTTGGAGTCTCTCGCGGTATTGCAGGGCCAGTTGTTTGCGCTTGCGGTTGAATACATCGATGCGTTTCATCTGGCTCAAACCCAGTGCCGCTGATATGTCCGTCATGTTGTACTTGTAGCCCGGCTCCAGCACCTCGGCCTGGGGAGACCTACCCTGCGTGTTGCGGTCATACGCATCAACGCCGAGACCGTGAAATTTCAACCTGCGAATGCGGTCAAGGAGAGACTGATCATCCGAGCAGAACATCCCGCCCTCCCCCGTGGTAATGTTCTTGATGGGATGAAAAGAAAAGATCGAGGAACCGCTCCGGCCAATACGTTCACCCATATATTCCGTACCGAGGGCGTGGGCTGCGTCTTCCACAACCGGGATACCCCTGTCATCAGCAAGCTGTAGGATAACTTCCATATGGGCCGGGGCGCCGGCAAAGTGCACGGGAACAATCAGACGAGTTCGGGGGGTAAGGCATTCTTTTATAGACTCACCGGAAACCATTAATGTATCCCGGTCAATATCGGCGAACACCGGGGTGGCACCGGCAAGCACGATGTGATTGACCGTGGAGACCCACGTCATAGATGGCGTTATGACTTCATCTCCCGGCCCGATGCCAAGCGCATGAAGCATGAGATGCATTCCGGCTGTCGCCGAAGACAGGGCCACGGCTCCCTTGCAACCCACATACTCGCAGAATTTCCGTTCAAACTCGGCACTCTTCGGCCCGGTCGTGATCCATCCGGAACGGAGGACCTCGATAACGGCGGCAATGTCCTCTTCCGTGATGGAGGGACGCGAAAATGGCAGGAATCTATCTCTCAATTCTCATTTCTCCCCGGCAGATCTTCCGGCATTTTTGACTTCCATTGATTCTTTCATTTCCTATCATCCACTACGTGTGATCAGGTAAACACCTATGCAGATCACCAGAATACCAGTACACCGGTCAAAACCAAGCGTTTCCCCAAAAAGAATTTTTCCGGCCACGGCAGTTACTATGTATCCTGCGCTTAACAGAGGGTAGGCATAACTCACATCCACCCTGGATAAAACCATGAGCCAAACCACAATGCTCACCGCATAGCAGGCCATGCCCGAAAGCACATAAGGATTAACCGCGACTTTCAGGCCTATTGGAGTAAGGTTATTGAGCGTAAAGGCAAAGTTGCCGACTGCCTTCATCCCATGCTTGATAAAGATCTGGGCTGTAGCATTTAAAAGGACCCCTGCCAGGATAAGTGGAATATAGCGATTCATTGGGTGCATATCCTTTCCTTAAGAATTAGATCTCCTCATTTGGCAAAAGGGGTGCCGTAAACGTCTATGTGCTTTACGTTAAGGGCATTGAGGATCTGTTAATAAATATGATGACCCATGTTTTTTGTTTTACACTTTACAATTTAGGGGGTTAACTAATGATTACCGGAAGATTAATTTTTGTTAATGTCGGAACCAGGAAGCATGATGGAATTATTTCCCCTTCCCTTGTTCTCCTGCACTCCGAAAATTCCCGTAACGAGGGTCGCCATTGAAAAGCCGAGCCCCGCTCCTATCAAACTGTCGTAAAAAAAATGGGCACCGAGATATACTCGTGTGAATGCGTGGAGGGTGGCCCAGAGCAACAATCCCCCCTTGGCCGCCCTTCTTGAAACAAAGAATATCAGCGGCGTTGTCAGGGCAAAAAAGACGGATGAATGCCCGGGAACATAGGAATATCCCCCTGTTACTATTTCATCTGCCACTTTCCGAATACCTCCATTGCAGAAAGCATAAATGTACGAAAGGGGGCGAGCACGGGCTACCAGATCCTTGATAATTTCCTCTGCGGCCAGTTCTGTAAGTATTGTCGCTAAAAGAGTTATCCAGAAAAGGAGGTTAATCCGGTCAAGTTCTTCCCTGTTGTAGTGCGTAAATGTATTGGCAATAAAGCGAAATGCTATATAGAGAAACAGAGCAAGAGGAAAGAATATGCCTGCATGTGCATATCCCGCCCAAAAATATGCGGAACCTGCAATCAAGGCAAAAATGAGCCCCACGATTTTTAAAAATCTTTCGGCTTTTTTCCCGCCTTCCCAAGCACGCTTTGAGATTCGGTAGCCGATTTTCCAGAAGACAAATACGGTCGCGAAGCTCGCTATTGAGAAATCCGTGATAAGGATCATCAGTGCATCGATGGCAGGAATGGGCGAATCCGGATTCAAGAACAGCAGGATTTTCCAGTCTATTTTATCATTAATTAAAAACGACAGTCCATAAACCACTGAAGTGATCGTCACAAAGCCAAAAATCAAAAAGATCCACTGATATGTTATTGAGACTGTATCTGTTCCTTGGCAAACTCCTGTGTCATAAAAAGATAACCCGGTTTTAGGGTATGGAAGGCTTTTCTGTTGGGGGATATGACGGCATTGAAGAGACTTATTCTTAATCGCTTTGTTCATTATTTTGTCTTGGGCTCGTTGATTTTACATAATAGATGGTAATTGCGAGCACTGCTATGATGACTACCATTGATTCACTTCCTAACTCCCACGATTTTATGGCATAATTTATATTACGGAAGGTTAAGCAAGGATTACCGGAAGATTAATTCTTGTTAATGTTGACAATCTCGTAAAAAGTCAAAAAACACCATTTTCCGTCATTCCCCGCACACAGTAGCGGGATCTTCGACAGGCGAAAGCCGAAATCCAGTGTTTTCAGACACTTATTACTGATCTGGACACGAGGTTATCAATTTTAGCATAAAACAGCGGAATACAATTATTTGGAAGGAGACGATTGAGGAAGGGTAACAGTGAATTTCGTCCCCTGGCCGGGGTTACTTGTGGCAGAGATATTGCCGCTGTGGGCCCTGGCAATAGCCTGGGCCAGGCTGAGGCCCAGACCGATACCGGCCTGTGAGCGGCTTTGATCGCATCGATAAAACCGTGTAAAGATGTGAGGCAGATCGTCCTTGGAGATCCCAATGCCTGTATCACTTACGGACATGACAACCTGTCCTTCATTTAAAGTAACAGAGGCCGTAACAGTTCCCCCGGACGGGGTATATTTCAATGCATTGTCCAGAAGATTGGCTACCATTCTCTGAAGCCTCTGGATGTCTCCATAGATAAAATAGTTATCAGTATTAGATATTCCGGAGGTGAGCATCAGACCTTTTTCCGTGGCCGCCGGCTGGAAAAGTTCACAAGCATCCAGAACTATCCCGGCCATATCGATCTTTTCCATTGTAAGTTTAATCGCCCCTGCCTCTGCTTCCGAGATCTCCAGCATCGTGTTCACCATTTCTAAAAGGCGGTTGCATTCCTCAATGGTATCAGTAGCCATGGCCTTGTACTCATCCATGGATTTGCTTGTAATTAAAGTCATTTCAGCTATTCCGCGAATTCTTGTGATCGGGCTTCTCAAATCATGGGCTATATTATCGGACATTTCTCTTATCCCGGCAACTAATTCATTGATACGGTCCAGCATGACGTTGAAAGCCGTTGCGAGTCGGTTTATTTCATCGCCTCTGTCTTTTATGGACACCCTCTCTTCAAAGGCGCCTTTTGATATATCCGTCGCGGTTCGGGTTACCTCCTCAACGCCAACCAGGGCACGCTTGGCCATAAACCATCCGACTATGGCGCCAAGTATTATCAGCACGGTCATTGTTCCACCGAATATCCTCCGGAATACGTCAAGAAGTCGTTGATTGTCCTCTAAGGAATGCCCTATTTGCAGAATTTTGGCAGGGCCTATAATGCCGTATAGGATGCGCACTTTGTATTGGCATTCCGGAATAGTCAGTGTTTCAAATACATGGTCGGCCCCGTTTCTTAAACTCTCCAATGCAGTCCTGCCAATGCCCAGATCACCCCAGGATGACATCTTTGATGAGAAAAGCTCCTCCCCCTTCAAGGTCGCGATACGGAAAAATATCTTATTCACTCCCTCGGATTCGGCTTCAAGGGACAATGAGGTCTTAAGCGTTTCGATCCCCTTTAAGGATAAGAGAGAAGAATACTCCGAGATTTCGTTCAAAATCTCTTGATCCGTACGCCCCTGGATAACGGAAGAAATGATGAGATAAAAGGCTAAAAAAGCGCAAAAAGACGAAACTGCAAATATTGTCGCATACCAGAGGGTTAATCGGAATGCCAGGGTGTGCCTTAGGTTAAACATTTTCTTTAAGTACATATCCCGCTCCGCGGATGGTGTGAATCAGTTTTATCCCAAAACCTTTATCTATTTTATCGCGCAATTTGCATATATGCGCTTCAATCACGTTAGTCTGTGGATCAAAATCGTAATTCCAGACATGTTCCAAGATCATGGTTTTGGAAACGACCATTTCCCGGTTTCGCATAAGATACTCAAGCAGTGAAAATTCACGTGGTTGTAGCTCGATCTTCTTGCCCCCTCTTTTAATGTCACGGGTAAGAAGATCCATTGTGAGATTGCCAACCGCGAGGCTGGTTGACTCTGAAGCCCCGCTGGCCCTGCGTATCAATGCCTGTATGCGTGCCAGAAGCTCTGAGAATGAAAACGGTTTGGTAAGATAGTCATCGCTCCCGGTCCGAAGCCCCTTGATGCGATCATCTACGGTCCTCCTGGCGCTCAATATAATGACAGGTGTATTAACATTTTGCCGCCTTATTTCCTCAATGAGGGTCAGACCATCGAGTTTGGGCAGCATGATATCTATGATAGCGGCATCATAAGGTTCATTTAAGGCCAGATGGAGCCCGTCTTCACCGTCTGCCGCATGGTCCACGGCAAAACCCGACTCTTTAAGCCCTTTTAAAATAAAGGAGGCTATCTTCAAATCATCTTCAACTAAAAGCAATCGCATAAGAGTCACCTGTTGTAATTTCTGCCCCAAAATTACTATTTCTCGACGCAAAACGACACTGCGCCCGGCATGAGGGTAAAAAGCATGGGCAGTTCGCCTCCTCTGTCGCCATCTACCTGGACCAATACCCGCTCATCGGCCTCCAGTTTGATCTGTTTTCCGCGATAAAAGGCTATGTCATTATAATCCATAAGATTCTGCCGGAATGCGCCCCATGCGTAGCGTGCAAAATCCCGGACTCTCGTGCCATGGAGACAGCAGACATCCAGCAGACCATCGTCAGGAGAGGCGTCCTTGCATAAGTGAAACACGCCGCCATAGCGTTGCATGTTGGCGATTACAACGAATGTCGCGCCTTCGTCAAAATCTTTTCCATTTATGGTTACACGCATGCGGGGAAAGGGGTATCTGAAGGTCTCCCGGAGTGTGGGCATGATGTAACTCAGCATGCTAATGCCGCTTTGGGTACGGGTTTGCGAAATCGTATCAACGATGGCAGCGTCAAAGCCTGCCCCTGCGCACATAATGAAAAATCGATCACCTGCTCGCCCTAAATCGAGCAGGCGGACTGAGCTGTCCATAGCCAATTTTACTTGTGATTCCAGGTCACCGGGAAGCCCTATCTCACGAAAAATGACGTTAGCAGTACCCGTGGGAATGATAAGTATAGGTGTGTCCTGTCCGGCATCTACAAGGCCGTTAGCTACCTCGTTTACGGTGCCATCGCCACCGACGCAGACGAGAACCTCTACAGAGGACGCAATTTCATTAGCGAGGGTTCGACCATGCTGTGCTGCCTCAGTCAAAAGCAGCTCTACATCAAGGCCGGATTGATCGAGTAACCGTTGGACTTTCTGGGCCTTTCGCAAGGACCTTCCGTGTCCGGACACGGGATTTACTATAATGGCAGCAGACTTACGCATGAGTGGATCCAGTGAAATTGAATTGATTAGAACCGAAAACGGGAAGAATTTCAACTGGAAATATTAGGGACGAGTTTTATTTGGGCACCTTTTTGCTGTTAACTATGAGAGAATTTCCACAACTCCGGTGTCTATATCATAGAATGCCGGAACCACAATCAACTTGCCATCACTTACCAACTTAGACAAAACAGGTTTCGAACGTTTCAACTGCTCCGTAACGATGTTTGCATTGGCCCTGGCGGCATTATTCACGGGATCACCAGGTTGATCTTTTGCTTCCAGCAGGGCCGGCCGTATGGCTTCAGTCAAACAGGCAACGTGTCCTTCTCCATTGACGCCTTGTATGGCGGCTGTGACGCATCCACATTTAGAATGTCCCAGCACCATGATTAGGGGAGTATGCAAATGGTCTGCCGCATATTCTATACTTCCCAAAATCATGTCATTCATTACATGGCCGGCAATGCGAACAATGAAGAGGTCACCCATACCGCGGTCAAAGATCACCTCGGGTGGCACTCGAGAATCTGAACATCCTAATATGACCGCAAAAGGTTCCTGACTATTTGATATCTCCGCCCGGCGCCGGGAAGTCTGATTGGGATGCCTTTGTCTTGAATCAATATATCTTCTGTTGCCGGCGAGTAATTTCTCCAATGCCTGGTCGCCATTTATAATATCCGGTTTCGAATGATCCATTATATTCCTTTCCATTTCTTGGATGGTTTGTTTTGGTCCCAACCTGCAACACTCTCTTGTCAAAAACATGTTCTGGTCTTGGACACCAACGCATGCGATATTACATCCGGATATAGACTAATTGTATCTTCTCAATAAATCCGGGTTTCCCCCTCACCCTAACCCTCTCCCCCAGGGGAGAGGGAATTAATTGGATGAAACCACTAATAAAATTCCCTCCCTTTTGTCGAAGATCCCGCCTATGGCGAGATTAAGCCTTGGCTTCCTACTCTTTCAAAGCAGCCCTGGGAGAGGATACAAGCTCCTCAACTCTTGCCGCCCGGATGCGTTCATCCTGTTCGGCCTTTTTGGCGTAAGCCTTGTCGATCTTGGCTATCAGGGCCTCGGTTTCACAGGGTTTCAGAAGGAAGTCGAGAGCGCCCAGCTTCATCCCTTCGATGGCCGTCTCCATGGTTGCATTGCCGGTCAACATAATGACCTCGATCAAGGGCTTTATCTTCTTTATTTCACGCAGGGTCTCGATCCCGCTCATGCCCGGCATAAGCACGTCTAAGATGATCACATCAAAGAGGTAATTTTTTACTTTGTCAATGGCTTCTTCACCATTAAATGCCGTTGTGACATCATAGTCGCGAAGGATTAAACGCTCTGACAATGTCTCGACAAACTCTTTTTCATCATCTACCATCAATACTCTTGTTTTCATATATCGTCCTCCTTTTTAGAGTGGCGTGATGTAATCCTCTCCGTAACCGGCAGAAGAAATTCATATATCAATATTTCGAGGCAGGGTAATGACAATCTCGCCGGCCCCGGCATCGGAAACGAGATCAGCTTTGAGCGTATCTAACAGGGCCTTTCCCCTTTCCGAGGGAAACTTATCCAGCGGCGCTTTTGCAAGGTCTTCGACCTGCGCGAACCTGACCTGCGCGCCGGTTTCCGTTTTCACGCTAACAATGTCTATGGTGTTGCCCGCGCCGGCCGCGTCCATGGCAAAATCGAGGCACAGCCAGATGAGGTTTTCCAGGAAAAAGGGATTCGTAGTTATCGTCACAGGGAGTGTTGCAGGCTTCGGTTCCACTGTCACGCCACGCATGGAGGCAAACCTGCAGGAAAGAGCGGTCATTAACTCCACCACATCGCTCAGGTTGATGCTTTTTACGGATTCGTCAACGCTGTGGGCAAACATGTTCATGTTTTTGATAATCCCTTCCGCACGCCGGATCTGCTGTATCACCTTTCCGGCTAAACTATTCAGCCGTTCCGGATCGAGGGGCATCCCTTTTTCTGCCATGAGAATGAAATCCTGCAGGAGCCCGGCATTTTCGTTGATAATGGCCAAGGCGTTATTGATTTCGTGAGAGATAGTAGCAGACATTTTGCCGAAAAATTGAAGCCCTTGTTCGCCAATTAATCCCCATTTACTGTTCATGGCTTGCCTCCTTCTCTCTTAAGGCCTCATTGATCTTCTCAATGAGTAGTTCGATAGTGACGGGCTTCACTAAGTAATATGCTGCTCCGGCCTCGGCCGTGCCTTCTTTGTAATCGTCTTCCGATCCGTGGCCGGTCATAAAAATAAATTTCAGACGGGGACATTTCTCCGCCATTATTTTTTTTAGCTCAAGCCCGCTCATCTTCGGCATCCGGATATCCACGACAGCGAGATCATAGCACTGTGCCGCCACTTTTTTCATGGCTTCCTCCCCGGTCGTTACCCAATCCGCCTCTATTCCCCTGAAGGACAGCCTTTCTGCCAAGGTGGATATCAATTCCTCTTCATCGTCTATTAACAAAACCTTCATTTGTCCCCTCCCTCCTTTGTTTGCATCTTGAACGGCAGAGTAATTGTAAATGTTGTCCCTTTACCCACTACGCTCTCAACATTCAATGAACCCCCAATTTCCCGTACAAAATTTTGAGTAAGGGAAAGGCCAAGGCCTGTGCCCCCCTTTTTGGTCTTTGTTGAAAAAAACGGCTCGAAAATGCGATTCATGTCGGCCTGGGAGATCCCACAACCGTCGTCTGCGACTGTAACCGAAACATTATCTGTTTCCTTTTGTCTGACCTGTATGCCTAAGTTTCCGCCATCGCTCATGGCTGCAAAGGCATTATTTATCAAATTGAGGAAAATTTCCTGGAGTTTTCCCCTGTCACTTTCAATCTGTGGGACGTCATCAGAAGCAGTAAGGGAAACTCGAATGGACCTGTATTCCGCTTCCTTTGTCAAAAAGCTTAATACCTCCTCGATGAGTTCTTTTAGATTAACAGGCTCAAAGCTGACCTCCATGTTCCGCGAAAAGCTCAGGAGTCTCTTAGTGATGTTTCCGGCCCGTTTCACGCATGAGAGGATTGAGTCCACAAGGCCGAGCAACCTAGGGTTTTCTCCGAATTCCTGCTTAAGGGTGACCAGGTCCTTGATTAGACCGGCCTTCTCGTTAATGACAGCCAGGGGGTTATTGACCTCATGGGCCACACCGGCGGCCAGGCGGCCGACCGAGGCCATCTTGTTGGTGTACTCTACCTGGTGGAGTGTCATGATCCTTTTTTGATCCGCCACATAGGCCTTGTTTACAAGGTAGGTGGCCATACCAGCAACCACAATGAGAATTATTGTAATGCTTATTCCAAGAAAGGCGATGAGCTTCATCCTGGTCTTGTACCAGGACATCATACATATTTCTTTGTGTTTGACCACCATAAGTATAAAGGGTGTATCGCTGATATACCTGTAGCCTATGAAAAGGGGGACGCCTGCCGGGTCATTGGCTTCGATAACCTGCGTCTTCAGTGCATATTTCGGAACGGGCAGGGATACCTTCTCAAGGACCTTGCCGTGGTACAGAGAGGGCGTCTGGAGGACCCCCTGCCGGTTGATCATAAAGGCATCGCCACGGCCGGCCATCTCGATATTTGAAAGCAGATCGTCCAGCTTTTTTATATCCAAATCGGCCCGGAGTACATAGCACAAACCATTTGTGCAACTGCGCTTCACCGCAATAACGATATGCGGCACGTTTCGAAAGCCCAAAAAGACGTCACTTATGTAAACACCATTCTTCATCACTTCCCTGTACCAGTTCTGGTCACTGTAATCCTTGCCTGCCAATTTGAATGGGCCCACATAGCCCCTCTGTCTGCCTAACGGGTCAATGAGGCCTAAATCAGTGAAGCCTCCAAAGCTGTTTTTCAGATTTTTCAGTATCTGCTCCAGGACTCCCGGCGTGTTCAGGACCTCGAAGCTGTTTTCCTTTACAATAAATTCAAGGGCTGACCTGCGCTCGGCAAAAAAGTAGAATATGGTCCGCTGTGTATTGGAGACAAGTCGCGCGGTGCGCGAAAGCTTTTCAGCCTCAATGGAACTCTGTGTTACGTGATAATTCAGGGTAGAGAGAAATACAAGGGGGATAATGGAGACCGTGGCGGTAAGGATGGCGGCCAGTTTCCACATACGGCGGAAGTCAAAAAGGTGCTCATGAGACCCTGAGGCCACGTCGCTATAATCCCAGAATTCCGGTTTGATCCTATTAATTATCGACATATCCCAAATTCCATTAATGCTTCATCTGATCATTCTTGAGCTGTACCTTCTCATTGGCCTTTTTGAGGGTCTCACTGAGTACATCAATATCTACCGGCTTGTGAAGATATGCGAATGCACCTAATTCCATACACACCTTCCTGTCTTCATCTGATCCATGGCCTGTCAGAATGATTACCTCAATTTCAGGATTTGTCTCCTTCACACGCCGCAGTACCTCGATGCCGTCGATGCCGGGCATCTTGAGGTCCAGGATCATGACCTCGGGCTCATCCTCCTTGACCAGGCTCAGGGCCGACTCGCCGTCGTATGCCACGGCAGAGCCCATATCGCGCATGAGCAGCCGCTCGGACAGGGTCTGGACAAACTCGCGCTCATCGTCCACGAGGAGGACCTTTGAAGGCATCTCAAAATCGTACTTGCGATAGATGTCCGTCTGATAAAAGTCTGATCCCACTCCGGTTTCAACCGATTTGACGCCGGACACCTTGCCCGCAATAGACTTGAGTTCCTCCTCAAGCCTGCTCAGCATCAGGACATGTTTGTTGATTGTCAGGGTGATATCTCCATCCCTGGCCTTCACGCCTACGTTATGCCCTTCTTCAGCCAGGGCCACATCGACTCTGGCCCCTAAAAGGAAGTCATCAACAGCCTTTTTGGAACGCTCCGTAGGTCTGACTACATCTTTGTCAGCGTTTTCCTTGATCAGGGCCGCAATCTCCTCTATTCCCGATTTATCTACCGGAATGATCATGTCGTAAAGCCCAGGGTCCCAGGGATCATTTTTCCCAAATAGGGTCTTGATCCATGCTGCACGGTCTCCATCATGCTTCTGTATGAACTTTAGGGCATCTTTTTCGTGTAAGCCGACTTCCTTAACGGCTTCCGAAGTTCTGAACTTCATATCAGCAATCAGGCAGACTCGAAGCACATGGGTGACCTCCTCAGGAATAAGCTGGGACGTAAATCCTGGAATAAGGAGATTGTCCTTGCAAAGCATTTCGGCAACAGCGAACCGGAGATGGGCGATGGAGCGTTCTTTTTCATGTGTGAACTTGTTAAATACCGAGGTCTTGGCCGAAAAGGTCCGGCTGATTTTGCTCTCGGATATCCCGGAAGCCCTGCTCGCCATGGCCACAATCTCCTTATCTGTGACCAGCTTGTATCCTGTCTTGGCATTTACTTCCCGAATAACAAGCTCTTCCTTACAAAAGCTTCCGCTGAATATGGTAATGACAGCCATTTTAAAACCCCCTTTTCTATCCTTGAGATCAGGCGAGATGACAAACGGTCATGAGCGGACATGTCTCCTCTCTGCCGTCCATGTGTGTTTCATTATATATCGCGCTGATAGCCTTTTCCATGGTTGAGTAGATGTGATCCTCACCGATTTTCTCCGGAAAGTGTGTGCGCTTCAGCACCTTTATTACAGACTCGTTCACACCGGATAAGGAGATATCAATCCCTGCGCTCCTGACCCTGTCAACAAGCAATGATAAAACCTCTTCGCCCGATGCGTCAATATCATTAATGCCGTTTGATACGATTACAATGTGTTTGAGGTCCTTTTTGTTGAGCATAATATCCGCAACCTGGTCTTCTAAGTAGCTGGCATTGGCAAAGAAAAGCGGACCGTCAAAGCGGACCATGGATATGTAGTTGCATTCCTTGAGCCCGTGCTGCATGCTATCACGCAGTGCATGGTCTTCTGCCCTTGACAGGGTTGCAACCGATGGTCTCATGCTCTTGTACAGGAACACAAGCAGGGAAAGGACTACCCCAATCGTAATGCCCTTATCCAAGTGCGGTGCGAAGACAAGGGTGCTGATAAAAGATATAATAGCAATGGTCCCGTCATACCATTGTGCCTTCCAGGCGTGGATAAAACCGGAGACATTTATAAGGCCGAGGACCGCCATCATGATGACCGCGGCTAACACGGACTGGGGCAGGTGGTAGAGAAGCGGCGTGAAAAACAGGAGCACGATTACCACGGCCAAACTCGTAAATACGCTGGAAAGGCCGGAGATGGCCCCGGCCTGGAGATTGACTGCCGACCTGGAGAATGAACCTGAAGTGGGATAGCTTTTTCCGATGGCGCCGCAGATGTTGGCAAGGCCCTGGCCGATAAGTTCCTGGTTGGGATCGAGCCGTTGACCGGTCTTGGCGGCCATGGCCTTGGCTATTGAAATGGCCTCCATAAATCCCAAAAGAGAGATTATGGCCGCGAAAGGAAACATGTGTAAGATAACCCTTAAATTGATTTCAGGCATAGTCAGGGAAGGGAGGCCCCGGGGAATCGTGCCTACCACGGCGCCGCCGCCCGTCATAAGAAGTTTATCGGTCCTGAGAGGCTTGTTGCCGACCTTAATCCGCCATGTGCGGCCGTCTCCATCGGCCTGGTCGGGTATCTCGTCTTTGGGATAGAAGTGAAGAGAACCGTCCTCTGAACGTACGCCCTCAAACAGCATGTCTCTGAGCTCCGTCCTGTACGTATATATGTCCTTCTTAATCCGTTCGATATTGATTTCAAGGACGTTCGAATCGTGCTCGGCGTCGAGTACGCCTACGATGTCGTGACCACTGCTGGCCTTGTCTAAGGTCTTATTCACCTCTGACCGCTCTTCCGCCAACAAGGGTAAGGTATTAACGGATTTGTTGAAATTTTCGAGCGCCCTCGGGGCCTTAAGAGACTCGATTGCCGAGATGTTAACGGTGGCGTTCTGCTGGAAACCTATGGCCCAGGATATGATCGTTGTAAGAGCCACTGCCACAAGGACATTCGGGATCTTTGGAGAAATCCGTCTCAGCCCGTACATGATGGCAAAGGCAAATATGCCCATAATCAGCGTGGGCCAGTGTGTGTAATGGAATGCGGCCTGGATGACCCGGATAATAGTCTCGTAATGGTGTTCCCCCTTGTCCACGTATACGCCGAACATCTTGGACAATTGAGATGAGGCGATGATGAGTGCCGCTGCGGTGGTAAACCCGTTGACAACTGGATGGGAGAGAAAATTGACCACAAGGCCGAGCCTGAGTACCCCTAAGATGAATTGGAATCCGCCAACCATCAGGGCCAGCGTTATGGCATAGGCTATGTAGCCCTCGCTTCCGGCAGTAGCCAGCGGTTCAAGGGACGCGGCCGTCATAAGTGATACGACTGCCACGGGGCCTGTGGCTAACTGGCGGCTCGAACCGAAAAGTGCCGCGACCATGGGCGGCAGAAAAGCGGCATATAGCCCGTAATAGGCAGGAAGGCCGGCTAATTGTGCGTAGGCCATTGACTGTGGAATGAGCACTAATGCAACCGTCAGCCCCGATATGGCGTCAATTCTTAGAGTGTTAAGTCCGTAATTCCTGAACCAGGCCAAAAAAGGAAAAAATCTTGTCAGCATGGGATCTACCTGTTCCTATGGATGTTTGTTTTGAAGTATTCTCCGGCACGACGATATAAGCTCGTTATAGAGAGCGCCGGCATCGTAAAGTTTATAGGTATTAAAACGGACCAGACCATCGACCATGGCGAAGATGATCAGTGCGGTCTTTCTGGCAGGCATGTCCGCTATGGATCCGTCATCCTGGCCCAAAAGAACGGCTTTCTCGAAAATACTCAGGATAGAGTTGTAAATGCCCTCGAGATTCTGCCTGCAACTGTTATTTACCGCGGCTAATTCATATGCGTCATGACGATGAAGAATAAGGAACCACTCCTCCCTTGTCCCGGCCAGAGAAAGATAAAAAGAGATGGCGCCTTCGGCCATTTCGAGGCCGATCTTAAAGTCTCTTTCCCTGAGGTATCTCTCGAATTCTTCTATAATGCCATCTTTAACCGACTTGAGAACGGAGAGAAAGAGTTGTTCCTTGCTATTAAAATGGTAAAAAATTGTTCCTTGAGCCGTGCCGATTACATTGGCAAGATCAGCAATGGAGGTGTCTTTAAATCCCTTTTTTGAGAAGAGCTTGGTAGCAACTTGTAGGATGGCTTGTTTTTTGGACATATCACGTCCTGAAATATTGGTATAAACTAACTGAGCGCTCAGTCAGTTTATACATTAAATAGTTTGGCCACCTAAAGTCAAGAAAAAAATGTCTGTCATGGGAAAAAAATATTTAATTATATCAAATGATTATCGACACAGAACCTTTGTCAAGGCATTGAGAGCATCAGCGTTCATTGGGCTGGACCCTGTAAAGGGCCAATTTGAAGGGACACCGGTTAGCCGTTCAGCTTTACCTTGTCGAAACCGGGTCGTATAAATTCTCTGGCAGCCGGGAAGGTATTTTCCGTTTGCCTGCGGAGCCGTTCAAGGTGTACCAGGATATCGAGGATGCTATTTTCAAGCATGGGGAAAAAGCCGCGCATTTCACCCCACGCAGAGATTGAACGGTCAATACCGATTAGCGCTACTTTTGCCGAACCATCCGAGTCCCTGGGGAATTCATCAAGTTCCTCCGATTCTTCTTTTAGGCTCCCATGGACCGCCCTCATTATTTTGACGTAAATCTGGTGTTGATACCAGCGGATTACTTGCGTGGTGTCTGCCAGGGTGGTATCTTCTGCAAGAGGGCCGATACTCGGTATCCCCGGCCGCGCTTGCCTTTCCGATTCATCTTCTTTTTGTCCGAACATCTCTATTGCTGAATCGAACCACTCGTCCACCGTTTTTCCATAGGCTCTGGCTGCACGACTGCATTTGTGGCTTTCTGCAACTTCCTTTCTGTAATTCTCTTCTTCTTTCGCTTCCTCGATATCGAGAGAATCAAGGTCAACCCCTGCTTCCTCTGCCATTTCTTTCAACAGATCAAGGGTTACCTGAAACGTTTCTGATAACTTTTCCCAGAATGCCTCGTTGTTCAGGTCCTGTGTTTCGGGATCAGCAAACTGCTCCTCGCCCATAGCAAAATTCATGCAACGGGCCGTGAATGGACAGCGTTCACACCAGCGATCACAATAATTGTGGATGCCACTGATGAATCTCGGATCATTACCAAGCCTTTTAATGTCTTCTTTATCCATTATCCCCTCTGGTCCTGGATCTTTACGTTTCGCCAAACCTCATCGAAGAAATGGGTTTAATATCCATCACTTCGGTGTGGCCGTCAACAATCAGATCCGATGCGATTTGCCCGACCGCTGCGCTGGTCTCTATGCCGGACCCGCCCTGTCCCGAAAGCCAGAAAAACCCTTTCACAACCGGATCTTCGCCCACCACCATGGCCTGGTCGGGCGCAAATGTCCTCAACCCCGCCCACTTGTGAATGATGGACTTAGGCGCCAGGCCTGGTGTGAGCTGCTTCAACCTCTCGACCGTCTGCGCTACTACCAGTTCATCGGGCCGGGCATCGCAGGGCTCCATTGGGTCTTCATCCATGGGGCTGGCTAACATACCGGATGATTCAGGGGAAAAATAAAGCTCGTGAGTCAAGTCGGCGGCCAGGGGCCAGTCTTTGGTTTCCATTCCCTCGGGAGCGGCAAATGTTATGATAGTGCGGCGATAGGGTGTAAGCCGGACCGGGGTTTGACCTATGAGCTTCCTGATATTTCCGGCCCACGCACCAGATGCATTGATCACACGTCGAGAATAATACTCTCCCGCAGCCGTGTTTACTCCGCTTACCCTGCCACTCTCCACCTTTATCCCAAGGACCGCCTCTTTCAGGTGAAGCCGGGCCCCGCGACGCCTGGCCTGGCGGATGTAGCTCCATAACAATTCATTTGCATCTATGTGCCCGTCTTCAGGCAAAAGCACGGCCCCGTCAAAATTCTCAGGAGATACAACCGGAATAATGGGCGTGACCTCTTCCTGAGATAGCACATTCACAACTACGCCCGCCTGTTTCAGATCAGGTATCATCTGCTGAACCGAATCCCACAGCTCCCCCTTAAACATTATAAGTATCCCCGACCGTCGAAGCAGCGGGTATTCTGAAAAACCGTCCGGTGGGTTACGAAGGAATTTGCCACCTAAAATTTTCAATTCAAGGATAGAAGGGACAAAGTCCAGCTCCACCAGTACCCCTGCGGCCCGTCCGGTCGCGTGATACCCCGGCTGCTCCTCCCTTTCGAGGATCAGAATATCCGTCATGCCCCGCTCGGCAAGAAAATAGGCAAGCGAGGCCCCGGCAATGGCAATCCCGCACCCTATTATGATTGCGTCAAAACCGGATTCAGATCCCATTTTGTGAATCATTCCTTTCCCGGATTTATTGCCCGGCCAATTCCATTAAACGATCATATATCGTTTTGGAACAAAAGTCCCCCTTTACGATATGGATATCACATCATTTCCGATATTGCAGGAATTACAGATAGATAGGAGGTCC